>JAEZLJ010000085.1 GCA_023415275.1 Bacteroidota bacterium
GCGTAGGAGGATTGTTCATCTGTTCGACATTCCCCTCTCTCCACCTTAGAAAAGTACCGATTAAAAAGCCTCTCATCCTAATTCTTCATCATTCGTTATTCCATGTTCATATTCTGCGGTTCACTTAATAATAAAAACTCTTGCTCCTCATTCAGCAGTTGTTATGAAAATCACTTAACATTACAAACAATTTTTACAACGGCATGTCCTTACATCTTATTGATTACGCGATCATCGTATTGTATTTCCTTTTTGTGGTTGGTATCGGGTTCCTGCTCAAGCGCAGAATGAAAACGGGCAATGACTTCCTGATGAGTAACCGGAGCATTCCCCTGTGGATTACTTCACTGGCATTTATATCTGCCAACCTGGGCGCGCAGGAAGTGCTCGGCATGGCGGCTAGCGGTGCTAAGTATGGTTTGTATACCGCGCATTTTTACTGGCTGGGCGCCGCCTTTGCCATGGTGTTCCTGGGCATTTACATGATGCCATTCTATTATGGCAGCAAAGCCCGAAGCGTTCCCGAATACCTAAAGCTGCGCTTTGATGAAAAGACCCGGACCTTCAATGCGCTGACATTTGCCGTGATGACGGTCTTTTCTTCAGGCATTTCCCTTTATGCTTTGGCCATGCTGATGAAGGCCTTCCTGGGCTGGGATTTCGATGTGTGCATCTGGGTAGCAGCAGGCATCGTGTTGATCTATACCTACCTGGGTGGTTTAACAAGCGCTGTGTATAATGAAGTGCTGCAATTTTTCCTGATCGTGCTGGGTATAGCGCCCCTTGTATTCATTGGTATGCAAAAGGCGGGTGGGTTACAAGGTTTGATCCATAATGTGGACAATGCCAAGCTGCATTTATGGAAGGGCATGGCGAGTGCTTCTACCAATCCTATGGGAGTGGATGCCTTTAGCCTGGTGTTTGGACTGGGCTTCGTGCTGGCCTTTGGCTACTGGTGCACCGACTTCCTGGTGGTGCAGCGTGCCATGATCTCCCGCAACCTGAATTCTGCCCGCCGCACACCCATCATAGCGGCCATGCCCAAGATCGTCATGCCCTTGGTAGTGATACTTCCGGGCATCATTATCCTGGCCTTGCAAAACCAGTTTGCGGGTTTCGAACTGCCTAAAAATCCAAATGGCGATGTGAACTATAATATGACCTTGCCACTGTTGCTGTCAAAGCTCTATCCAAGCGGCATATTGGGAGTGGGTATTACAGCCCTGATCGCCTCCTTCATGTCGGGCATGGCGGGTAATGTCACCGCTTTTAATACTGTATGGACCTACGACATTTACCAATCGCACATTAAAAAGAATGCCTCTGACAAACACTATCTGAATGTAGGTAAGGCCAGCACCGTAGCAGGCATCCTCATTTCTATCGCCACGGCCTATGTGGCCCGCGGATTTAACAGCATCATGGACTTGCTGCAGCTGGTGTTCTCTTTTGTGAATGCGCCTTTATTCGCCACCTTCTTCCTGGGCATGTTCTGGAAGCGCACCACCTCCAACGGCGCTTTCTGGGGATTGCTTTGCGGTACGGCATCTGCGGCACTCACGCATGGGTTGACGGTAGCGGAAGGGAAGGGCGGCTGGCTGGGTAATGTGCATGAATTTTATTCAGGTACCAGCCAGGCATTTACCATTGCCGGCATTGCCTTTATTGTTTGCCTGGTTATGACTGCCCTGATCAGTTTAATGAGCAAACCCAAGCCGGAAAGTGAACTGGTAGGACTGGTTTATAGCCTTACCCCCAGGCAGACTGATTCCGCCAAGGTATGGTACAAAAACCCATTATGGCTGGGTGTGATCGTGGTGATCCTCACAGTGATCCTCAATATTATCTTCTATTAAATCAATTGCTATGAATAAATTATTTGACCTGCGTTTTGTTATCGGCTCCTTCTTCACCATTGTTGGCCTCTTGTTGCTGGTTTATATGCTGGTGGATTCAGAAGGAGGCCAGGCGGTGAATGGATGGTGTGGTGGCATTTTCCTGGCTTTCGGATTGCTGATGATCTGGCTGTCTTTTCAGAAGGATGCCGGTGATGAGCTGCTGGAGGAGTAAAAACCTGCTGGTTTACAACCACTTAAAAATTTGATTGTCGTTCCGGCTGTTTGTAATAAAATATCAGTAAATTTAAACTGCAGTTTTCTCATATAAGCAGTTTAGTTTTCAGGACCCCTGTTTGCGCAGGGGTTCTGTAATATGTGGAGTTTATGGTTTATGGTTTTTTGTTTCTGGTTCGTTGATGGAAGAGGCGTTATAGATTGTATTTCGCCTAAGGATAGAGAGGAAGTAAGTCAAAAATCAAAAATTCAAAAATGGGGAGAGAGGGATAAAAAATGTAAAATGTAAAATGGGAAAAGTGAAGGCGGATGGATAGCTTTTGTTTCGTGCCAATAACTCTCCAGCACTTACCATGTCCCGTAGGGACATCTGGTAGGTAGAAACAAGTTGAAGAATGCCATAGCGTGCCGTAGGTACGCATTGTGGGTTAATCATCCTATCATAGGTTTAAATGCATATGTAGTACACCGTTAGTATAAATGTGGAACCTACTCTTCAGATCTATCGAATTAAATAAACGTTGTGCTTCTAATTTCCCGGGGTCGCCGCCGCGCTGCTAAGGCTATCTCACAATGGCAGACCCCGGGCGGACAGCCATGAGAAGTCAAAAGGCAAAAGTAAAAATTCAAAAATGGGGAGAGAGCAATGAAAAATGTAAAATGCAAAATGGAAAAATAGTTGACGGGTTAAAAAGTTGAAAAGTTGACAAGGAGAGACCCTCCTAAACCTTTCATAGAGGTATAGGAATGTCTGCAATAAATAATACTCTTCGAACTACAGAACCATAAACAAAAAACAATAAACCAGAAACCGCGCTAGGCCACGTGCTTGAGCAAAAACAATGGTACCTGGTAATTGGGCGGAAATTCCCCTTCAAACCTGATGGTCCACTGATAATCCTCCATATAGAGCTCTAAGAACTCAATTTCTTCTTCATTAAGTGGTTTAGAAACCTTGATATCAAGCTTGTTCTTTTCCTTCTTTACCTTCACTTTCTTTGGTTCACTGAGCCTGGTAGCTAGTTCTTGATCAAAGGAAGACAACAACAAGTCAAACTGTTCGCGGGTAAGGGATATGCGCTTTTGCTCTTCCAGAAAAGAGAATAAGGCAGTTAATACATCTTTCTTTTCCATGCCTTGCTTTAAGCATATAAGCGATAATGTCCTTACCTGTTTAAACAAATGCGTGTACCTTCTTTTTACAGGTACAAAGCGGTATAGAATTGAA
>JAEZLJ010000114.1 GCA_023415275.1 Bacteroidota bacterium
TTATGGGATTGGGATTGGGGGTGCTGTGGAACTTTAAAAAGATATTTACCGAGACCAACTTAAAAAGTCCATTTAAAGGACAAATCATAAAACGGTTAAAGATCCTGGCAGCTTTATTTATTATTTCTGACCTGGTGAACCTGCTGAACTATTTTGTGTTCAATAGTTTTTTGCATCAATCCATTGCATCTCCCCAATTTCAATTACTAACTGATGTGGGTAACGGCTTTATAATAGGTATGATCATACTGGTGATAGCTGTAGTATATGAAAGAGGGAAAGAGTTGGAAGAAGAAAACGCATTAACCATATAATTATGGCTATAATAGTGAACCTGGATGTAGTGATGGCGAAGCGGAAGATATCGCTGTCTGAATTGGCAGAAAAAGTGGACATCACCTTATCGAACCTGTCTATATTAAAAACAGGGAAAGCAAAAGCCATCAGGTTTTCTACCCTGGAAAAGATCTGTGAAGTATTGGAATGTCAACCGGCAGACATCCTGGAATATGTAAAGGATAAAGAAGAAGACCTGTAATGCGTTCATGCAGACCTGGGATGGTTTATGCAGTAGCAGCAGCTTCATTCTTTTTTTCTTCCAGGCGCCTGTAATGATTCATTACAGCCCTGATCTCCCCAAAGGTAAAATCATCACCCAGGCGTTGCCTGATGGAAGTTGCTGTCATTCCCAAATCTTCTATCACATTTAATATGGCCTTTGTTTTTGATTCAAAAACCAGTTCGTGAATATCCACTTCTCCACTATATACAAAGCTGGCCAGGTGACTTTCGATGGTACCCATCGCCAGGTTTCTAAGAGCGGCAATTTCAGCAAAGGATTTCCCTTCCCTGAATAAAACAAGACTGTCGCGGTGAGAAGCTCCTTTTTCTGCCTTCACCTTTTTTGAATCTTTTACCACTACGCGGTGTTCTACTGATTCAAATGCATAGGATACAAAGTGCATATCGCCATACTGAAGGTTATTCAGCTTTTGTAAATGAGCCAGGATAAATCCTTCAATCATTTGCACTTCCTTGTAATACTTTTTAACCTTGCTGGCATATTGAAGTGAGGAAAGGTGCTGTTGCATAGGGTGTAGCACTTCATCCACCATAGCTTTGGCCAGGTAAGGTATGGCTTTGTTCACCCGCTGTAATAGCAGGTCGGTATTTCCAGAGGCAAGCACCTGTTGTAGTTGCACCACAAATTTTTCGGCTATGCCAGCCTGTTGTTTTATTTTTTCCAGGATCTCCTTGTTCAAGTCCAGGGCTTCATCAGGGTTAGGTAACTTTTTACCGGGTATCAGTTCCTTCCATTCCATGATGGCTTTGGTAGGTTTTCGCCAATCAAAGGCTTTGATGAGCACATCGCCCTGGTACTTTAGTTTCTCTTCTTTCAATAAGTTTTCGAGGTAGCTATCATTGGCTTCCCGTTGGGCAAATTCCAGTACCCTCGGATCGGTGGCTATGGCATGTGAAAAGATCCTGGAATGCAACACCAGCCCTTCAAGCGAGGTACAACGGCTGAGGGCTACATATACCTGGCCGGCGGCAAAAGAAGAGCCGGCATCTATTACTGCCTTTTCAAAAGTAAGTCCCTGGCTTTTATGAATGGTAATGGCCCAGGCCAGGCGAATGGGATATTGGACGAAGCTTCCCAACTCTTCTTCCTCAATGTTATCTTTTTCTTTATTGTAGTTGTAGCGAACATTTTTCCATGTCTCTTTTTCCAGCTTTAATTCCTTTTCTCCATTGTTGAAGGATACCCATATTTCATCTTTGGCAATCTTATTAACGATAGCCAGCTTGCCATTATAAAAACGTCGCTCCGTGCCCGAATCATTTTTTACAAACATGACCTGGGCGCCTTCTTTAAGCTGCAGGTCAATATCTGTGGGGAGCGCCTTATCTGAAAATTCGCCTGAGATCTCGGCTTTAAAACTGTATAGCTTTCCTGGCAGCTTTTTCAGTTCTGCTTCGTTGATCACATCTGCCTTTCGATTATGGGTGGATAGCGTTATATACTTCTCGCCAGGAGGGGCATTAAATGCCGGGTCGTATTTATTATTCAGCTCCTGTAGATCGGCAGGCTGTGGCTTATTGTTGCGGACCCTGTTCAATATGTCTATGAAATGCTGTTCGTTTTGCCGGTAGATCTTTTTTAATTCAATATAAAGAGGGGGCGCTTCTTTAATAGCCCTGGAAGCAAAGAAAAAAGGGCTTTCATAAAACTCCTGCAGAATATTCCATTCTGATTGAGGGATCACGGGCGGTAACTGGAACATGTCACCAATATAGATCAACTGTACACCACCAAATGGTAAGTGAGGTTGTCTGCGAAAATGTCGCAGGATAGTATCCATGGCGTCGAGCATATCGCAGCGCACCATACTTACCTCATCAATAATCAAAAGCTCCAACTCCTGGAGCAGCTCTCTTTTGGAAGTGGTAAAATGGATATTGCGAAACAGGCTGTGTTTATCGGTAGCTATATTTTGGTTATTAAAGCCACCCACTGAACCAGGCACAAATGGACCAAAAGGCAACTGGAAAAATGAATGCATGGTAACACCACCGGCATTGATGGCGGCCACGCCTGTTGGGGCAACCACCACAGCATTCTTTGGAGTGGACTCTTTGATATATTTCAAAAAGGTCGTCTTACCCGTACCCGCCTTACCGGTAATAAATACATGTCGTGAAGTATGGTTGACAAGGTCGGCGGCCAGGTTAAATAAAGTATTGGAGGCGCCTGTTTTCTGCATGATGTTCTGC
>JAEZLJ010000165.1 GCA_023415275.1 Bacteroidota bacterium
TGGACCTGGTCTGAGCCAAATGAGACATCATACCTATCTCATTAATAAAATCAAGTTTTGCTTCAACTATTTCATCAGGAGTATGCCCTGACAATACTCTTATCAGCATACTGATTAAACCTTTTACAATAACTGCGTCACTATCTGCCCTAAAGCAAACCTTGCCATCCCTATAATCTGCTACCAGATAAACAGTTGACTGGCATCCCCTGACCCTATTTTCATCCAGTTTATATATATCTTCCAATGGCTCAAGCTTCTTTCCCAGGTCAATGATGTATTCATACTTTTCATCCCACGAATCAAATAATGAAAACTCTTCGACTATCTCTGATTGTATGTCTTCAATACTTTTAACCATCTCCATACTTACAACAACATTTTAATGACCTTATGCAGGCCTTTGACCAATGTATCCACTTCTTCCCTGGTATTGTAAACGGCAAAGGATGCCCTGATGGTTCCGGGTATCCCGAATATATTCATACATGGTTGCGTGCAATGGTGGCCAGTGCGCACTGCAATGCCTGAATTATCTAAAAGTATTCCGGCATCCTGGGGATGAATACCTTCCAGTATAAAAGATATAACACTGACCTTTTCACGTGCCTGTCCTATTATCTTTAATTGAGGAATTTGTTCCAATTGCTCGGTAGCATAAGCCAACAACTCGTTTTCATGATCACGGATCTTTTGCTTTCCAATGCTATTGATAAAATCAAATGCAGTTTTTAAAGCCACCACATCTGCTATATTAGGTGTGCCTGCTTCAAATTTGTAAGGCAACTCGTTATAAGTGGTCTTTTCGAAACTAACCTCCTTGATCATTTCACCTCCTCCTAAAAAGGGAGGCATCGATTCTAACAAATATTGCTTACCATACAGCACCCCTGTGCCTGTTGGCCCATACAATTTATGGCCAGAGAAAACAAAGAAATCACAATCAAGATCCTGCACATCTATATCCAGGTGTACTGTTGATTGCGCCCCATCCACCAGCACTACGGCTCCTGCATTATGTGCCTTTTGTATGATTTGTTTTACCGGGTTCACTGTGCCCAGTGAATTGGACACATGAACTATGGAAACCAGCTTTGTTCTTTCACTGATCAATTGTTCAAAAACATCCATCCGGATCTCTCCTGCTTCATTGAATGGGATCACCTTTAACACAGCACCTTTCTCTTCACACAACATTTGCCAGGGAACTATATTGGAATGGTGCTCCATGGCAGAAATAATCAACTCATCACCTGCTTGTATATTCTGTCTTCCCCAGGTATAGGCCACCAAATTGATGCCCTCTGTAGCACCCCGGGTAAAAATGATCTGCTCCCTAGTTGGTGCGTTTATAAATTGCTTCGCAGCATCTCTTGTTTTTTCAAAGGCTGCTGTAGCTTCTTCAGCCAAAGAATGAATGCCCCTGTGAATGTTGGCATTAAAGTCCGAATAATAATTCACCAGCGCATCTATCACCGCTTGCGGCTTCTGGGTAGTTGCAGCATTGTCAAGGTACACCAATGGCTTACCCTTTACTTCCCGATTCAGTATGGGAAAGTGATTCCGTATTTTATACACATCGAGTTCTTCCTGTAATGCTACCGGGGTTACCATGGTATTAACTTTCTAATCGTTCAGAAATTAAATGATCTACATATGAGCGTATAGCCATTGGCCTGATATGCTCCAGTACATCCATGGCAAAAGCATGCACCAGCAATGATCTTGCCTTTTCTTCCCTGATGCCCCTGGAGCGCAGGTAAAACATGCCTTCTTCATCAAGCTGTCCCACTGTGCAGCCATGAGAGCACTTCACATCATCTGCAAATATTTCCAGTTGAGGCTTCGTATTCACGCTGGCACCATCGGAGAGTAAAATATTTTTATTAGATTGGTAAGCATTGGTTTTTTGTGCCAATGGCTGTACCATGATCTTCCCATTGAAAATACCAGTGGCATTATCATCAATGATCCCTTTGTAAAATTCGTTGCTAAAGCTATGTGGCGTCACATTATCTACCAGGGTATGGTTGTCTACATGTGTTTCACCACCTATGAAGTAAAGGCCATACAAATGAGTCTCGCAGTGTTCTGCTTCCAGCACCACATTGAGGTTGTTCCTGACAATGCCTCCATTTAAAGAAATGGTGACCGTGTGCACATAGCTCTTGCCTATTTGCCTGATATGCGTAGTACTTACCTGGTTGGCATGTGCGGCATCATTTTGTATTTTATAATGCTCCAGCGTGGCATCCTGCTCTATCACGATCTCCATGACACCATTGGTAAAACTTTCACCTGAACCTATGGTATAGAAATTTTCCACTATCTGCGCACTGGCACGCTGAGATAAATAAACAAGGCTGCGCGGTTGCGAAAACAAATTGCCTGACCTCGCATCTGTTATATTGTATAAATAAATGGGATGATCAAGGGTTTTTCCTTTACCTACATAAATAAAAACACCTCCATGAACAAATGCTGTATTCAGCGCATTGATACCATCTTTCAGGTAGTCACTGCTATGACCCAGGTGTTCTGCCACCAGTTCACTGTACTCTCCACGGGCGGCCACCTCAAGCGGCTGCACTACCAATGCTTCAGAACGAAGGGTGGATAAGTTTTCAGAAAATAAACCGTTTACAAATACCAGCTCATTGGCCTTTTCATATCCCGGCAGACGCACTTGCCTCAGATCCTCATCTGAAATGGCGGTAAGTTGCAGCGGAAAAGTATATTGCTTATTAAACAGGTTGCTGATCCTGGTGTATTTCCATTCTTCGTTGCGGCCCAGGGGAATTCCTTTTTCATTAAAAGAATGGAAAGCCTTCTTTCGAAGGTCCTGCAGGTTTCCATTGCTTACCTGTGACTGCAGTTTATTAAAATGTTCTGTAAAAAAGTTATTCGTATCCATTCCTTTAATTAATTAAGTTCTTCCATGGCAGGAAATTCACTTTTAATAAAATCATACCCTCTTTCTTCCAGCTCATAAGCCAGTTCCTTAGGTCCTGATTTTACTATTCGTCCATTGTATAATACATGCACATAATCCGGAACGATATAATCCAGCAAACGCTGATAGTGTGTAACTACCAATACTGCATTATCCTTTGTGCGCAATGCATTCACACCATTGGAAGCTATACGGATGGCATCGATATCAAGACCTGAATCCGTTTCATCAAGGATAGCCAGCTTTGGTTCAAGCATAGCCATCTGGAAGATCTCGTTACGCTTTTTCTCTCCACCTGAAAAACCTTCATTCAGCGAACGGGTCAATAAAGTTTTCTCTATATTCACCAAGGCCATTTTCTCTTTCATCATCTTTAAAAAAGACACAGCATCCAATGGTTCCTGCCCGCGGTACTTGCGCACCTCGTTCACAGCGGTCTTTATAAAATTAGTAGTGCTTAATCCTGCTATCTCAATAGGATATTGAAACGCCAGGAATAAACCTTCTCCTGCTCTTTTTTCAGCTGATAGCTCTAAAAGATCTTTTCCCAAAAACTCCACTTTCCCCTCAGTCACCTCATATTCAGGACGTCCTGCCAGCACGGAAGCCAATGTGCTTTTACCCGAACCATTAGGTCCCATTATAGCATGAACTTCTCCTGGTTTGATCTCCAGGTTAATGCCTTTTAATATTTTTTTGCCTTCTATACTTGCGTGCAAATTTTCGATGCTTAACATGTCTGTATTTTTAAAGATCAATTCAGATTAACCTACGCTACCCTCCAGGCTAATCGCCAATAATTTTTGTGCTTCCACTGCAAACTCCATGGGCAACTGATTCATTACCTCTTTGGCAAAACCATTAACGATCAACGCCACAGCGGTCTCTGTGTCTATACCCCGTTGGTTGCAATAAAATATCTGGTCTTCTCCTATTTTAGAGGTGGTCGCTTCGTGCTCTACCACGGAGGATTTATTCTTTACTTCAATGTATGGGAAAGTATGTGCCCCGCATTTATCACCCAATAACAGGGAATCACATTGTGAAAAGTTCCGTGCATTTACGGCATTCTTACCCACATGTACCAGGCCCCTGTAGCTATTATTGCTAAAGCCTGCAGAAATTCCTTTCGAAACAATACGGCTTTTGGTATTCTTTCCCAGGTGTTGCATCTTGGTGCCGGTATCAGCCTGTTGATGATTGTTGGTAACAGCTATAGAATAAAATTCACCGGTAGAATTGTCCCCTTTCAGTATTACACTTGGATATTTCCAGGTGATGGCTGACCCTGTTTCTACCTGTGTCCAGGAGATCTTGGAATTGTCACCCCTGCAGATACCCCTCTTGGTTACAAAATTGTAAATACCACCATTACCTTCTTTATCGCCTGGATACCAATTCTGCACTGTAGAATATTTGATCTCTGCATTTTCCATTGCCACCAGCTCCACCACAGCAGCATGCAACTGGTTCTCGTCGCGCATGGGAGCGGTACAACCTTCCAGGTAACTCACGTAGCTACCTTCCTCCGCCACTATAAGCGTTCTTTCAAACTGACCCGTATTTTCAGCATTGATCCTGAAATAAGTGGACAGTTCCATAGGGCATCGTACCCCTTTAGGTATATAACAAAAAGACCCGTCACTGAAAACAGCGGAGTTCAGTGCCGAGAAATAATTATCTGTAATAGGAACTACTGAGCTTAAATATTTTCTAACCAATTCCGGGTGCTCCTGGATGGCCTCACTCATGGAACAGAATATAATGCCCAATTCTCCCAGTTGCTCCTTAAAAGAGGTTCCGATTGAAACGCTATCAATTACAGCATCCACCGCCACACCACTCAGGCGCTTTTGTTCTTCCAGGGAGATACCCAACTTTTCAAAAGTTCTTCTTAATTCCGGATCAATCTCATCTAAACTTTTTGGATTAATCTTTTGCTTGGGTGCAGAATAATAAATGATATCCTGGTAATTAATTGGGGGATACTTGATATTTGCCCAGGAGGGCTCTTTCATCTTTTGCCATTGAGCAAAAGCCTTTAACCGCCAGTCAAGCATCCATTGTGGTTCATTCTTCTTGGCTGAAATAAAGCGCACAATGTCTTCATTCAGGCCTTTTGGTGCTTCATCCGCTTCAAGATGGCTGACAAAACCATATTTATATTCAGAGAGAACGGTCTTCTCCAGGATAGAAAGCTCATCATTCATTTCTTTCATGTATTTCTGATCCGTTTATTTAAAATGCAAAGTTAGGACTATTTGTACTAAAAAGTATAAACAAGTCAGGGAGATTAAAGTTTATTGGGGAATATTTAAAATCAGGAGAGAGTCAATAGAAGCATCAAATTATCTAAAGAACTTATTAAGCGACCTAAGCAGGTGCAAGTTAAGACAGGTAAAAGATTTAAAGGATGATATTTATCATCATTAACAAAAATATTTAACCGGGCAGCCTCCTCAGGCCAGGTTCAATGTACCTATCAGCAGGCATATAATAGTGATAATGAGCCATCCCAGTAAAAACCAGGAAAAAAACCATTTGGGAGATAAAGTCCAGCAGTCATTATGAGCTTCCCGGTTTTCCAGCAGGTCTTGCTCATCGGCTTCAGATTCATGTAAAATGCGATAATATTTCATAACAAGCCAATTCGAACACCAAGGTAGTTTCAGTATTGATTTTTCCAATGTCACTCATGTATTTTAACAACATGATAGGTATATATTAAGAAAATTTAGATCCTTATGGTTAAAATGTATAACATTATTAAATTTATAAATATTAGTTTCTTAAGTAATTAAGGTCCCGGAAGGCAGAAGATATACCCTCCATTCTTCAATAAACCTCATTATCCTACCAATCTTAGTTCTCTTCTCTCCGTTGAGCCTTGAGCATTGAAAATCGTTTATTGATCATTCCTCACCCCCCCCACCTAAGGAAAGCCTATGTTCATTAAGCCTCTCCACCCTAACCCTTCGACATTCAATATTCCATGTTCATCTGTTCGACATTCCCTCTCCTACCTACCTCAGCCCTACCTCCTCCCTATCTCCCTTATAGGAAAGCCCAGGATACTCCGTG
>JAEZLJ010000168.1 GCA_023415275.1 Bacteroidota bacterium
GGAAGCTTCCGCATGCATGATAGGCTGAACTGCCTTTGTTTTTTTTGCATAGTTTTATTTTTTGTATTTGAAAAGACAAATGTAACCGAAGTCTCCCCGCCTAACGGGCGGGGTTCGGTTCAACAGCGGTTTTCTGCTATGCTGGCAGACGGAATAAACATCGGCGGCAAATCGCTAATCAGCTACATCTCCGGCTGACGAAACGCAGATGAACATTTGAATGAACTAACCCTTGGTTTGCAGAGCATGTGTTAGGCGCATCTCCGTACTTTCGGCTAAACTCGTTATCTGCGCTTGAGCTCTTCAATCTCCTTATACTTCAATTTGTAATAAAATACATCAATCAACCAAGAATAACTATTTTACAGCAGAATAAGTTACAGAAGTCGGGAACTCAGACTATCCTGCCTTCCTAAAGCCTCAATCCGTTGGGGGCTACTGCAGAAAAGCTAAAAGCAATCGAGGAAAAGAATTAAAGTCTCTAATTGTCTCATAGAAATTCGAACATGACAATATCTAAGACATACGGGTTTGCTTTGATACTTACATCTTTTCTTATCGCTTGGTTTATTGCTAACGTAGGTGTTAATTATGACAGAATGGAGTTAGGTGCTTTAGCAAACTTATTTGTACCACCAGTTTGTGGATTTGCCAGCCTGTTTCTATTTGCTGTTGTCGATTACTTTTACAAAAAACCTCGGTTAATTATAGTTATACTACTTATCCTCTTCAACCTATATGTTGGCATAACCATCCGACTTGAAAGCTAAACTACAAGGCAACCGCTAACACGCAGTTTTGCAAAAGCAGGGCTTCAAGCTATCTTTAAGCCTAAAATCTGGATTCAGCAATCCAGTAAGGGCTAAAGGATAGTAACCAGACTAACCTGCCTTCAGCAAAACTGCCAATCCGTTGGCTCGAATCATCCGCCATTGTTTATAACGGAACATTTGTAATATGAAGCATATTTCTTTGTTTGCCCTTCTAATTTTAATTTCCACATCCTATAAATTGGCTGCGCAACAGGGTAAATCGAGCTTTGGCTCTTTTGAATTGCCGGTGCATATTTTTGAAAAGATGAGTAAATCAAAACAGAATATTAAAAAAATAATATACCGGTTTGATACCAGGGATAGTTCTATTTTTTTCGCAAGTGACAAGCAGGAAAAATTTCTATCGTTGGTTTATATATCAGACAGAAACGCTCGTAGTAACAGGTGGTATTATTATGATACAAGTGGATTGTTCCGTGTTCAAATTATTCAACGCCCAAAGGGCAGGGAAGTCAAAAAGGTGTTTTCCAACTACTACTTTGAAAATGATAGTTTAATTCACAAAAGTAACGACAACGCAAGCCTTGATCCAGACAATCTTCTAATCGAGTCAAACCGGTATAAGACAATAGCAGAAGTATACTTGAATAATCATCAAGGAAGCGGCCAACAATAGTTTGCCTGTATACCGGCAGACGAACACCCGATCAGCATTTGTTCTTTAACCAACTTTATCTATCTTTTCAATCAAACGTATCACGGACATTCGATATATCGGCAAGCCATTTACGCTAATGGCAATGGAAGGGTGACTCATAAATCCTGTTGACTTTTGATGAAACAATCCCATGCAACCTAGCCGACACAGAAAAATTTAAAAAACCACTGCGCAGAATTATTTAGCCTCTATCATTAGGACATTTCATTTTGACCCTGAACGAGGCCCACTCTTCGACAAAACAAAAGCTTCTATTGCAACCATTTTCAGAACTTCCTCATTTTGGCTACTAACTCCCCCGGTTTGGTTAGATATACCAGGTTAAGCTTCCTGAGTTTTGTTTCATCAATTAAAACATTTCAAATGACACAATCAAACACAAGTTCAAAAAGATCTATTTTAAAACCTGAAGCCAGACTTCCTATCTTTTCCTATCATCCTGTTACGCTTCCTATGGAAGGCCGCCCGGTGGATTTACAAATGAAGGTATCAGCACCGGCTTCAGGTGATAACCTCCCGGTAATCATCCTTTCGCATGGTCATGGCCGCTCAAATTTCCTGTCTTCACTACATGGTTACGCACCGCTTGTTGACTTCCTCGCCTCACAAGGTTTTGTAGTGATCCAACCGACGCATCTCAATTCAAAAACATTGGCACTGCCCATTGGTGCAGAAGGCGTTCTATTTTGGAAGTCACGGCCAAAGGATATTCAATTTATTATTGACAACCTGCAGCATATTATCTCTTTTGTTCCGGGTTTAAGGGAAAGAGTGAACACGACCAATATTGCAGCCATTGGGCATTCATTAGGTGGACATACGGTAGCCATGCTTGCCGGTATGGAAGTAACCGACCCGGTGACTGGTGAAAGAGTAAATTTCGCCGAGCCAAGATTAAAAGCCAGGGTGATGATTGGCTTGCCAGGAAGTGCAGAAGGTTTGAATGAAACCGGCAGAAAACTTTTTAGTAATCCCTTAAGCGGCACTGATTTTTCTACGATGACATTGCCTGCCCTGGTGATCAATGGCGATAAGGACATGAGCCATAATTTTTCTGATCTTGAGAACTGGCGTGCTGATGCTTATTACCATAGCCCTGCACCGAAAAGTTTACTGACCATATTTGAGGCAGAGCACATTTTTGGAGGGATATCCGGTTATGACGTTTCGGAAACAACGGATGAAAATCCTGACCGTGTTACTTTTCTTAGCTTGTCCATCATCGCCTATTTGCGTAGCGCATTTGATGAGAGCAATATAAGTTGGGAAGAGTTAAAGCAGGAACTGCAGAACAGTAATGATGCTAAAGGAAGTATTGAAAGTAAATAGTTTTACCTTAGAAACAGCGACCTAATAGCAATAGTTTTAAATAACCTGGATAGTAATCATTCATTGCATGAACAAAAATCAGCTTTTAAAGATAGAATCCTTAACTCAATTGCATAGGGTTTTGGGTGTAAGCAAGCCTGTGCATCCATTGGTTAGCCTTGTGAAGCTGGAAGAGGTTAAAATAACTCCAGGTACGCTTCCAGAGTTCCTGGTACTTAACTTTTACAAAGTTGCTTACAAGATGGACCTTAACGGGTCGATGAAGTATGGGCAAAATTATTACGACTTCGGCGAAGGAGGTTTGGTGTTTACAGCACCAAACCAGCCTTTTCAAAGCCCTGATGCAGCAACGAAATCAGGTTATCTATTGTTTATCCATCCTGATTTTTTGCTGTCTTACCAACTGGCTAAAAAAATAAACCAATATGGGTTCTTTTCTTATGGAGCTAATGAAGCGCTGCATTTATCAGAACACGAAAAAGCAACTATCATTTCAATCCTCAAAATAATCCAGGAAGAATTAAACGGCAGGATTGACGACTTTAGCCAGGAAATAGTGATCGCTCAGATCGAATTGTTGCTCAGCTATAGTCAGCGCTTTTACAAACGTCAGTTTATCACAAGAAAGGCCGTAAACAGTGAGTTGCTGTATAAGCTGAATGAGATACTGGACGACTATTTCTGCAACGAAAAACCTTTGGAGCAAGGATTGCCAACTGTTCAATACCTGGCTTCTCAGGTAAACCTATCACCCAGCTATTTAAGTGATATGCTTCGCTCGTTGACAGGACAGAATGCCCAACAGCACATACACTATAAATTAATTGAAAAGGCGAAGGAATTATTGTCTACCACCCATCTGACAGTTTCAGAGGTTGCCTATCAATTGGGGTTTGAGCATCCGCAATCGTTTAATAAGCTGTTCAAGATAAAAGCTAAACTTTCGCCCTTAGCCTTCAGACAGTCGTTTAATTGACAATGCCAAGACAAGGAGAACTATATTTTTTTCTCCGTGAGTCACCTGAAAGGGACTCACGGATGTTATGTGGATGGCGTAATGCTCCTATTTAAACATTTATACTAAATTCGGCTGACAGATTTTCATTGCCCCAAGATCATAAATACTTTATCCGTTAGCGGTAATGAGTTTTAGTAGCTGGCTAACATCTGGAAAGGATATGAAAGAAAATGACACAAAACGGCTTTCCCGATTAACTGCAATCTTAATACAACTGCAAACAAAGCGAGTAGTTACTTCAACGTTTCTGGCAGAAAAATTTGGTGTCAGTATTCGAACAATTTACAGAGATATTAAAGCCTTAGAACATGCAGGAGTTCCTGTATTAACGGAAGAGGGTAAAGGTTATTCACTGATGGAAGGATATAAACTTCCGCCAATTATGTTCTCTGAAAGCCAGGCAAATGCTTTAATTACCGTTGAGCAATTGATTGCGAAAAACAGTGATCGTTCTCTTGTAAAAGAATATACTGAAGCAATCAATAAGATAAAAGCTGTTTTGTCCTATGCAACAAAAGAAAAGACCGAATTGTTATCCAACCGAATTGCGGTAAGTCCTTCCTTCCCGCAAACGGCCACAAGCAATACATTGAGTTTAATTCAACAGGCATTGACAACGTTTCATGTGTTAAAGATCAATTACCGGTCAGAAGAACAAAGAGAGCTAACAGAGCGTCAAATAGAGCCGTTTGCGCTATATTATAGTCTCCAGGAGAGTTGGTTAGTTGTTGGGTATTGCAGACTAAGAAAGGATTACAGAATGTTTCGTTTAGACCGGATTTTAAAAATTGAACTTCAGGAACTGCATTTTAAGCCACACAAGTTGACGCTTCAGGAATATTTAAAGGTAAAAGAAAAAATGTTTGTCACCCCTGACATACCCTTGTCATAATGCCATTGTTGTTTTGTGGAAACAAACAGGCGAATCATGAATTTAATTTCCATGCGCATCATCACAAACAACGTTAAAAGCTTAGTCGAATTTTATGAACGAGTAACTGGAATGCCTGCTGTACGATACACACCGGATTTTGCTGAACTCCAAACCCAATCAGCCACTTTAGCAATTGGTAGCACCAATACATTGCAATTCTTTGGTGGAGCAGAAGTCGCACAGGCCGCTCAAAATCATACTGTCATCATAGAGTTTAGGGTAGATAATGTAGAAAAGGACTATGAAAGGTTAACAGATTTACTGCAAAGCTTTCTTGTGCAAAAGCCCACTACAATGCCTTGGGGTAACAAATCTCTTTTATTCCGTGACCCTGACGGCAATCTCGTAAATTTGTTTACACCCGTTACACGAGAAGCAATAAAGAAGTTTGATGGCAAAAACTAATCACTGCAACTTACAGAGGTGTTTAAGAAATTATCTTCCTCAGCTGCTCATGAAAGGAACTCGCGCGGACGAAGAATAAATAGCCAGTTAGAAAGCGACAATACAAAATGGAGAATGTGGAGATTGTTCAATACAGGATGCAATACTTTATTAATATACTATTGGAAATAACCACCTATTCTTAATAGGTTAAATCCTATAAACATATATTTACGAGTGTACAACCTTATATAAGCAGCTTTAAGTTTTGAGCAGTTGTTGGAATAGGAATAAAGTCACTTCTTTAACACCTTTCTTCCCATGTCTACGCAAGGGACTAACAGGTTACAGTTTGATAATGTAAATTGAACAATGCCTATTGAAACTATAGTTACATCAAAAATGTATACTTCACAATATTTGCCTGTCATAACTGACTTTATATTTACAGGTGGGCCTTTGCTGAAATAAGCTATTACTTGTTACTGTTCTTTTTCTGGAAAGGCCTTTATATTGGGTTTTGAAATAATCTTGATATCATTTGGTATAGATATATCAAAGAGACTTTGCCATGCTCCTGAAATTCTTTGTGGTGAGAACTCAAAATCACGGCTAAAATGCCTCCAGTTTTTGAGTAGAAAACAATTGAGTTTCGGGTTGAATCTTACTCCGGCAGCTTTCTCATCTCCTTTTTTCATAGGTCTTATTTTCCATAATTCAACAATGCATAAGGCTTTGCCTGCATTTTTACCAACTGAGTTTGTTTTTCCGCAGCATATAACAATATCACCACGATATTTAAAAGTCCTGGACCTGGTTTCTATAGTTTTTTCTCCGTTCTTTATCCAGTCCGCATATGGTGCGCCTGGGTAATCGTTCATAATTAAAGCCTTGTATATTCTTTGCTTTGCTGCCATTAAGAGAGATATACAATTCCCATTCCCAGGCTAAATAATAAATTGTTTTTTCAGATAGTACCTCGCCGGGGAAGAAATTAATAAATTTAAACTATAGAACTCGGCCTTCCACTTCTGCTGAAATACCCGTTCCTTTAGGTACAATATAAACTTCACCGCATGAACCTTTACATAACAGCCTTACTCTGCTTTATTTTTCAGACTTCCTTTGGACAGTCTCAAAAACGAATAATAGACATGCACATTCATTCTTATACTAACAGTGATTTTGGTGTAAGAGAACCAGCAAGTGATTATTATGGCATCAAGGGTTCACCGAATGCAGAGTCCCACCTCTCAGCGACTTTCGCAGCATTTAAGAAGTATAATATCTTGAAATCTGTAGTCAGCGGTAGTCCGGAGAGCGTAGAAAATTGGGTTGCCAAAGACAGCAGCCGTCGGATTATAAGGGGAATTTTGATGTTTGCTCCAACAGATTATGGTATGGATAGCGTGAAGCTTGAACGAATGATTAAGGACAAAAAGATTGAAGTCTTTGGAGAAATCGCACCTTACTATAGTGGTGGCACACTCAGCGACTCTGCGTACCAAACCTATTTACGTATATGTGAGAGGTATGATGTTCCGGTGGCAGTACACACTGGCGGGGGTGACCCTGGGGGAACATATTCCTGGTCACCGAAAGCAAGGCTCAGGTTCGGTGATCCCTACCTGATAGAAGATGTACTGGTTAGGTTCCCTAAACTACGGATTTATTTGATGCATAACGGTGGAGAAGAGTGGCATGAACATGCGTTGCGGCTCATGGCTTACTATCCGCAATTATATACCGATATAGCCGTAATGCTTTGGGTTGAGCCAAACACGCAACGCACTGTAACGGAATTTTTAAAGAATGCCAAACATGCGGGTTATTTAAACAGAGTGATGTTCGGGTCAGACCAAATGGTATGGCCGTATGCCATAGAAAAATCAATTAAGTTTTTAAATAGCTTAATCTTTCTTAGCAAGAAGGATAAGGAAGATATCTTGTATAATAATGCTGTTAGGTTTTTGAAGTTGGGGATGTAAATACATTCTTTGAAGTAATAAAAGAAGAGAATGATGTAGTGGGGTATGTGATCATGCCTAATCATTTGCATTTCTTATGGTAACTTATGGGCTAAATTAAACTTAGGAATGACGGATTGTCGACACAGGCTTATGACCGTCAGAGGTAATTAAGGTCGACACTGTCGATGTCCGCCCGTGGTCTTTTCCCCATGGTCTGGTGCGTAGGACGGAGAGAACCCGGGATTACTTTTGATAGCTTTAAGGTTAGGCGTTTTCAAGAACCCTTTCTTTTGCAGATAATCAATTCCTGGTTGTTTTTGTCTGATATATCTGTGGGGCGCAAGCCTGGAGGTGCCACTACAATCTTCAGCGAATCTCCATTCAACTCATAAGCAACGCTGACAGGGGACGAATTGGTAAGCCTGTCTTCTGGCTGAATAATGATCATCCTGGGGTTGCCGGTAGTGTCTAACCTGAACGAATACTTCATTTCCTTTCCAGTCTCGTCTCTGAAGGTTATTGTATCTCCTCTGAAGACATACAGGTAGGATACGTTCTTTTTGATGCCGTTTTGGCTTTCTGTTTGGGCCAACCAGGTTCCTTGTATGTTTGTCTGGTCGGTAGATTTTGGCGCATCTCCATTGACGCCACATGACAAAGAACAAACAAGAACCAATATAATGAGAAACGCCTTCATAATGTAATATCACAAAAACGCCTGATTATATAATTTAGTCTATGTATAAGGGTTGAATTCTTAGATTAAGGGCTAAGGTTCTTCCAGTTCATTTTAAAAATGTCCATGTTGTAGTAATCTACAGGTCATTGAACACCTGCCAGGTAATGAAGCACCCGGATGGGAGTAAAAATAATGTATGAACCCAAAGGGTTAGCTGGAAGCTTTTAGGCTATCCAGAACTTGTGGGGGAACAGCAGTGATCTTTTTGGTGTTATAATCAAAACAGACCATACCGGTTTTGGCTAGGGCTATCAATTGCTCATTCCCAGCATCAACCACTTTATAGAATATATCAAATCCTGCCCTGGTGAAGTCAGCAGCCGTGACCATAACTTTTAAAGAACTGCCATAAAATACTTCTGCCTTGTATTCGATTGCCACATCACTCATTATCAGGCTGGTGCCTGCAAAATCGAGTTCTGTGAAGCCGTGCTGCTTTAGGAACTGAACCCTGGCTTCATGCAGAAGGCTTAAGATAGCGTCATTGCCTACATGCCCACCATAATTCAGATCAGTGATGCGGATAGGAATGATGGTAGTAAAACTAAAGTTTCCAGGAATTGAAATGCGGATGCGGGCCATGGAGGCAAATTACTGGTTTTCCTTAAGGTTACTCAAGATTTCCAGCACCCCGGTAAAATCAGTATTCATGGAGGTAGATGCCAGTTTTTCCTGGAGTTGCTGCATTTGTTCTTTGCAAAGCAAGTCCTCCTTTACGCAGGTAATGAAATCGAATAGCTTTTTGGGAAGCTTCATGGCATTGCCCTCATTGTCGCTGTAAACCATGTATTTGTCAAGGTTGGCTTCTTTTAATACAGTTTCTTTCCGTTCTGCTTTTTTGGGAATAAAATTGGCTGCCAGCAACACATTACCCAGTTGCAGATCTGGTCTTATCCTATTAGTAATGTTTCTGCTTTCCCGGTGGTAAGCAGTCAATGCCGCTACCTGGCCATCGCCGGCATTCTCAACTCTTTGAATAGCTGAAGCAGTATTATTTTGAGGAGGAATTTGTTTAGCATCCGTATCAGCAGGTTGGGTGGCTGCGGCCCGGGTATCATTGATAGCTGGGGTAGTGGATCTGCTTCCAAGTAGTAAAAAACCTGTTATGGCAAATACTAAAATAGCTGCGGCGGTTGCATACTGCCAGATTCTCCTTCTTGAATTACTAATAGGGACAACTTTTGCCTGGGAGGTACCATCCAGTAGTGCATTGATCTTTTGCCAGCTATCTGCAGGAGGAGTGGCTTCATATTGATGAAGCAATTGGGCAAAGCCGGTTGCGGGCGCTTCATCCAAAGCTTTGGCTATAGCTTCCCAGCTGCCGGCAGGGGGTTCAGGAGCATATTCGGATAATTTCTTTTGAAGCTCTGTACTCATGGTCATTGAACTCTTTTTCTTCTTTCTATATATTGCTTCACCATATCCTGTAAAATTTGTTTGGCCCTGGATAATTGCGATTTGCTGGTGCCTTCGCTGATTCCCAGTGCATCTGCTATTTGCTTATGTGAATAGCCTTCAATTACATACATATTAAAAACGGTACGGTAGCCGGGAGATAACTGCTGAACCAATTGTATGATGTCCTTTTCTTCCAACTTGTCCAGGACAGAAAGGTATTTTCCTTCCACAGTATCTTCTTCATATTCAGTGATGGGTTGCAGGTAAATCTTCTTACGATAATGTTCAATGGCTGTATTGACAAAGATCCTGCGTATCCATCCTTCAAAAGAACCATCGCCCCGGAAACTGCCTATCTTATTGAATACTTTAATAAAACCTTCCTGTAATACATCTTCAGCTTCTTCTGCGCTTCCGGCATAACGTAAACAAACGCCATACATTTTGGAAGCAAATCGCTGATACAGCTCATGCTGCATTTTTCTTTCGCCGCGAATGCATCCCTCAATTAAGTCGCTTTCACTGATCGTATGGTTGCTTGACTCGCTCAATTATTAACCTTTATGCTTATTTGTTTCAAATATGCTACCAACGCTGCCACGGCCTTTCCCCTGTGGCTATAATTATTTTTTTCTTCCATGCTCATCTCTGCAAAACTTTTATCTGCACCATCGGGAACAAATACCGGGTCGTAGCCAAATCCTTCCACCCCTTTTCTTTCCTCCAGGATCTTTCCTTCGCAAACTCCTTCAAAATAATGTTCCTGCCCATCCATAATCAGGCAAATGACTGCCCTGAACCTTGCGGAACGATCCTGGATGTGTTCCATTTTTTGTAGCAGTTTATCAATATTCTTATCAAAGGATCTTCCTTCACCTGCATACCTGGCACTATGCACACCAGGTTCATTATTGAGTGCATATACTTCCAGGCCGGTGTCGTCGCTAAAGCAATTGCTATGGGTCAATGCATATACAGTTCTTGCTTTTTCTGCAGCATTATCCTGGAGAGTGTCATGAGGTTCTGGAATATCGCCATGCACGCCAGCTTCTTTCAGAGTGACGACAGTAAAATCATCCGGAAGAAGTGCTTTGATCTCTTCAGTTTTATGGGTATTGTTGGTAGCAAAAATCAATCTCATGCGCAGGTGTTATATGCCAAAAAGAGTTTTTAAACAGTTCCAAAGCTTTAGTTTCAATGCTTTATCTGCTTCCAGTTCCTGCAATGTAGGACTAAATAAATAGGTTTTGCCATTGAAGCGCTGGATCTGGAATTGGGGGAAATTGATTGGAAGATCAATGGCCAGGGGGTCCATTCCGAAGAGAATGAAAATATTAGATTCTATGGTGTGCAGGCTTTCTTCCATCCTGTTAAGAGGTATGGAATGAATATTTACAATGGCCACATCGGCCAGGCTAAGCTTGCAGGCAGAAAGAATATTGGTTAAAAAGGTTAATTCATTGTCAGGAAGATAGGGTAGAGAAGCGTTATCGATCAACAGGGCTATATGTTTATTGTTTTTCCCCAAATATTTAAGAGGCCCTGACTCAGGCACAGAGGTTGTGCTATGTGATTGAATAAGAACGTCGTGGTACAGATCTGTTAATAAATGGGAGTTCAGTTTTATTTGATTCAGGCTCATGTTAACTTTAATCAGGTTTTAATGTACCCTTTTTTTGTTTCTTTGCTGCGCTAAATTAATTTATTATGATTGCTACTATGGATATTGCTACAACAAAGGTGGAAAGAAGTAAGCTTCAGGACCTTACCCTGGAAAATATTCCATTTGGAAAGTATTTCAGTGACCACATGCTGGAGGCCGATTATGAAAACGGTGAGTGGAAGAATATTGAGATCAAGCCTTATCAGCCATTGTTATTAAGTCCTTCCCTGGCCGCATTACATTATGGACAGGCCATTTTTGAAGGTATCAAAGCTTACAGGGGAGAAGATGGAGAGGCTTATATATTCAGACCACAGGATAACTATCGAAGGTTCAATATCTCGGCAGAAAGAATGCAAATGCCGGAAGTACCGGAAGAGCTGTTCATTGATGGGATGAAGCAATTGATAGCGTTGGATAAGAAATGGATTCCTGCCATGAAGGATCATTCTTTATATATACGTCCATTTATGTTCTCTTCGGATGAGATGATTGGAGTAAGACCTTCAGAGAACTATAAATTCATTATCCTGTTAAGCCCAAGCGGTCCTTATTATAATGCGCCGATCCGAATATATGTAGAAGAGCAATATGTACGTGCGGTGCCCGGCGGGGTAGGCTATGCCAAGGCAGCCGGAAACTATGGAGCCTCTATGTATGCCACCGCCCAGGCCAAAAAGAAGGGCTATGACCAGGTGCTTTGGACAGATCCTTTTGAACACAAGTATGTGCAGGAGATAGGTACTATGAACGTGGTTTTCATCATTGGCAATAAGGCCATCACCCCAGACCTGGGATCAGGTACCATCCTGGCTGGTGTTACCAGGGACAGTGTGCTGACCCTGCTGAAAGAAGCCGGATTCACCGTAGAAGAAAGAGACCTTGGTATAGATGAGATCATGGAAGCCTATAAAGCGGGTACCTTACATGAGGTGTTTGGAACCGGTACAGCGGCTACTATTACTTATATTAAAGAACTGAGGTATAAGGATTACGTAATGCATTTTGATACTGATCAATGGAAAACAGCACCAACCATCAAAAATTGGCTCACAGATATAAGAGAGGGTAGAAGGGAAGATAAGTATGGCTGGATGGTAAAAGTGTAACGAACTGGTTTATTAATCAATATTTTACGAGATAAAGCCTTCTAAATGGAGGCTTTATCCGTTTTTAGGAAAGTTTTTTACAATTTAAATTTTCAAATTTTGGTTATTCACCCCCAGGTCTTTACCTTTGCCGTCCAAAATTTAAAGGTTCGTAATGCCTACTATTCAGCAATTAGTTCGTAAAGGAAGAGAGATCATTCGTGCAAAAAGCAAGTCAAGGGCTTTAGACAGCTGTCCTCAGCGTCGTGGTGTTTGTACCCGTGTATACACTACCACTCCTAAGAAGCCTAACTCTGCGCTTCGTAAAGTAGCCAAGGTTCGTTTGACCAATAAAGTTGAGGTGATCGCTTACATTCCAGGTGAAGGTCATAATTTACAGGAACACTCTATCGTATTGATCCGTGGCGGTCGTGTTAAGGATCTGCCAGGTGTACGTTACCATATTGTACGTGGTTCATTGGATACTGCCGGTGTTAAAGACCGTAAGCAGAGCCGTTCCAAGTATGGTACTAAGAGGGAAAAAGCCGGCGCCAAACCAGCAGGTAAAAAGTAATAATTAAATAAACGACTGCAGCACAGAGTAAAGTTTTAATACTTGAAGACATTCTGCCGCTGTGGTGCCTTAAAAATTAAATTTCATGCGGAAAGCACAAGCAAAAAAACTTCCATTAGCACCAGATCCTCGTTTTAACGATAAACTGGTTACCCGTTTTGTAAACAATATTATGTGGCAGGGCAAAAAAAGCGTTGCTTACGATATTTTCTATGATGCGATTGATAAAGTGGCCAAGCAAACAGGAGAAGATGGATACGAGATTTGGAAAAGAGCTTTATCCAATGTAACACCTGCAGTAGAAGTACGTAGCCGTCGTATAGGTGGTGCCACTTTCCAGATTCCTTCTGAGGTTCGTGCCGACAGGAAGATCTCATTGAGCATGAAATGGCTGATCCGCTACAGCCGTGAAAGAAATGGCCGCAGCATGGCAGACAAATTAGCCAATGAAATTGTAGCTGCTGCAAAAGGTGAAGGTGCTGCTTTCAAAAAGAAGGAGGACACTCACCGTATGGCTGAAGCCAACAAGGCATTCGCCCACTTTAAAGTATAATTATCAACGCTTTAATTATAAAAAAAACCATCACCTGTAAAGTGATGGTTTTTTATTTGGTATCTATTTAATTATACGTTGTCACTGCCTTCCATGGATGAACCACCGGCAATACCACTATCGAATACATCAGTAGGTGTAGTTACCGCCTCAGGAGTTTGAGTTCCTGTGTTGATGTCAGAGCCCTGGTATTGACCAGAAGACATATTGCTGTTGGAAGTGGTGCCGGTGCTGCGGCTCCTGCTTTTGCTGCCACGAGATGATGATCCACCTTTGCTGGCTACTTTGGTCCTGGTGCTTTTGCTGGCTGAAGCTAAGCCCCTGGATGAAGAACCCCCACGGCTGGAAGATGAACTGCCCTTGCTGGCAGAAGAGCCCCCACGGCTGGCTGAAGACCTGCTGGCTGATGAGCCACCTTTAGAAGCTGCACTGCTTCTGCTGGCTGATGATCCACCCCTGCTGGAAGATGATCCGCTGCGGCTGGAAGAAGAACCTCCTCTGCTGGCAGAACTACGTGATGAAGAGCTTTTAGAAGAAGCACCTGATCTGCTGCTGGAAGATCCGCTCCTGGAGGAAGAACCTCCACGGCTGGAAGATGATCCTCCGCGGCTTGATGATGACCCCCCACGGTTAGATGACGATCCTCCGCGATTAGAAGATGAACCACTGCGGCTGGATGACCCACCACGTGAAGACGAAGAAGATTTTTTAGCAGCACTGCTGGATCCGCCACGGCTGGCTGAAGACCTTGAAGCTGTTTTTTTAGCGGCTGCTTTTTTAGGAGCTGCCTTTTTTGATGCCGTTTTTTTAGCAGCTGCTTTTTTGGGTGCTGCTTTTTTAGATGCTCCGCCCCTGGAACTAGAGGATTTGGAAGCAGATTTAGAGGATGTTCCACGACCAGAAGAAGAGCCACCTCTTGAAGATGAGCTGCTACGGCTGGCTGATTTGGATGCTCCTTTTTTGGAGGCGCTTTTTGAAGAAGATCTGCCGCCAGCGCTTTTGCTCGCCGATTTTTTAGGTGCGGCCTTCTTGGTTGATTTTGCCATTGTTGATAGGATTTAATGAGAGTTAATAAAATTTATGTTTTGAAATTACGAATCATTATATGAATTGCAAAAATTATGCATAAGGAAGAACGTTACTAACGGGGCAATGAATCAGCATTTTCATGCATTCATTTAACAAACATTGTTGCAGCAATTGCATGAAATGCAATGGATTTCCCTACCTTTGCACACTCAATTTTTCAGTTTGGCGTAATCTGTGTGCGGGAATTGTCTGAAACGTTGACGGATAGCGGGTAAGCAGGAATCAGTGCAGGAGTGGAGAAGAAGGAATTGCTGTTTACTTGAATACTTTAAAATGCCGCAAGGGATCATTAGGCGGAAATTAATTTGTACAATATTCAACTTTAATAATCATGGCAGACTTGAGATTTCAACGCAACTTTGGTATCGCCGCTCACATTGATGCGGGTAAGACTACCACTACTGAGCGTATTTTGCGCTACACCGGTATGATCCATAAAATTGGTGAAGTACACGATGGGGCCGCCACTACTGACTGGATGGAGCAGGAGAAAGAAAGAGGTATTACCATTACCTCCGCTGCTGTAAGCTGCCAGTGGAACTTCCCAACCGTAAAAGGAAAGGCAGACGCCAATACCAAAAAATATTACTTCAATATCATCGATACTCCTGGACACGTTGACTTCACAGTAGAAGTTGAGCGTTCTATGCGTGTACTGGATGGTTTGATCGCGTTGTTCTCTGCCGTTGATGGTGTTGAACCACAATCTGAAACCGTATGGCGCCAGGCTAACCGTTACCGTGTGCCGCGTATTGGTTTCGTAAATAAAATGGACCGTTCCGGTGCTGACTTTTTAATGGTGGTAAACCAGGTAAAAGAAATGCTGGGTGCAAAGGCAGTTCCGCTGCAATTGCCTATCGGAGCAGAAGATGATTTTAAAGGTGTAGTTGACCTGATCAAGAATAAAGGAATCGTTTGGCATATGGAAACAGAAGGTATGACCTTCGACGAAATTCCAGTACCAGATGATATGAAAGAAGATGTCGAGTTTTGGAGACAAAATCTGATTGAAGCTGTTGCAGAATATGATGATCAATTGATGGAAAAATTCTTTGAAGATCCGAATACGATCTCTGAAGATGAGATCCATGAAGCTATTCGTAAAGCAACTATCGACCTGAGCATCGTTCCCATGATGTGTGGTTCTTCTTTCAAAAACAAGGGTGTACAAACTGCATTGGATGCTGTGTGCCGTTACCTGCCTTCTCCAGTGGATATTGAAGCTGTGAATGGTGTCAATCCTGATTCTGGTGAAACAGAAACACGTAGGCCTGATGCTAAAGAGCCATTCGCTGCTCTGGCATTTAAGATCATGACTGATCCATTTGTGGGTCGTCTTGCCTTCTTCCGTGTGTACTCTGGTCACCTGGATGCCGGTTCTTATGTATTGAACGTAAGAAGTGGTAAGAAAGAGCGTATCTCCCGTATCATGAAAATGTTTGCCAACAAGCAAAATCCAATCGACTTTATTGAGGCTGGTGATATTGGAGCTGCTGTTGGTTTTAAAGAGATTAAAACCGGTGATACCCTGTGTGATGAGAATCACCCAATCACCCTGGAGAACATGTTTATTCCAGAGCCTGTAATTGCCATCGCCGTTGAGCCAAAGACACAGGCTGACGTTGATAAAATGGGTATGGCTATTTCCAAGCTGGTGGAAGAAGATCCTACACTGCGTGTGAACACTGATGAAGATACCGGTCAGACCATCCTGCGTGGTATGGGTGAGTTGCACCTGGAGATCATCATCGATCGTATGCGCCGTGAATTTAAAGTTGAAGTAAACCAGGGTGCTCCCCAGGTTGCCTATAAAGAAGCTTTCAACACTACAGTACAGCACAGGGAAGTCCTGAAAAAGCAGTCTGGTGGTCGCGGTAAGTTTGCCGACATCATGTTTGAATTAGGACCTGTTGATGCTGATTGGAAAGAAGCAAATCCTGACAAGCATTATCAATTTGTAAATGACCTGTTTGGTGGATCTATCCCTCGTGAATTTGTTCCTGCCATTCAGAAAGGATTTGAAAACTCTATGGGAACAGGTGTATTAGCATCTTATCCTGTTGATAATATGAAGATCCGTGTTTATGATGGTAGCTTCCACGCGGTTGACTCTGATGCTATGTCATTTGAACTTTGCGCCAAGCAAGGTTTCCGTGAAGCGGCACGCAAAGCCAAGCCGGTATTGCTAGAGCCGATCATGAAGGTGGAAGTATTAACACCAGACCAGTACATGGGTGATGTAACCGGTGACCTTAACCGTCGTCGTGGAATGATGGAAGGTATGGATACACGTGCCGGTGTGCAGGTAATCAAGGCCAAAGTTCCATTGAGTGAAATGTTTGGATATGTAACTCAATTGCGTTCCCTGTCTTCTGGCCGTGCTTCTTCTACCATGGAGTTCTCTCACTATGCTCCTGCTCCAAATGGTATTGCTGAAGAAGTGATTGCCAAGAGCAAAGGAAAAGTGAGTGCAGAATAAGCAGCATTCGTAAGATTAACATAGTAAAAACCCCGGGCTTCATGCCAGGGGTTTTTTGTTTTAATAAAATTTAATTAAGATCAATAGAATAAAGCAATTAGGCATTGCATTTGTTTTATGGTAGCTGTTCGATTCCCGTTTTTAGGATCCCGTTTTGATCCGGCCGTTGGGCTTATGAAAAACACCAATCTGGTAATTGAACCTTGGGCTCTCTGGAGCCCATTTTTATTAACAATGGCTCCAGATTGTTAAAATGGCATCAAACTTGTCAAGCTCTGCAAAAAGTAATCTATGAAACTTAACACAATCCTTGCCTTAGCCTTCGTATCTATTACATCTTTGGCTGTTTACTCCTGTTCCAAAGAGAATTCTACATCTGCCAGTGCTGACAAATCGAGGTTACAGGTGTACCTTACCGATGATCCTGGTAATTATGATGAAGTAGTCATTGATGTTCAGGATATCCTGATCAATTATTCTTCTGATTCTTCCACCGGTTGGCAAAGCCTATCCAATGTAAAAAGGGGCAGTTATGACGTTTTGAAACTGGTAAATGACAATGACACCCTGTTGGGAGATGCAGAATTAAATCCTGGTAAAATTGAGCAGATCCGCCTGGTGCTGGGGCCTGACAACTATGTTACAGTGGATGGAACAAAAGTTCCCTTGACAACGCCAAGCGCACAACAGTCAGGGTTGAAATTAAATATCAACCAGGAAGTAAACGCCGGAATTGTATACAAATTATTAATGGATTTTGATGCCTCCAGGTCTATCGTAAAGACGGGCAATGGTAAGTATATACTGAAACCGGTTATACGTACCAGTTTGGCTGCCGTAGGTGGAAGCATCAAGGGTTATGTATTACCCGACAGTGCGAACACTGCTGTATATGCCATTCAGGGAACTGATACCGTCACAGGTTCATATACTTCTAATGGAAGCTATATGGTGAAAGGATTGAATGCAGGAAGTTATACACTTGCATTTGCACCGGCAGATTCGGCCTTTAAAAGCACGAATGTTACTGGAGTGAACGTTACAGCTAATTCAGTAACTACCGTGGATACGGTGAGATTAACGCATTAATTTTTGTAAAGAAAAATAGGAAAGGCCACCCACATCGGGGTGGCTTTTTTATGCTTATTTTTTTGATTAATAATTATTACCAGTTTCATTTCATTAACTTGATGCAGAAATGAAATGCCGCCCCATGATCAAATATTTTATCTGCTCTTTCATAGTGCTCATGTGCATTAATTCGCATGCCCAGGAGAGGTTACTAAAGAAGGGCATGGTATTGAGCACATCTCAAAAAATAAAACAGGCTACCTATGTATTAAATGCTTCAGACAATTTAAATACTGGGGCCATCATCATAGAGGGTTCTGATATTACCATTGATTTTAACCAGGCCGTGGTTAAAGGAGGCTTGCCTGTGGACGCTCCTGATAACTTTAAAGGCGTTGCTATTTATATCAGGTCAGGAAAAAACATTACCATTAAAAATTTGTCCGTTCATGGTTACAAGGTGGCCTTGCTGGCCAGAAACATTGAAGGACTCACTTTAGAGAATTGCGATTTCAGCTACAACTACAGGCCCCATTTAAACAGTTCCCAGGAAAAGGAAGATATTTCTGACTGGATGAGTTACCATCATAATGAAAATGACGAATGGCTGCGCTATGGAGCCGCCATTTATCTCAAGGGATGCAATAATGCTACCATTTCAAATTGCAGGGTAACAGGTGGACAAAATGCCCTGATGATGGTGCAGTGCAACAATGGTATGATCTATAATAATGACTTTTCTTTTAATTCAGGAATAGGGCTTGGCATGTACCGTTGCTCTGATAATAAGGTGTGTTACAACAGGATCATCTTTAATGTAAGGGGTTATAGTCATGGGGTTTACAATCGTGGACAGGATAGCGCCGGCATATTGGTATATGAACAAAGCAACAATAACCTGTTTTACAAAAATGCAGTAACACATGGTGGTGATGGATTCTTTCTTTGGGCAGGCCAAACAACCATGGATACAGGCAAAGGCGGCTGTAATGATAATGTGCTATTGGATAATGACTTTTCCTATGCACCTACCAATGGAATAGAAGCCACCTTCAGCCGCAATAAGATTATTCATAACAGGGTATTTGAATGTGATCATGGAATCTGGGGAGGTTATAGCTATGAAACGGATATCAGTAATAATCAATTTCGGTATAACCGCATTGCTATTGCAATTGAGCATGGTTTGAATAACCGTATACACCATAATTTGTTTTACGAGGATAAACAAGCCATCAGATTGTGGTCTAATAAAACCCAACCTCTTGACTGGGGATATGCAAAATATAGAGATACGAGGAGTGCGGATTACACCATAGCCGGCAACAGCTTTAATAAGAATGCTTTGGTGTATGATATAACCCGGACGGATAGCCTGCAGATCTTTGACAACCGGGTATCGCTGTGTGATGTAGAATATAAAATAGACAGTACTGTAACTGCAATTGACACTTCATTCAATGAAGCATTGATGTACCAGCTTTCTGAAGATTACCAGCCCAATATACCAGTAATTCAAAATCCTAAGGATCCATTCAAGGGCAGCGGTAAACTGGCAGGAAGAAAAAACATCATGATCACTAAATGGGGGCCTTACGATTTCAGGTATCCATTGATCTGGAATACCAATCCAACAGATACATCCGGCCAGATGCAATTCCAGGTATTAGGACCAACCGGTAAGTGGAAGATCCTTTATGCAAAAGGCGTAAAAAATATTTTGCTGAAGAACGGAAGTTTTCCATCCACATTTACAGCAGATAAAGTAAAGGGCGAAGGCACAGATATCCAGATCGTAGCTGAATACAAGGGAGGAAAATATACTGACAAATGGGGTAGGGTTGTTTCTGCTGGTAAGCCTTCCAGGTTTACATTCAGAAAATTCTTTCAGCCTATAGATTTTGCTGTAAAATGGTACCCCCTGGATACCATTGATTTTAAGGACTCTAATGCTGTTTCTGCATTGGCCGCTCAAAGGCCTTTTAAAACATCAAAGGTCAATCAGCTCAATTATGCATGGTGGGGAGGAATTAAATCAGGTGATCAGCAATACCTCAAATTCCTGACAGTGGCAGAGGGAAAGGCTACCATGAATGAAGGTAAATACGAGTTGAGGGTTTCCTGGGATGATGCTGTAAGGGTATATGTAGATGGTAAGCTGATCATTAATGAATGGAATCCGGCGCAGAATCAATTTGACGAATCTCCGAATCGCAAAGCCATCATACAGTTGAGTAAAGGCATACATCATTTTAAAGTGGAGCATGTGGAGCTGGGAAGCTTTGCCACTCTGAACTTGCAACTTCAAAAACTGGATTAGAATAAGGTCCTGATATAGCATAATCATCCAACGGAACTCATCTGTAATTGATTGAAATATAAGTAGATGGGCATAGTTTTTTATGTATTCTGCTTATTATTTCTTCATTTTTAAAATTCTTATCATATGGCAAAGAATTATCAAAATGATGATTCACGATCCTATAACCAGGATTGGGATCAGAATCAAAATCGGTACAATGAGCAGGGCGAGGACAACAAGAGGAATTATGGAAATGTAAGTCATAGGGGAAACAGCCAAAGAGATCGGAACTGGATGGACAGGGATAGAAACTATACAAATACAGGCAACAGGAATTACAACGAAAGAGACGGAAGCAACTTTGGCCAGGATTATCAAAACGATTGGGACAATGTATCCAGTGGCTATGGTTCAGCTGCCGGCAATGATTACCGGCAGGACGACGACTGGAATCGCGGCCAGGGGCAATGGCGCGACACAGGCAACTATGGTCAGAGCTACGGTACTTCTGGAGGATACAGCAACCAGAACAGGTATCGTGGTATCAGCAGCAAAAGGGATGATTAATCCCGTTCCCACAACAGGCATGTTTATAGCGGAAATTATAATGCCGGCTATAATGAAAGGAACAGGAACCAGGAAAGCATTTATGGAGGCGACACCAGTAATTATGGCAATGCCAACCAGGGTGGTGTTGACAGGGGATGGTGGGATAGAACCCGCGATGAGGTTTCCTCATGGTTTGGTGATGATGATGCAGAAAGGCGTCGCCGGATGGATGAACAACGGTCTGGCGGTCACCGGGGAAAAGGGCCGAAAGATTACAGGCGTTCAGAGGACCGGATAAGGGAAGATGTTTGCGACCGCCTGAGTGACGATGATTACCTGGATGCTTCTAACATAGAAGTAAAAGTAGAAGGCGATGAAGTGATACTTACCGGAACGGCTACTTCAAGAGAGGAGAAAAGAAGGGCAGAAGACCTGGTGGAATCGATCTCTGGAGTAAGAAACGTGGAGAACAGAATAAGAGTGGATTCGGGAAGTTCAACTTTTAACCGGGAGTAACCTGGCTGGAACTTTAATTATTACGATCAAACGCCCCAATTCAGGGGCGTTTGATCGTAATTTAGCTTTAGTAATAGGCGTTTAGCGCTATGCTTTAAAAATAATATTGATACAATGTAGATAAAGGTTGCTTTTAATGCTTTCTTCACAAATTTGTTTATTAAACTTTTGTCTGTTTAAACTCAACCCGTTACCTTTGCACTCCCATTCCAAAAATGGGTTTGGCATATGTCACAAAGAATCAGAATCAAATTACAGTCTTACGACCACAACCTGGTAGATAAATCAGCAGAGAAAATAGTTAAGACTGTTCGCAGCACCGGTGCGGTAGTTACAGGACCAATTCCTCTTCCTACACGCAAGAAGATCTTTACAGTATTACGTTCACCACACGTGAACAAGAAAAGCCGTGAGCAGTTCCAATTAGCTACGCATAAGCGTTTGTTGGATATCTACACTTCCTCATCAAGAACAGTAGATGCGCTTTCAAAGCTGGATCTTCCTTCTGGTGTTGAGGTTGAGATCAAGGCATGATGGATGACCTGCCGGACAGGTCCTTTAAAAAACTAGTTCTTATCAAATTAATAGTCATCTCTCAACTTCACGCTTATCGCGGGAAAGAAAAGAGCTCTGATCAAGAAACTTCCCCAAATACCCTAGGTATAAGGGGTTATATATAAACAAGCCCTTCGAGGTTTGTTTGTCACCGGTACTTCCGAATCGATACCCATCGAACCAAAGGAAAAGGTCGGCTGATGAACCAGGATTGACCCTTCGACAAGCTCAGGGATGAGCTACCCAATCGAAGAATGTCTTGCATAACCTTGCGGGGGAAAACCGCAAAGAAATGAAAGGAATCATTGGTAAAAAAATTGGGATGACCAGCATCTTCGATGCAAGCGGTAAGCAAACTGCCTGCACGATCATTGAGGCTGGTCCTTGCGTTGTTACCCAGGTTAAGACGCAGGAAACAGATGGCTACAATGCCTTACAGGTCGCTTTCGGCGATAAGAAAGAGAAACACACGATCGGTGCAGAGAAAAATCACTTCGCTAAAGCCAATACTCCGGCTAAAAAGTGTGTAAAGGAATTCAGAAACTATTTCGAAGAAAAGAATATTGGTGATACTATCACTGTTGACATTTTCGCTGAAGGCGATAAGGTTGATGTAGTTGGTACAACCAAAGGAAAGGGTTTCCAGGGTGTTGTAAAGCGCCATGGTTTCTCCGGTGTGGGTGAAGCGTCCCACGGCCAGCACGACCGCCAAAGAGCTCCAGGTTCTATTGGTGGATCATCTTATCCAAGCCGTGTATTCAAAGGAATGCGCATGGCAGGTAGAATGGGCCAGGACAGGGTGAAAGTAAAAGGTCTGAAAGTAGTAAAGATCTTCGCCGACAAAAACTACATATTGGTTGGTGGTTCTGTTCCGGGCCACGATGGTTCAATCGTTTTAATCCAGAAGTAAAATGCAAGTAAAAGTATTAAACATACAAGGACAAGAAACAGGTAGAACTGTTGAGCTTCCTGAAGAAATATTTGGTATCGAGCCAAATAACCACGCCATTTATCTTGCTGTAAAGCAATACCTGGCTGCCCAGCGTCAGGGAACACATAAAGTGAAAACCCGTGCTGAAGTTCATGGTGCCAGCCGTAAGCTACACCGTCAGAAAGGTACTGGTGGTTCCCGTAAAGGTAATATCCGTAACCCTTTATATAAGGGTGGTGGTACTATCTTCGGACCTAAGCCTCACAAATACGAGATCAAATTGAACCGTAAGGTGAAGGACCTGGCTAAGATGTCTGCTCTGGCCCATAAAGCCAAGGCTAACTCGATTTACGTAGTTGAAGACGTTCAGCTGGAAACTCCAAAAACCAAAACCTTCATGAATATGTTGAATAGCCTGAAGGTTGGTGACAAGAAGTTGATGTTCATTCTTCCTGAGTATAATGAAACTGTATATGTAAGCTCACGTAACATTCCGTCTGTACTGACCATGTTAATGAGTGATGTGAACACTTACGACCTGGTTAACTCTGAAGTGTTGGTGTTGACTGAAAGCGCTGCCAAAATATTTGCAGGCGGTGAGGAAGAAGAAGCAGCAGCATAATTCATTGGCGAACCGGGAAATCCGGTGTGCTGATATAGTTCTTATAGTAATAGACAGGTGGTTTTGAATATTCATTGTCACATTGTTGAATTGTCAAATTTTCAAATTGAATTCAGATGAAACTTTCTGAAGTACTGATAAAACCAATTTTAACCGAAAAAGCAAACAGCCAGCAGGAAAGCCTGCGTCGTTACGCTTTCAAGGTTGCCCGTAAAGCCAACAAACTCGAGATCAAAAAAGCAATCGAAGAGTTTTACGGAGTAAGTGTAGTGGATGTAAACACTGCCGTTGTTCCTGGTAAGAACAAAACACGTTATACAAAGAAAGGATTTACCAAAGGTCAGAAGCCGGCTTATAAAAAAGCTATGGTAACTGTAGCTGAAGGTGAAAACATTGATTTGTATTCTAACATCTAATTCGTAAACAAGAATGGCCTCAACAGCCGCAAATGTTGAAAAAGCAATAAAGTCATGGCATTAAAAAAGTATAAACCCATTACAGCTGGTACTCGTTGGAGGATCGGTAATGCATACGCAGAGGTTACTACCAATGAGCCTGAAAAAACATTGGTTGAAGTAAAGACACGCACCGGTGGTCGTAACTCTCAGGGCCGCAGGGCGATGCGCTATATTGGTGGCGGTCATAAGAAGATGTACCGTGTGATCGATTTCAAAAGGAACAAAAAAGATATTCCTGGTACTGTAGCTACTATCGAATACGATCCGAACAGAACAACATTCATCGCCTTATTGCATTATGCAGATGGTGAGAAAAGATATATCCTGGCTCCCCAGGGCTTAACAGTAGGTATGACCGTGATTAGCGGTGATGCTGTGGCTCCGGAATTAGGAAACGCATTGCAGTTGAAGAACATGCCGTTGGGTACTGTTGTTCATAACATTGAAATGCAGCCTGGCCAGGGTGGTAAAATTGCCCGTAGTGCCGGTGCATCAGCACAGCTTTCTAACAAGGAAGAGAAATATGCAGTTCTTAAAATGCCAAGTGGTGAGTTAAGAAAAGTATTGATCAATTGTTATGCTACTGTGGGTATTGCTTCTAACAGCGATCACCAGTTGCAATCAATGGGTAAAGCTGGTAGAAACCGTTGGAAATGTATTAAGCCAAGAAACCGTGGTGTGGCCATGAACCCTGTAGATCACCCAATGGGTGGTGGTGAAGGTCGTGCTTCCGGAGGTCAGCCTCGTAGCAGGACGGGTCAATACTCTCGTGGCTTGAAAACACGTACAAAGGGTAAGGGCAGTGATAAGTTGATTATTCAACGTAAGAATGGTAAGAAACTGGCTAAATAATTAAACTGACAATTCTAAACAGAATATAAAATGGCTCGTTCAATTAAAAAAGGTCCTTATGTAGCAGCTAACCTGGAAGGTAAGGTGTTGGCCATCAACGAGGGCAAAAACAAGAAAGGCGTGATCAAAACATGGAGCCGTCGCTCTACGATCACTCCTGATTTTGTAGGTCATACGTTTGCGGTACACAACGGGAATAAGTTCATCCCTGTGTATGTTACAGAGTTCATGGTAGGACACAAGTTGGGTGAATTTGCACCCACCAGGAACTTTAAAGGACATTCAAGTAAAAAAGGATAAAAAGGTTTATGGTTTACGGTTTATGGTTTCTTGAAGAGGGACCAACCAAAAACCAAAGACTATAAACAAGAAACTTTATAAAAATGGAAGCAGTAGCAAAACTGAGAAATTATCCAACATCTCCACGCAAGATGCGCCTATTGGCGGATCTGATCCGTGGCATGCAAGTAGAAAAAGCTTTGGCTGTTTTGGAACATAATCCCAAGCATCCTGCAGTGCCTATGCGTAAACTGGTGTTGAGTGCTATAAGCAACTGGAAGCAGAAGAATGAAGGCGGTGATGAAGGCCAGTTGTTTGTAAAGACCATATTTGTTGATGGCGCAAGAACATTAAAGCGTATGCGTCCGGCACCCCAGGGTCGCGGATACCGCGTACGTAAGAGAAGCAATCACGTAACCGTAATTGTTGACGCAAAACCTTAATTCAAATTATTAAAGTATAATCATGGGTCAAAAAGCAAATCCTATTGGTAACAGGTTAGGCATCATCAGGGGATGGGAATCTAACTGGTATGGCAATAAAAAAGACTTTGCAACCAAACTGATCGAAGACAACAAAATCAGGACATACCTGAATGCACGTATCAATAAAGGTGGCATTGCCAAGATAGTTATTGAGAGAACATTAGGAAAACTGATCGTTACCATTCATACATCCAAACCTGGTATCATCATCGGTAAAGGTGGTGGTGAGGTTGATCGCATCAAGGAAGAGTTGAAGAAGCTGACAGGAAAAGATGATGTGCAGATCAACATCCTGGAGATCCGCCGTCCTGAATTGGATGCTATGATTGTAGGAGATACGATTGCCCGCCAGATTGAAAATCGTATCAATTTCAAAAGAGCTACTAAAATGGCCATTGCTTCTTCACTTCGTATGGGTGCAGAAGGTATCAAGGTGAAATTAAGCGGCCGTTTAGGTGGCGCTGAGATTGCCCGTAGCGAAGAATTCAAGCAAGGTCGTACTCCTCTTCATACTTTCCGTATGGATATTGATTATGCCAATGTATATGCACAAACAGTATATGGTAAAATTGGTATCAAGGTATGGATCTGTAAAGGTGAAGTATTACAAAAGAGGGATTTGAATCCAAACTTTGTTGGTGGAAAGAGCGATGTGAGCGACAGGAGAGAAAGAAGAGATGAGAGAGGTGGTGGTTTCAGAGGTGGAGATAGAAGACAAGGTGGCGGAGGCCAGGGTGGCAGCCGTGACTTCAACAGGGGTCGTGGTGGAAGAGGCCAGCATCAATAAGTAGTCAGCTTATAGTTGACAAAATAGAAACAAAACGATTATAAAATAGGATAAGCTGGTGTGAGAGCATTAGCAAATTATCGAATTATCAAATTGATTTTATGTTACAGCCGAAAAGAACAAAGCACAGGAAAATGCAGAAAGGTCGCATGAAAGGCGATGCAAAAAGAGGTACAACTATCTCTTTTGGTTCTTTTGCACTGAAAGCTTTGGAAAATCATTGGATCACCGATCGTCAGATAGAAGCGGCGAGACAAGCGTTAACGCGTCATATGAAACGTGAAGGTAACGTGTGGATCCGCATATTTCCTGATAAGCCTATTACCAACAAGCCTGCAGAGGTTCGTATGGGTAAAGGTAAAGGTAACCTTGAGTACTGGGCTGCTGTAGTTAAGCCAGGTCGTATCCTTTTTGAAATAGACGGGGTAACTGAGGAAGTGGCAAAAGGAGCATTGAACCTTGCAGCAGGTAAATTACCCATTGCAACAAAATTCATCAAGCGTCGCGATTTAGCGGAGGCATAAGTAATTAGCTGGTTTGGAAAGTAGAAGTGTGTTGTTGGAAGTAGTGTTGTAGTGTCATTTTTTAAACCATAACATTTTCAAATTAAGAACATGTCAAAGACAGTAGATTTCAAAAAAAGCATTCAGGGTTTAAGCGAGCAGGATCTGCAATCCCGTATTAAAGAGGATGAGCAACGCTTAAAGAAGCTTGAATTTGCACATGCTATTTCTCCATTGGAAAATCCAATGAGCATCAGGAACCTGCGTAAGGAAGTAGCCCGTTTGAAAACTGAATTAAAAAAGAAACAATTAGGATAGAACAGCTGCGGGCTGTTTGCTGTAAGCCCTGGCTTATAGCAAAACGCTTGAGGCTTAAAGCTTAAATAATATGGCTGAAAATACAACTACAGCAACAACAACGGAAAGCCGTAACCTGAGAAAGACCAGGATCGGTGTTGTTACCAGCAACAAAATGACTAAGACCATCACTGTTGCCGTGGAAAGAAAAGTAAAGCACCCGATCTATGGTAAGTTCGTAAAAAAGACTACCAAGTTTCATGCTCATGATGAGAAGAATGAAGCTAGCATCGGTGATGTGGTTCGTATCATGGAAACACGTCCCATGAGCAAGACCAAGCGTTGGAGATTAGTAGAGATCGTTGAGAAAGTGAAATAAGAAAGTGCTGCGTGCCGGAAGCCTTTGCTTCCAGTAGCAGATTCAAATAAATATTGTATTAATTGCTATCGGCTGTAAAGCTTATAGCTCAAAGCTTAAATAAAAATGATCCAGCAAGAATCCCGTTTAAACGTAGCGGATAACAGCGGTGCTAAAGAAGTGCTTTGTATCCGGGTATTGGGTAATAGTGGTCAGCGTTACGCAGGAGTGGGTGATAAGATTGTAGTTACTGTAAAAGACGCTATCCCTGCCGGCGGTATCAAAAAAGGTACTGTGGCCAAAGCGGTTATCGTTCGTACTAAAAACAAACTGCGTCGTAAGGATGGTTCCTATATCCGTTTCGATGACAATGCAGTAGTGATACTGAATGCAGCAGATGAGCCAAGAGGTACACGTATTTTCGGGCCAGTAGCCAGGGAACTTCGTGATAAAGGTTATATGAAGATCATTTCATTAGCACCAGAGGTTCTTTAATAAAATAGTAAAATGTATCCCCGTTGGAATGGGGAGGTAAAAGAATAACAAAATGAAAACAAGATTTAAACCAAAGTATAATATCAGGAAAGGCGACCAGGTGGTTGTTATCACTGGTGATGACAAAGATCTGAAAAAGCCGCGCCTGGTAAAAGATGTACTGGTTGATGAAGGGAAAGTGATTGTAGAAGGTGTGAACATCATTACCAAGCACACAAAGCCTTCAGCTCAAAACACTAAGGGCGGGATCGTTAAGAAAGAAGCGCCGATCAACATCAGCAATGTTATGTTGTGGGATGGTAAGCAGGGTGCTAAAGTGAAGAGAGAAGAAAAAGACGGTAAAAAAATTCGTATATCTAAAAAATCTGGAGGGGTAATATAATCATGGCTACAGCAACATATACTCCGAGATTAAAAAATAAGTATAAGGATGAAGTGATCCCTGCGTTGATGAAGCGCTTTGGATACAAATCCATTATGCAGGTTCCTAAATTGGAAAAGATCGCTATTAACCGTGGTGTTAATGGTGCAGTAAATGATAAGAAATTAGTTGATATCGCCCTGGAAGAACTGACAACTATCAGTGGTCAGAAGGCAGTTTCAACTATGTCTAAGAAAGATATCTCCAACTTTAAATTGCGTAAGAACATGCCTATTGGCGCCCGTGTTACTTTACGTGGTGAGAAGATGTATGAATTCCTGGACCGTTTGATATCTGTAGCACTTCCACGTGTACGTGATTTCAAAGGTATCAACGAGAAATCTTTCGATGGTCGTGGCAATTATACAATGGGTGTTACCGAGCAGATCATTTTTCCTGAAATCGATATCGATAAGGTGAATCGTATCACAGGTATGGATATCAGCTTTGTTACTTCAGCTCAAACTGATGAAGAAGCTTATGAGCTGTTGAAAGAGCTTGGTATGCCTTTTAAAAATGTAAAGAAATAATTGGATCAAGGGTTCCGGGAGAACATCCCGGATCACGATTACAGAAATAAAAAATAAAAATCAATTATGGCTAAAGAATCAGTAAAAGCCAGACAACGTAAAAGAGAAAGAATGGTAGCCCAATATGCTGAAAAAAGAGCAGCATTGAAGGAAGCCGGAGATTGGCAGGCATTGGATGCCTTACCAAAGAATTCTTCTAAAGTGCGTTTGAAGAACCGTTGTCAGATGACAGGTCGTCCAAGAGGGTATACCCGTTATTTCGGTATCTCCAGGATCGCACTTCGTGACATGGCTTTAAATGGAATGATTCCAGGTTTGAAAAAAGCAAGCTGGTAAAATACTAATGATCCATTGATTGACACGTGTTGTCAAAAGGGATCATGACAGTAACTAATAAAATTTAAAAATTTAAACTATCCAATTGTTCCGCTCCGGCGGAATGTAGGAGGGCTAATAATATGGTAACAGATCCTATTGCAGATTATTTGACAAGAATCCGTAATGCGCAAATGGCAGGTCATAGAATTGTTGAGATTCCAGCGTCTAACCTGAAAAAGCGTATGACTGAAATCCTGTACAACCAGGGTTATATTCTGAAATACAAGTTTGAGGATGACAATAAGCAAGGCTTGATCAAAATAGCTTTGAAGTATGATGCTCAAACCAAGCAACCGGCTATTCAAAGCCTTGAAAGAGTAAGCCGTCCGGGTTTGCGCCATTATGCAAAGCCAGGTGATTTTCGCCGGGTGAAGAACGGCCTGGGTGTAGCGATCATTTCTACTTCCAAAGGCGTTTTAACTGATAAGGAAGCTAAGGTGCAGAATGTTGGTGGTGAAGTTCTTTGTTATATATATTAATACCAGTTGTTGATACATTAAGCCGACACCTATCCAGGCTGACCGGTCAATAACGTAACAACTTAATCAAATAATTTAAAACATATTTTATGTCTCGTATAGGTAAAGCTCCCATTACAGTTCCAGCTGGCGTAACAGTGAGTGTTGGTTCTGACAATGTGGTAACTGTAAAAGGACCAAAAGGTGAATTGAAACAACCGATTGATCGTGATATTAAAGTGGAAGTAAAAGACGGGCAGATCCAGGTTACACGTCCTACAGACCAGATCCGCCACCGTGCGCTTCATGGTTTGTCAAGAGCCCTGGTAAGCAACCTTGTAAAAGGTGTTACCGATGGCTATACAAAAAAGCTGGAATTGATCGGGGTAGGTTTTAAAGCTGCCAACACTGGTAATGTGCTGGACCTGGCTTTAGGTTATTCTCACAATATCATCTTTGAAATTCCTAAAGAATTAAAGGTAGCTACTGAGCAGTTAAAAGGTCAGAACCCTACAATCACTCTTGAAGGAATTGACCGTCAATTGATTGGTGCAGTTGCTGCTAAGATCCGCAGTCTTCGTAAGCCTGAACCATACAAAGGAAAAGGTGTGCGTTACCAGGGTGAAGTGGTTCGTAAAAAAGCTGGTAAAGCTGCAGGTAAATAATAGTTTTTTGTTTGGATTCTTCCTGCCATTGGTAGGGGTGATCCGGAAAATAAAATATAAAATATCCCTGGCAGTATCAGGGAGTTAAATAGAATAAAATGAGAACAAGCGCAAAATTATCCAGGAGACAGAACATTCGCTACCGTATCCGTGCCAAGATAGCCGGAACGGCGCAAAAGCCTCGTCTTTCTGTATTTCGCAGTAATGCAGATATATATGTTCAGTTAATTGATGATGACAGTTCCGCAACATTGGCTTCTGCATCTTCAAGGGATAAGGACATAGCTGCCCAAAAAGGTACTAAGACTGAAAAAAGTAAGTTGGTAGGTCAGGCAATTGCCCGCAAGGCAAAAGACCTCGGCATTGAGAAAGTAGTTTTTGATCGTGGTGGTAACCTATACCATGGCCGTGTGAAGCAACTGGCTGAAGGTGCAAGAGAAGGCGGACTGGTATTCTAATTTTTATGATTGAGGAATTAATGCTTTGTTGTTAAGCTTCAATCAAACATTCAATCTTACATATTAAATCTTAAATAGATTAAATGGCAAAAGCAATTTTAAACAGAGTAAAAGCAGGCGACCTGGAATTAAAAGAAAAGGTAGTTGCTATCAATCGTGTAGTTAAAACTACCAAAGGTGGTCGTACGTTCAGCTTCTCTGCATTAGTGGTTGTGGGCAATGAACAAGGTGTGGTTGGTCATGGTTTAGGAAAAGCAAAAGAGGTTCAGGAAGCTATCACAAAGGGTATTGAAGATGCAAAGAAAAACCTGATAAAGGTTCCTGTTATGCATGGAACAATTCCTCATGATCAGTTGGCTAAAGTGGGTGCTGCAAAAGTATTGATCAAGCCAGCCGCTCATGGTACAGGTGTAATTGCCGGAGGTTCTATGCGTGCTGTATTGGAAAGCGCAGGAGTAACCGACGTATTGGCAAAGTCTTTGGGTTCTGCTAATCCTCATAACGTGGTGAAGGCAACCTTTGAAGCCCTGGCATTGTTAAGAGAACCAATTTCTGTGTCAAAGACTAGAAGAATTGGTTTAAAGAAAGTATTTAACGGATAATACAGGCGAAAGGTCAACGTGTTTTTGGACTTCCTCCTTAACATTCCCTTTTACCTTCAATCTTATTATTATGAAAAAGATAAAGATCACTTTAGTAAAGAGCCCGATCGACAGGCCTGAACGTCAGAAGTTAACTCTTCAGGCATTGGGTTTGAACAAAATGAACGCAACTAAAGAAGTTGAAGCTACTCCACAGATACTAGGTATGGTTCGCAAAGTGGAGCACATGGTTTCTGTTGAAGAAATAGCATAAGCAAACATTTTAAATGAAAATAGTATCCTATGGGTATGTTTTCATTTTTATTTTTTTAAATCAAGCGAGGGGAGATTCCCCGTAAGTAAAAATCAAAACAAATGAATCTACACAATTTACGTCCCGCAAAAGGAGCAGTTCATAAAGAAAAACGTATTGGTCGTGGTGAAGCTTCCGGTCATGGTGGCACATCAACAAAAGGTAATAAAGGTGGTCAAAGCCGTGCTGGTTATAAAAGGAAAATGGCTCACGAAGGAGGCCAGATGCCTATCCAGCGTCGTGTTCCTAAACGTGGATTTAAAAATCCTAACCGTATCGAGTATAAAGTGTTCAACCTTGGACAAATCGAGCAATTAGTTGAGAAATATGGTATCCAGGAGTTTTCTCTGGAGAACTTATATACAAATGGTTTGATCAACCAGACTGATAGAATAAAGATCTTAGGTAACGGAGAATTAAAATCTAAGCTTAACTTCAAAGTGAACGCAATCAGCGAGAAAGCCAAGCAAGCTATCGAAACTGCTGGTGGTTCGGTTGAAATAGTGAAGTAATTTTTAGTAAATTGCAAGGCGCAGCAATGCGTCTTTTTTTGTTTATGGACCGTAAACTTTGAATTTTCCGTGAAAAATTTAATTAAGACATTAAAAAATATCTGGAGCATCGAGGAATTGCGCAGTAAGATCCTGTATACTCTGCTCCTTATTTTCATTTATCGTGTTGGTACACATATCGTTTTGCCTGGTATCGATCCTACAGCATTAGGACAGGTGGCCAAGCAGGCGAGTGGCGGTATCCTTGGCTTAATTGACACATTTGCTGGTGGCGCTTTCTCCCAGGCATCCATTTTTGCATTGGGAATCATGCCTTATATCTCTGCTTCTATCTTCATTCAATTGATGACGGTTTTGGTTCCACAATTCCAGAAAATGCAGAAAGAAGGTGAGAGTGGCCGTAAAAAGATCAACCAATGGACAAGGTACCTTACAGTAGGTGTTACAGTTGTTCAGGCTTCAGCTTATGTAGCTTATCTTAAACAAATCACTGCTCAAAGCGGTGGTGTGATGCCAGGCTATGCAGATTATTTCTGGCTGTCAACTGTAGTGACTTTAACAGCTGGTTGTTTATTCGTAATGTGGTTAGGAGAAAAAATTACTGATAAAGGTTTAGGAAACGGTACATCACTGATCATCATGATTGGTATCCTTGCCCGTCTGCCTCAATCATTCCTACAGGAGTTGACCAACAAATCAGTAAGGTCCGGACAGATCCTTGTATTCATTATAGAGATCGCTGTTCTGATTGCTATCATCTTAGGATGTATATTATTGGTTCAGGGTACTCGTAAAATACCTGTAAACTATGCCAAGCAAATCGTTGGCAACCGCCAGTTTGGTGGTGCACGCCAATTCCTGCCCATCAAGGTGAACAGTGCAGGTGTAATGCCTATCATCTTTGCCCAGGCTATCATGTTCCTGCCAACCTTGTTCAACCTGACCAGTTTAGCTAAAACTGAAACAGGCCAGGGAATCAATAGGATATTTACTGATCATACCAATGTTTGGTACATGACCATCTATGCTGTTGTGGTAATTGGATTTACCTTCCTTTACACAGCATTGATCTTTAATCCCAAGCAGATCTCTGATAACCTGAAGCAAAACAATGGCTTTGTACCAGGTGTTAAACCAGGTCAACCAACAGCTGATTATATCGGTGCCATTATGGATAAGGTCACTTTGCCAGGTGCTTTCTTATTGGCCCTGGTTGGTATTCTGCCAGGTATAGCCCAATTATTAGGAGTAACTGCAGGATTTTCTACCTTCTATGGTGGTACTTCACTGCTAATTATGGTAGCTGTAATTTTAGATACGCTTCAACAGATCGAAACACAATTATTAATGCGTCAATATGATGGTTTAATGAAAAGTGGTCGTATCCAGGGAAGAACTGTTACCCAGGCTTCTTATTAATAAGATTTAAATAATTTAATGAAACCTGGTAAGCTAACTTGCCAGGTTTTTGTTTATTATAGAAAGTACAACATTATTATACCCATATTTACATTATAAGCAGGAACTAAACGTATGATCCATTACAAAAACAGCCAGGAGATAGAATTGATGAGAGAAAGTGCCCAGATGGTTAGTAAAACACTTTCAGAGGTGGCTAAGATTCTTAAGCCAGGAATTACCACATTATCAATTGACATTTTTATTGCAAACTACATACAGGATAATAAGGGTGTTCCTTCTTTTTTAAATTACCATGGATATCCTTACAACTCATGCATTTCTGTGAATGACGTGGTCGTGCATGGCTTCCCCGGGGCTTATGAACTAAAAGAGGGTGATATAGTATCGGTGGATGTGGGAGTTTACAAGAATGGATTCCATGGTGACCATGCCTATACCTTTATGATTGGTAAACCTGCAGATGAGGTTATACAATTGGTACGAGTGACCAAAGAATCTCTTTATAAGGGCATAGAAAAAGCAATTGCCGGCAATAGGATAGGCGATATTTCTTTTGCTATCCAGGAGCACACAGAGAAAAAACATGGTTATGGAGTGGTTCGTGAATTGGTGGGACATGGATTAGGTCGTAGCATGCATGAAGATCCACAGGTACCTAATTATGGGAAAAGAGGTGCAGGACCTGTGCTAAAAGAAGGCCTGGTTATGGCAATAGAGCCAATGATCAATTTAGGAAAGAAAGATGTTTATACTGATACCGATGGTTGGACAGTAAGAACAAAAGATGGCAAACCTTCGGTACATTTTGAGCATGACGTTTGCGTACAAAAAGGCAAGGCCGATATACTTTCTGATTATACTCCTATTGAGGCAGCCGAAAAGGCCAATAGTAATCTATTCTCTGATTATTAGTATTTAACTATTAATCCAGGTTATTTAAAAGCATATGTAGCTGATGTCCCAAAATAAGTTAATTGTGATTGGAGGAGGGGCAGCAGGCTTTTTTTGTGCAGTCAATGCTGCCCGGATGAATTCTCATTTGAAGGTGGAAATCTTAGAAAAATCCAATAAGCTTTTATCCAAGGTCAGGATCTCAGGTGGGGGAAGGTGTAACGTGACCCATGCCTTATTTGATATAACGGAAATGTGCAAACGTTACCCTCGAGGTCAGCATTTCGTTAAAAAAACCTTTCACCAATTTTTTACTACAGACACCATTAATTGGTTTAATGAAAGAGCAGTTTCATTAAAAACAGAAAAGGATGGACGGATGTTTCCCGTCACCGATTCTTCAGAAACTATCATTGGTGTTTTATTAAATGAAGCCAGTAGTTACGGAGTGGACATCAGGTTAAATGCAGAAGTGAAGGAGGTGTCATACAGCCAGGGAAGTTTTCATCTAACGCTACAAGATAACCGCCAACTATCAGCCGGCTATGTCTGTATAGCCTGTGGAGGCTATCCAAAGCTTTCCATGTTTCATTGGTTACAAAATATTGGACATACCATTTCTGAACCAGTGCCATCGTTGTTTACATTTAATATTCCCGCCCATCCCATTACTCAATTAATGGGAGTATCCGTTGATAAGGGGAGGGTAAAAGTGGAAGGCACTAAATTGATGGAAGAAGGTCCTGTATTGATCACCCATTGGGGATTAAGCGGCCCTGCTATATTAAGGTTAAGTGCCTGGGGCGCCCGCGAGCTGGCTCAAAAGAATTACCATTTTACAATTCATATCAACTGGATACCTGAATACAATGAACATACCCTTAAGGAAGCCTTACAAAATTTGAGAAAGACCCAGCCAGGCAAGAAAATAACGAATCAGGTGGTAGGCCAATTGCCTGCCCGGTTATGGCAATTCCTGGTTCTTCAGTCAGGTATTTCAATGGAAATGCGATTTGCTGACCTCCCAGCCAAATTGGAAAACATCCTCGTTAAGCATCTTGTAGATTATATTTTGCCAGTTAAGGGTAAGACCACTTTTAAAGAAGAATTTGTTACCTCCGGTGGAGTGACCTTATCTGAAGTCGATCCGCAAACCATGATGTCCAAAAAGGTACCTAACCTTTTTTTTGCTGGTGAGATCCTCGATGTGGATGGTATTACAGGAGGCTTTAATTTTCAGCATGCATGGACAAGCGGTTGGATAGCAGCGAAAGCGATAGCTAAGGTTTGATCATAATCATATAGTATATAGTTTTTATACTTTATATTGTCTCCCAAAACCAAAACAAATGAAAACTATCTGCTTATCCCTGGTTATTGCCTTAACTTTCTTTTCCTGTAAGAAGGATAATACCGATACAACATATGGAATTAAGTGTAATATCAATGGTGTTCCGAAGACTTTCAACATACAGATGCGTGCACAGCGTGAACTGGATAATGGATACAAATCAGTTTCCTTCATTGGATTGAACAATAGTTCCAGCGAGGAGTATTTAGGCGGTATGGTTTTAAATATACCTTCACAAAAAGAAATTACTGCTGGAACCTATACGGATGCTTCTTCCGAATTTGAAGTCTTGTTTACCTATTCATTAAGCTATTCAGGCCCTGAATATGAAGCTGGCAGCTCATTATATGAATATGCCCAGTACAGAGGTGTAACTGTCTCCAATCCTCTAAAACTTACTATCACCTCTATTAGTAATGATGTAATTAAAGGCACCTTTAGTGGGGATTTTTATATAGATGCAAACCCTGATAATGAAAAAAAGAGCATAACAAATGGGGAATTTGCAGTCAAATTCCAATAAATCGCTTTAGTCAGTATTCTTTAAGCAAAAAACGAATGGTTTTTGCTGATGGGGTTATTACTGATATTTAACTTGTCCAATAACAAAAAACTCACAGGAATTTAGCCCGTTTTACGGGCTTTTTAGTCTATTTTTGCCGCCCCGAACAAAAAACACGGGGATTATTATGGAAGAAAATCAAATTGTTAACCCAAACGCTGAAGGACAGGAGAATGCACCTGCTGCTGAACAAGCAACAGAGCAGTCTACAGCGACAACAAATGTACCTGTTCAGGAGCCTGTTGAAGAAAGAATTGCAACAGCTCATGATGATTTTGACTGGAGTATTGACAAACGCAATGTTGCTACTTACAGCCAGGAAGAAAAAGAAAAGTACGACAAAGTGTATGAAAACACTTTCGTGCAATTGAATGATGGCGAGATGATCAAAGGCCTTGTGGTTGGTATCACTAAAACAGACGTGGTATTAAACATTGGTTTTAAATCTGATGGTCTTGTATCATTGAACGAGTTCCGCGATATCCAGGGACTGAAGGTTGGTGATGAAGTAGAAGTTATGGTAGTGGAAAAAGAAGACCGTGATGGTAATCTTAACCTGAGCCGTAAGCAAGCCCGCATTACCCGTGCCTGGGAGCGTATTGTGGAAGTTCACAAAACTGGTGAGATCGTTACCGGTACTGTTACCAGCAAAACTAAGGGTGGATTGATCGTAGATGTATTTGGTATGGAAACCTTCCTGCCAGGTTCTCAGATCGATGTGAAGCCTGTTACTGACTACGACCAGTTTGTTGGTAAAACAATGGAATTCAAAGTGGTTAAGATCAATGAAGCCATTAAGAATGCTGTTGTATCTCACAAAGCTCTTATCGAAAGCGATATTGAAGCACAACGTGCACAGATCATTGGTAAGCTTGAAAAGGGCCAGGTACTGGAAGGTACTGTTAAGAACATTACCGATTTCGGTGCGTTCATGGACCTTGGTGGCTTAGATGGTTTGTTGTACATCACAGATATTTCATGGGGTCGTATCAACCACCCAAGCGAAGTATTGAAGTTAGACCAGAAGATCAATGTAGTGGTATTGGATTTCGACGACGAGAAAAAGCGTATCTCTCTTGGTTTAAAGCAATTGACTCCGCATCCTTGGGATGTGTTGCCTGAAACCATCACAGAAGGTTCTATCGTGAAAGGTAAAGTAGTGAACATTGAAGACTACGGTGCTTTCCTTGAGATACTTCCTGGTGTTGAAGGCCTGGTTCACGTATCTGAAATTACATGGGCTAACACGCCTATCAATGCTAAAGAATTCTTCAAACTGGGCGATGAGCATGAAGCTAAAGTGGTAACACTTGATAAGGACAGCCGTAAAATGAGCTTGTCTATTAAGCAAATGTCTCAGGATCCATGGAGCGATATCGAAACCAAATTTCCTGAAGGAAGCCGTCATACCGGCGTGGTTAAAAACATCACTCCTTACGGTGTGTTCGTTGAGCTGACATCTGGTATCGGTGGTATGATCCACATCTCTGACCTGAGCTGGTTGAAGCGTTTCAATCACCCAACAGAGTTTACCAAAGTTGGTGAGAACATTGATGTGATCATCCTGGGTATTGATAAAGAAAACCGCAAACTGCAATTAGGTCATAAACAGTTGGAAGAAGATCCTTGGAACAGCCTGCAGGATACATTCGCCGTTGGTTCTATCCACGAAGGAACTGTATTACGCAAGGATGATAAAGGAGCTATCGTACAATTACCTTATGGTCTAGAAGGTTTTGCGCCTAACCGTCACCTGGCTAAGGAAGATGGTAAGAGCGTAGGTGCTGATGAAACTGCAGAATTCATGGTAATTGAATTTGATCGCAATGAAAAACGCATTGTAGTTTCTCATGCAAGGATTTGGGAACAGGCAAAAGCTGATGAAAAAGATGCTGCCCGCAAGGAAGCAAGAGCTGATGCTGACAAAACCAAAAAAGCAATGAAGAGCCTGCAGGGTAAAGTTGAAAAACCAACCTTAGGCGACCTTGGTGCTTTAGCACAGATCAAAGAAAGATTACAGCAGGAAGAGAAAGGTGGCACAGCCGCTGGTACTACTCCTGAAACTGAAGGATAATCATATCTCATCCTATTATAAGGTCCTCAACATTCGTTGAGGACCTTTTTTATTTTATAAGCCATTGAAGATATTACTGTAAGGCAAAAACGACGGTGATATCATACCTCAATTTTATCTTCTTGAATGATACATTAGCATCTCCCTGGGGTGCGGCCTGGTCCCTGGCTTCCATATTGGCTGCCTTCATATTATACATGTAAGGAGTAAAATATTCCACGGGCTCATTGATGGTCACTGCTACGCCGGGCTTTTCGTTGATGGCCTCAGCCAAATACGCTGCCTTCTCCTTGGCAGCCTTTATGGCATCTATCTTTAATTTTTTGCGAAGCTCTTCCATTCGGCTGGTGGAAGTTTTTTGTATAAAGAAATTCTCTGTAGCATTATCATCCAACATCTCTACCAGCTTGTCCAACAGGTTGCTGTTGGATAACTTGACCTGGTAGGATATAGTAGCATACAACTCCTCTTTTTTATGTTTTTTCCTCCACCATGGATCATTACTTAATCCGTCATAGGCAGCAATACTTACCAGCGAATCTGGTATTCCAAGGCTTTTCACTGAACGCAGGAAATCACGCTTGATATTTTCCAGGTTGATCTTGCCTTGGCCTTTCTTATCATATTCTTTCAGATCTACCTGTACATAAATTTCATCCGGAATGATTTCCATTTCAGCACTTCCGGTTACTGTAATGGTCCTGGGATATAAGTTTTTCTCATTTTGTGCATAACTATAAACCAGGCTAAACAGCATCAACAGGGAAATAAAGATTTTTTTCATGGCATTAATTTTTAGTATAGATGGAGAGGTCTTTAATTTTACATAAGCTGTACATGTGCATTAACAATATGTAAACATGTAACTTTAACTATCAAATTTGCTTGCGGCATGAGTATATGGAAAAAGTTAGCTGAATTCAAGTTGGTGCGTAAAATCGTGTATGCCATTGTGGGCATATTTTCTTACCCTGGATTGGCTATTGTGAATAAGTTGAAGATCACCGGAACAGAAAACATAGAAAAGCTCTCAAAGAAAAATGTATTGTTCGTTAGTAATCATCAAACCTATTTTGCGGATGTAATCACCTTCCTGCATATTTTTTGTGCAGTAAAATGGAGGAAGAGGAACAAGTTGGGCATTCCTTATTACTTACTCAATCCCTTTACCAGTGTGTACTACGTAGCAGCAGAAGAAACAATGAAAAGTAGCTGGATCAGCAGGTTATTTACCCTTGCCGGTGCATTAACGGTGAAGCGTACATGGAAGAAGGATGGTAATGAAACCAGGAGAGGGCTCGATCCTTCAGATACCCGTAAAATTGAAAGGGCCTTAAATAATGCCTGGGTCATTACATTCCCGCAAGGCACCACCAAGCCATTTGCCCCGGGTCGAAAAGGCACTGCTTATATCATAAAGCATTGCAAGCCCGTAGTGATACCTGTGGTGATACAAGGATTCTGGAGGGCTTTCAATAAAAAGGGCTTGAAGTTTAAAAAGAAAGGAGTGCAGCTTTCAGTGCATTTTAAAGAACCATTGCAAATTGATTACGAAGCACCTGCCGACCAAATACTGGCACAGATCATGGATGCCATTGAGCAGAGCAAAGAACATATGCTCATGGGACCACACCACTGGAAAACAAAAGAAGAAGCCGTAGCCTGACCTGGCCCTGTTACTTTCTGTAACTCTTTCCAACATATAAATCAATCTCAAGCAAATAGTTTAAATATGGAACATCATAACCAGATAGGACTTGATACGGAGCAAATGAAAAAGTTGGCTGGGAATTTAAATGTTTTGTTGGCCAATTACCAGCTATTTTATATCAATGCAAGGGGATTTCACTGGAATATTACCGGGGAGAAATTTTTTGAGCTCCATGCAAAATTCGAAGAACTATATAATGACCTGTTGATAAAAGTAGATGAAGTGGCTGAACGTATTCTAACGCTTGGACATACTCCTTTACATACCTTCTCTGATTATCTGGAAACAGCAACCATTCCTGAAGCCAAAAATATTTCCAATGGTACAGAGGCTATGCAAAACATTGTAGATTCCTTTCGCACGCTGATAAGATTACAACGGGAGATAGCTTCTGTGGCTGCTGATGCAGAAGATGAAGGTACTGCAGCCTTGATGAGCGATTATATCCGCGAACAGGAAAAACTGGTCTGGATGTATTCAGCTTATCTAAAATAACCCAATAGATAAGCTGAGATAATCTGCCTTCATTGTTTAAAGACCTTCTACCAAAAGCATCTTTGTAGTTGATGCACTTTGGCGAATAGCTTTTGCCGGGGCATATTCAGGTGAGGCCCACCATTGCCTGGCCAGTTCTTTAGTAGGAAATTCCAGTATTACAAACCTTTGCGGTTCCCACACACCTTCAAGGGTCTCTGTTTGTCCACCTCTCACGATAAATTTCCCCTGGTAATTTTTGAGGGTATCAAGGGTCAACTTCTTATAGTCCTCATACCTTTCAGGATTGTGGATCTCAATTTCAACAATGATATATGCAGGCATAATTGGTTATTTAAAAAATAGTGCTTTTAATTCCGAAGCATCATTTGGATGCATTTTTCCTCCCAATATCAGTCGTATTTGCCTTCTCCGCAGGGCACCATCAAACAGGTTCTTTTCATCTTCTGTCTCCGGCACCAGTTCAGGAACCGTCCTGGGCTTACGGTTAGGGTCCAATGCCACAAAGGTATAATAGGCCTCGTTGCTCTTATACTTGTATTGTTGTGTAAAATCTTCGCCCCACACCTTTAAATGAACTTCCATGGAAGTATGAAAAGCCCTGCTCACCTTAGCTTCAATATGTACCGTGTTGCCCAATTTTATAGGATTTTCAAAGGATATATTGTCCACAGAAGCTGTCACCACAGGAGCATTACAATGGCGTTGAGCTGCAATGGCAGCGGCAATATCCATCCAGTACATCAATCTTCCCCCCATCAGGTTGCCAAATACGTTGGTATCATTGGGTAGCACGATCTCTGTCATCATGGTCACACTATCTGCAGGTGTTCTTTTTTGCATACTTGAAATTTGCGCAAAGCTAAGGTTATGAGAAGTATGATTAAAATCATGTGCAAACCATGTATATGTTAACCCTCCACGGATGAAGGATTTTTATCATTGTAGTTATATCTTAACTTTTATCACTTTTTAAACTATTAGATTTGCAGGCCATGAATACCAAAGTTTTACAGCCTATGTCATCTACCATGTCCTTCGATAATACGGAGATAGCGTTTGCACATTTATCAAACGATGACCTCAAACAAAGTCATTGGTTATTTGGCTTAATGGGTAAGCCATGGCTGGTAAACCTTGGAACAAAGCTGACCCCCTGGGCTATCAAGGCAGGCCTGCCAATTAAAGGGTTGATCCGTAAAACCATTTTCAGGCATTTTGTAGGCGGCGAAACAATGGAGGCTTCCATTCCTGCTATTGAAAAAATGGCCCAATATCATGTACAGGTAATTCTTGATTATGGAGTGGAAGGAAAGGAAGGTGAAGCCAACTATGACCATGCCCGCGACGAATTCATTCGGGTAATCAACTTTGCCTCCACGCAGGATAATGTTCCCTTTATGAGTGTAAAAGTGACAGGCATTGCACGCTTTGGTCTGCTGGAAAGGTTGGATTCAATGATGCATGTGTCACCTGCGGATTCGCTTATCAAAAAATACAACGACGCCCTGGCAAAACTAAGCAACGAAGACAGGGCGGAATGGCAAAGAGTTTGTGACCGGTTTGACCTCATTTGCAAGGCTGCTGATACAGCCAATGTTGGCTTCCTGGTAGATGCGGAAGAAACATGGATCCAGGATCCTGTAGATGCGTTGACCATGGTGATGATGGACCGCTTTAATAAAGAAAAGCTGGTCATATATAATACCCTGCAATTGTACCGTCATGACAGGGTGGAGTTCCTGAAGCAATGTTATAAAGCAGCAGAAGAAAGGGATTTCCTATTAGCTGTAAAGTTGGTTCGCGGTGCCTATATGGAAAAAGAGCGCAAAAGAGCCCAGGAAAAAGGATATCCTTCGCCTATTCAGCCCGATAAGCAATCCACTGACAATGATTATAACGAAGCCGTAAGATTCTGTATAGACCACATTGACCGTATTGGAGTTATTGTAGCTTCTCATAACGAAAGAAGTAATCTGTTGGCCACCCAATTGATGGATAAGGCTGGATTATCTCATGAACATCCACATGTTCATTTCAGCCAATTATATGGAATGAGTGATAACATCACCTACAACCTGGCTGCTGCAGGATTTAGTGTAAGCAAATACCTGCCTTTCGGACCTATCAAAGATGTGGTACCCTACCTGATGCGCCGCGCAGAAGAAAATACCTCTGTAGGCGGGCAAACAAGCAGGGAACTGAGCCTCATTGAAAAAGAATTAAAAAGAAGGGCCATCTAAGCCAAAGATTTCATTGGTCAACATATCGAATTCCAGAAACAGTAATTTTAGATTTCGTATTTTGCTGCCCTATAAGGACTGTTAGCTCAGTTGGTTTAGAGCATTACTTTGACAGAGTAGGGGTCACTGGTTCGAATCCAGTACAGTCCACAACAAGATCCTAACATCAACAGGAAATATTTTCACCAATTTATTTAAGAGGTTTCAATCTTTTTTAGTTACACCACGTACTTAGGTTTTCTGTTTTATCCTTCTTTTAGCCTTTCACCCTTCCTTGTTTCAAACTGCACTTCATAAATAATTAGCAGTAAAAAGAGTTTTTAGCTGTGTGCTTTTCAAATCAGCTTTATCATAATTAATTTCTTCTTTATTGTAAAACCCGGTGGTTTAATTTTTGCATATTTCACTACGCTACTCCACATATCTTTTCCCATACTCTTGATAACTACTCATTATTAATGCAGCTAAAATTAAACTTATGGCCAAAGCAATCAGGAAAAAAAACAGTGTCAATAATAAGATTGAAGATCTTTCAAGGAACATGGCGGATGGAACAGGGCAATTCATGACTACCGACCAGGGACTGCGTATCAATGATGATCACAATTCATTGAAGGCAGGCGATAGAGGACCCACCTTATTGGAAGACTTTATTTTGCGTGAAAAGATTACCCATTTCGATCATGAGCGTATTCCTGAAAGGATTGTTCACGCCAGGGGATCTGCGGCTCATGGTGTGTTTAAACTATCCAAATCATTATCTAAATACACTAAGGCAGCCTTTTTAAATGATATCTCCCGCGAAACTCCCGTTTTTGTTCGTTTTTCCACTGTCGCAGGCTCCAGGGGATCTACCGATCTTGCTCGTGATGTAAGAGGCTTTGCAGTGAAATTTTATACTACTGAAGGCAATTATGATCTGGTAGGTAACAATATTCCTATATTTTTTATACAGGATGCCATGAAGTTTCCTGACCTCATTCATTCTGTAAAACCGGAACAGGATAACGAGATCCCGCAGGCTGCTTCTGCGCATGATACTTTCTGGGATTTTGTTTCTTTAATGCCTGAAAGCTCCCATATGATCATGTGGGCAATGAGCGACCGGGCTATTCCCAGGAGCCTGCGCATGATGGAAGGATTTGGTATCCATACATTCCGGTTCATTAATGAAAAGGGAGAAAGCCATTTTGTAAAGTTCCATTGGAAACCTTTGCTTGGTGTGCATTCAGTGGCCTGGGATGAAGCCCAAAAGATTTCAGGTAAGGATCCGGATTTCCACAGGCGCGACCTTTGGGATAGTATTGAAAATGGAGCTTTCCCTGAATGGGATCTCGGCGTGCAGATAGTTCCCGAGAAGGATGAACATAAATATGACTTTGACTTGTTAGATCCTACCAAGATCATTCCTGAAGAACTGGTGCCCGTACAGATTATTGGCAGGATGACACTGAATCGCAACCCCGATAATTTCTTTGCAGAAACGGAACAAGTTGCTTTTCACCCCGGGCATATTGTACCCGGTATTGATTTTACAAATGATCCCTTGTTACAGGGAAGATTATTTTCTTATACGGATACTCAATTATCCAGGCTTGGTAGTCCCAATTTTCACGAGATACCTATTAACAGGTCGGTCAATACAATATTCAATAACCAGCGCGAAGGACATATGCGCCAGCAGATAGACAAGGGCAAGGCAAGCTATTCACCCAATAGTATCGGTGGGGGATGTCCATTTTTAGCCAAGGCATCGGAAGGAGGCTTTACCAGCTTCCAGGAAAGAATTGACACCGCCAAGATAAGGGGAAGAAGTAAAAGCTTTTTGGATCATTTTAGCCAGGCTACGCTTTTTTATAACAGCCAGTCAGAGGCCGAAAAAAAGCATATAAAGGACGCTTTCAGTTTTGAGTTGTCAATGGTTAATATTCCCGAAATAAGGCAAAGAGTGGTGGATCATTTTTCAAACGTTGATTTGGAAATGGCTCAATATATAGCAGGTAAAATAGGGGCGGTGCCACCTAAGAAACCAATGCCTGTCCAAAATGGCGCACTGCCGGCCGATGGTAATCCTAAAGCATACCAGCCAATTAAAGGCAAATCTTCATTAGATAAGTCAGCCGCATTGAGTATGGCAAATACGGTAAAGAATACTATTGCATCCAGGCAAATTGCAGTGTTGGTGGCAGACGGTGTTGATGAAGCTTCTTTAAAGAATTTGACCAATAAATTAATGGCCGAGGGTGCTATGGTGAAATTAGTAGCGCCCAGGCTTTCACCGGTCAAGGGTTCCAAAGGAGGGTTATTCAGTCCTGACAGAACATTTTTTAATGCAGCTTCTGTATTGTTTGATGCCGTTTATATTCCGGGTGGAGCACAAAGCGTTGCTGCCCTAAGGGCAGAACCTGATGCAATCCACTTCGTTAATGAAGCTTTTCGCCACTGCAAGGCCATTGGGGCTGATAAGGAAGCGATTGCTTTCTTAGAAGATACCTATATTCCTCAGAAACTGGGAAGTGACCTGAATAAGGATCAATCAGCGAGTGGGGTTATAAGCAATGGAAATATTAAGAACTTCAGGGAAGCTGTAGCCAAGCATCGTTTTTGGGAAAGGGAAATGATGGCCAAAGTACCTGCTTAATTCAGTACGAGGTGCCTGGCTAATAAAAATGGCACCTCTATTTTCTTTATTCAGCTGCATACACTCCTTATAACTTCTCACCGATATAATTTAATGAGTACAGGCTGTTTTGTCATTTGCATTCATTTGCCTTTGTATTACCCTGCCAAAAATTCATTTTCCTGGTAGCTGCATCCTGGCTATTGCATAGTTCCGGTATACCTACGATATAGTAACGCTATACCTACGGTATAGTAACGGTATAGATACTGCGTGATCATCACGCAGTATCTA
>JAEZLJ010000043.1 GCA_023415275.1 Bacteroidota bacterium
GTGATCACCACGCAGTATCTATACCGTTGGTAGGGCTTTAATAGGGCTTTCCCAGGGAGGAAGTATGCAGAAGATTGCTTCCGGTTATAATTTCAGCAGTGATATAATGGTATCTTTATTGCAGCATAAGATATATGGTAAATCATCCATCTATAGCTTTTAAAGAATACCTGGAGGAACAAATGGACCTGAAACGGCCCTGTATCATTAAGTTCAGATCGGTAGATGGGGGTGTATCGGTGGTAAAGACCCGCATCATTGATATGAGTACAGTTTCTGAAAGGGATATGATAGAAACGGATGCAGGTATCCATATTGGGCTGGACCAGATCATACAGGTAAATGACAGGGTGGCGGAGAATTATTGCTAATATTTTCTAAACAGATTAAAATTTCTGGGTTAAGCTTACTCCAATTCCCCATTTTCCCTTACCTTCGCACTCCAAAATTTTCCAAGTCATGGCGCGAGTATGTCAGGTAACGGGTAAAACGCCAATCGCAGGTAATTCTGTTTCTCACTCAAACATTAAAACCAAGCGTCGTTTTCTACCCAATTTGCAAACAAAGAAGTTTTTCTTAGCAGAAGAAAATAAGTGGATCACTTTAAAGCTTACTGCAGATGGTATCCGTACTATCAATAAAAGAGGTTTGTTAACAGTAGTTAAAGAGTTAAGAGCTCAGGGTCAACATATTTAATTAGCCTGGCTAATTTTAATTTTTCAAATTAATCAACAATGGCAAAGAAAGGAAACCGCGTACAGGTAATTCTGGAATGCACTGAGCAAAAAACAACTAGTGTGCCTGGTACCAGCCGTTATATCACTGAAAAGAACAAGAAGAACAATCCGGAGCGTTTGGAGTTGAAGAAATACAATCCAAACCTGAAGAAAGTTACTGTTCATAAAGAAATTAAGTAAATGGGTAAGCCCGGAGGGTAGATTTGATCACTTTCCTGGTACTGCCTTTCAACTAATCAATATATCAACTTATAAGTCATGGCAAAAGCAGCAAAAACCGCGATTAAATCCAAAGACGCCAGGGCAGCCGCCGAAGCGAAGAACTGGTCTAAAGTTATCAAAGCTGTACGTAGCCCTAAAACAGGTGCTTATACCTTTAAAGAGGCTATCGTGCATAAGGATAAAGTGAAGGATTTCTTAGCACAGAAATAAATAAAGGGTTAGTAAATTTTCCGAAAGCTGTCCACCTGGACGGCTTTTGTTATTTGAAGACGATAAGGATGCCAGCTTTCACAGGGTTATTTTTTCCTATTGTATCTTGCAGCCCTTTATGTTTTCAAAGTCAACATTTTTACTGGTAGTAAAATAAACCAAGGGGATAAAATATTATGGGATTTTTCAATAAGATATTTGGGAAAAAAGAAAAGGAAAGCCTGGATGAAGGATTGCAAAAGACAAAGGAGAACTTTTTCTCTAAGGTATCAAAAGCCATTGCTGGTAAGAGCACCGTAGATGAGGAAGTGCTTGATAACCTGGAAGAGGCCCTGGTCACTGCCGATGTAGGTATTGAAACTACAGTGGCTATCATAGACCGGATTGAACAAAGAGTGGCCAAGGATAAATATTTAAACACCAATGAGTTAAACACTATACTTCAAGAGGAAATTAAAGACATCCTGGTAGAAGGCCAGACTTATGATTTTACTTCAGATCTTCCTCATAAACCCTATGTAATACTGGTAGTTGGAGTGAATGGAGTGGGTAAGACCACTACTATTGGCAAGCTGGCTTATAACTTTAAACAAGCCGGTAAGTCTGTGTTGTTAGGCGCTGCTGATACCTTTCGGGCGGCAGCCGTGGACCAGTTGACCATCTGGTCTGAACGTACGGGCGTGCCCATTGTAAAGCAGGCCATGGGATCCGATCCTGCAGCTGTAGCTTTTGATTCTGTTCAAAGCGCTGTGGCCCGAGGCAGTGATGTGGTCCTTATTGATACTGCCGGGCGCCTTCATAATAAAGCGCATTTGATGGATGAGCTAAGTAAGATCAAAAGAAGCGTTCAAAAGGTGATACCCGGTGCTCCTCATGAGGTGTTGCTGGTGCTTGACGGATCAACCGGACAAAATGCCCTGGAGCAGGCAAAGCATTTTACAGCAGCCACTGATGTCACGGCCCTTGCCATTACCAAGCTGGATGGAACCGCTAAAGGTGGGGTAGTATTGGCCATAGCTAACCAGTTCAAAATCCCTGTCAAGTTCATAGGTGTTGGTGAAAAAATGGAAGACCTGCTCGTTTTTGACCGCCATGAATTTGTAGATAGCCTATTCAGCCTCAATAAGTAATGCTTGTCACCTCTTAATTTTGTTTAGATAAGAATAAGGATCATGTCAAGGGTTACTTCATGCCAGAATTGGCCTGGTAGCTGGGTGATTTGAAAAACAATCCTTTAGCTATTAAAGCTGTTTTATGCCCTGATTTCTCCATGAACCTTATGTTCATTTAATTACCGTTTTGAATATTGGTGCCTATGCATTCTATTTACCAATTTCTAAACAGCGCCTAAGAACGAATCTGCCTACCTTCGCGCCTCGCATGAAATCGAAAACGCTCAAAAAGGATAAGGTCAATATCATCACCCTGGGTTGCAGTAAGAACATGGTGGACAGCGAGGTGTTAAGTGGACAACTGCTGGCCAACGAGATCGACGTGGTGCATGAAAGTGGAAAGAAGGATCACAATATAGTGATAGTGAATACCTGTGGCTTTATTGATAAGGCCAAGGAGGAGTCAATCAACACCATTCTTGACCAGGTAAACCTGAAGCAAAAGGGCCGCCTTGACAAGGTTTACGTTACCGGCTGCCTGAGCCAGCGTTACCGTGAGGACCTGGAGCAAAGTATTCCCGAAGTGGATGCCTGGTTTGGCACCATGGAACTTCCCCTGATCTTAAAGCAATTTGAGGCCGATTACAAAAGCGAATTACTTGGCGAGCGCCTGTTGGCTACCCCGGCTCACTATGCCTATTTAAAAATTGCTGAAGGTTGTAATAGAACCTGTGCATTTTGTGCCATCCCGCTTATGCGCGGCCAGCATACCAGCCGGGCCATGGAAGACCTGGTAAAAGAAGCAGAAGGCCTGGCCCGACGTGGCGTAAAGGAAATCATGCTGATTGCGCAGGAACTGACCTATTATGGCCTGGACTTATATAAGAAAAGGATGCTTTCAGATCTTTTAAAAAGACTAAGCGACATCCCTGGTATAGAGTGGATCCGCCTGCACTATGCTTACCCGCATAAATTTCCAATGGATATCCTGGACGTGATGCGCGAGCGAGACAATATTTGCAAATACCTGGATATGCCATTGCAACATGCGGCTGATAATATGCTGAAGGCCATGCGCCGGAACATTACCCGCGCTGAAATGGAGGACCTGGTATTGAATATCAGGCATACTGTTCCTGGGATCTGTATCAGGACTACCCTTATTACCGGATTTCCGGGCGAAACACTGGACGATGTAGAAGAATTGAAAGGCTTCCTGGAGCGGCAGCGTTTTGACCGGGTAGGGATCTTTACCTATTCACATGAGGAGAACACATCAGCGTACGGGTTAGCCGACGATGTTCCGGCTGATGAAAAACAACGCCGGGCGGAAGACATCATGGCGGTTCAACAGGAGATCAGTTATGAAAAGAACCAGGAGAAAGTTGGGCAAACATTGAAGGTGCTGGTTGATAAGAAGGAAGCCGGAAGGTACCTGGGAAGAACTGAATTTGACAGTGTGGAGGTTGATAATGAAGTGATCATACAAACAGATCAAAAACTACAACCAGGTAACTTTTATAATGTAAAGATCACCCGGGCATATGATTATGACCTGGAGGGTGAATTGATATAAATGAAAAAGAGGGCATGAGCCCTCTTTTTTTTAGTCATCATCTTCAGATTTTTTGTTTTGTTGTCCCTCTTGCTGCTGCGTTTCGCCATTTTGCTGGATAAAGGCTGTGCCGCCTGCTCTTGTTTCTGTATGGCGAATAGCCCCGCCCAACTGAGCGGTTCTGGCCATGGCGCCCGCCGAAATAAATGATAATACCAACACACCAATGCGCACTAATTTGCCCGCACTCTTCAAAGCATGCATAAAGATCCCTGCCAGGGCAAAAAGGGCAGTAATAGAAATGGAGATCAAAGTAAATTGAGCAATGTGCTCATGTTGAGATATCACTGACTCCGAGACGCCGGGCAGGTTTTCGACTATCTCTTCTGAGCCCTCGCCGGTGAAATAAACAGGCAATGTGAAGATTCCTGCCGCTAACAGGATATAGAAGGATGTCTTGGTGATAGTTTCATTTTTCTTAAGGAGGCCTACAATCAGGATGACCAAGCCAATAATAGATAACATAACCGGCACATGAGTTAGTGCCAAATGTATTTGGGAAGCATTCATGATACTGTCTTTTTTAAAATGAAATAATAAAGGATTACCAGTTAGATAGCGACAGTACGGGGAGGATGGAATATGGAGAAAACAGGAATAGTGGGTATAAAAGATATTTGCGGTACACTTTTGATTTCCCGGATGATGCGGATCGATTTAATGAGCTGCGGACCATTGGTGGGTACACCTGCCACTAAAGAGGGAGTGGAGATGGTCGTTTTAAAAGGAAGCTGCATGTCTTCTTTATTATCACCATCGTCTCCATGCGAAGTATAATGCGCAAATAAATAAGCTATGAAAGAGGTGGAACCCGATTGCTGGTGGGAATAAAAGTGTTGTACCAGTGCCGGAACTTTTACCAGTTGTCCCAATTCGGTAAAAGAAACTGCAAATAAAAAAAGAAAGAATATGGCAATTACTCTTTTCATGGCGCAACTAAATTTACTCATTATATTGGCCAACCAGGGTAAAAAGCTGTTAAATGTGATAGGGGTAAATTTCAGTGAAGATAATTGGGATAATGCCTATTAGGATTAGTGCTATGTGAAAAGTTATAGAAATGGCTATTAGGAATGATGTTAATCCAGGAGTTCCAGTTGCCATTCAGCAGTAGATCTTTATAACCTATTATCCTGTACTTCAGGATGGAACCAATGCTGTGAATATAAATAATAAGTATGCGCTTCGGCAGCATATAATGCGGTTAATAGCAGAGTGTCGGTCAATTTATTTTCACTGCCTGGCTTTCTGCAATTTTCACAACCCGCACACGGGTTGGCCTGCCTGTCCGGTGCCTGGCAGAAGCGTAATGTGTTGATCATTTTGAATGTTTTTTTGATGCATGTTTTTAAATCTTCAGATTCATTTGAAATTTATCATTCATTGAATAGGGATATATTAATGAGCAACGAAAATAGTTTGACCTTAAGGGCGCTACAATGCAGACCTGAATGAACTGATGAATCGTAAGCAGGAACTGTAAAAGATGGGCACTTTTTTATTCTTCTGGATACAGGCCTTTATTAATCCATGATCATTGGATTACATTTATAGAGCAAACCAGCAATATGGCTTCAATGGTGGATCATTATTCTTCTTCTAATCCTGATACAGGATTTGGCAATCAACCCGGACAGTTTGGTGGCCGGTTCATGAACAAGGACGGGTCTTTCAATTTAAAGAAAACAGGTGCTTCCTTTTTTAAAAGAGCCAGCTTTTATTCTTACCTGTTGGAGATATCCTGGGTAAAATTTATTATGCTGATCATCCTCTTTTACCTGGTGGTCAATGTGCTATTTGCCTTAGGTTATTTTATTATTGGTGAAGAGGAATTGCAGGGGCTTCTATCAAGGAATTATTGGAGCAGGGTGAGGGAATTATTTTATTTCAGTACCCAAACCTTTACTACTGTAGGTTACGGCAGGATTAACCCGGTGGGTGATAGTGCCGACCTGCTGGCCTCTATACAAGCTATGAGTGGATGGTTATTCTTTGCATTGGTTACAGGCTTACTCTATGGAAGGTTTACCAGGCCCCAGGCCTATATTGAATACAGCGAAAATGCCTTGATAGCCCCGTATAAAAACGGGAAAGCACTGATGTTTAGATTAGTGCCCTATAAAAGCAATCACCACCTGAGTGATGTGCAGGTGGTTGTCAACCTTTCTTATGTTTTTATGAAAGATGGAAACCCGGAGTACGCATTTTACAAACTGGGCCTGGAAAGGTCGAGAGTGGACATGTTTAATATGAACTGGACTGTGGTGCATCCTATTGATGACCAAAGCCCCTTAATAAATTTCACAAAAGAAGACCTGGAAAAATCAGATGTGGAAATACTGGTCCAGGTATCTGGATTCAACCCGATATTTTCTAACCAGGTGATGCAAAGGACTTCCTATACTTATAACGAAATAATTTGGGGTGCTAAATTCAAACCAATGTACCATGAATCAGAGGATGGTAAGACCACCATTTTGGAATTAAATAAGTTGAATCATTACGAGGAGGCCAAGGTATAGCAGTCAAGTTATTGCCGGGTAATTAAATGTATCCAGGACAGCATTTCACAATGGCACATCAGATCCTGCTTTCGAGTTCTTTATTCAGTTGCCTCCGTTTGTAATATAGGAGAAAACAAAAGACCATGATCAGCAGTGCGTAAAATTCGATTCTCATATTGGTTAATTTATAAGGTGGTTCAAGTTGTCAAATTTGAGACTTACACTATTTATGCCAGGCTGGTAATTGTATAAAATGTGTATTGCTCTGGATGAGTTGTAATAAACAGTGAATTACCAATTATTCAGGTTTTTTCTTTTATAGAATACCAGTAAACTGGTGAATGTCAATAACGATATGAATAATTCGATTCTCATAGAGGGTGTTTTACTATTTGACAACAGAAAAGGTTTTTTATGCCTTAATACAATGTTAAAAGGAATGCTTTCAACACAGATTATTGTTTGAGTATCATTTGCAATGGATCCATTTCAAATTCAGAACTTTGATAAAAAGCACAATGCAATTCAGGGATGCAACAATAGAAGATGTGAATAGGGCATTACGATCATCAAGGAATGCTTTTGAAGTGTATAAAGGATTTTCATTAGCGCAAAGAGCGGAATTGATGGTTAGAATAGCCCAGGAACTGAGAAACAATGCGGAAAACCTGGTGCACCAGGCTGGAAAAGACACACACCTGGATGCAGCCCGCCTGCAATCTGAATTAAACAGGACACAGTTTCAGCTGGAATCTTATGCAGCTGCCTGCAGGGAAGGTGCCTGCCTGGATGCCAGGATAGATACAGCAGACAAGGACAGGATACCTGTAAAGCCTGATCTTAGAAAGTATTTAATACCGCTTGGACCTGTAGTTGTTTTTGGTGCATCAAATTTTCCTTTTGCATATTCAACAGCAGGTGGCGATACCGCTTGTGCCCTCGCTGCAGGATGTACTGTAATCGTAAAGGCCCATCCGGCACATGCACAAACTTCCGAATTGGTAGCTGCAGCTATCAAAAGTGCGCTCCAGGCATTAGATATGCCTGAGAATATTTTCATTCATATTCACGGGGCTTCATTTGAAGTAGGGAAAGCCCTTGTAGAGCATCCGCTTACTAAAGCTGTTGGATTTACCGGCTCCCTGGAAGGTGGAAGAGCTTTATTTAATATAGCTGCTCAAAGACAGGTGCCTATTCCTGTATTTGCAGAAATGGGAAGTGTAAATCCTGTGTTTTTATTACCTGGTAAATTACTGCAGGATCCTCATGGCCTTGCTACGCAACTGGCTCATTCTATTACTCAAAGTGCCGGTCAATTCTGCACCAATCCAGGTGTGTTGATAGCTATGGAGCATGAAGCATTGGAATCATTTATACAAAAGCTCCAGGATGAAATAAGAAAAACAAAACCAGTGGAGATGCTTCATCCTGGTATTGCTAAAAGTTTTCATGATAAAAGAAACATTGCCCTACAGCAAAACGATGTAGAAGTGTTGGCAACCACACAAGATGCTTCCACTGAATTACAGACTATTCCGACCATTGCCAGGGTAAGTGCCACTGCCTTTATCAATAACCCCATTTTGCAAAAAGAAGTGTTTGGTACTTACTCTTTACTGGTACAATGCAAGGATATCAAGGAGATGATAGAAGTGGCAAAAAAGCTGGACGGGCAGCTAACAGCAACTATCATAGCCACTTCAGAGGAGGCTAAGGATAATGTTGGATTAATAACTATCCTGAAAGAGTTGGCAGGACGCCTTATCATGAATGGTGTGCCTACCGGTGTGGATGTTGCTTATGGCATGCAGCACGGAGGTCCGTACCCGGCTACTACAGATAGCCGCTTTACAGCTGTAGGTCCGGATGGTATCAGGCGTTTTGCAAGACCTGTTTGTTATCAAAACTGGGATAATTCCTTGTTGCCAGATGAACTTAAAAACGAGAATCCTTTACACATATGGAGAACCGTAAATGGCCAATTGACCAGGGAGCCGGTGAGTTAATTTTATGAATAAGCCAGCCTTAACAATTTTAAATGCCCGGTTGCTTTAATTTTAAACCATGTTTGCTGAACAGCGCATTCCTTATAACCAGACCAACGCCTTTTCGAAAATTGCTCTTGCTTACCTGTCAGGAGATGAAAAGTTGCGTTCATTTTATGCCCAGCCTCCCACAATTAAAGGTATAGCAGAAACATTAAAACAAAAACAGGTACAACCTATAAAAAGAGACATATTGGTTGCCACCTTGCTGAAGCAGTATAAAGGGATTGAAACATCCGAAGCTGTGGCATTGAATATTCAAAAGTTGGCGCACGAGGATTGTTTTACTATTTGCACAGCCCATCAACCCAACTTGTTTACCGGGCCTCTATATTTTATCTATAAGATTTTGCACACTATAAAGCTGGCAGAAGAACTAAAGAAGGAGCTGCCTGGTTTTCATTTCGTGCCTATATATTACATGGGTTCAGAAGATGCTGACTTTGCAGAATTGAACCATACCTATGTGGATGGTAAAAAGATTGAATGGAAAAAGGAACAGAAAGGAGCAGTAGGCCGAATGCTGGTTGATAAAAGCCTCATGCAGTTGATAGATGAACTGGAAGGCCAGCTGATTGGGGAAATGCACGGTGCAGAGGTGATAGGTTTATTGAAAAAAAGTTATAGTATAGGCAGGGATATCCAAACTGCAACTTTTGAGTTAGTGAACCAATTGTATGGTCAATATGGATTGGTGGTACTGATCCCGGATCATCCTGCCTATAAAGCCCAAATGATCCCGTTGTTCCAGGAAGAACTATTTCAAAATACTTCGGCGGGCATAGTTCAAAAAACTTCAGAAAGGCTGGAGGAACATTTTAACGTCCAGGCACACCCCAGGGAGATCAATCTTTTTTACCTTAAAGATGATATCCGTGAACGCATTATACGTGACGGAGATAACTTTCTTGTACATAATACCACTCTTAAGTTTTCAGATGAAGAAATAAGAACAGAACTTTCCAGCCACCCGGAAAGGTTTAGCCCTAATGTTATCTTGAGAGGATTATTCCAGGAAACCATTTTGCCTAACCTGGCATTCGTTGGCGGGGGAGGGGAATTGGCTTACTGGCTACAACTCAAAGATCTTTTTGAGCATTACAATGTGGTTTACCCTGTATTAGTATTAAGGAATTCTTTCCTGGTAATAGAGCATAAGTGGAAAGAAAAGATCAATAAGTTACACCTTACAATTCCTGATATTTTTAAAGCGTCTAATGATTTGGTCAACCAGGTAGTAGAAAGTCAATCATCCAATACTATATCCTTAAATGGCAATTTTGAAAAGGCCGAAGCTTTCTATGAACAAATAAAAGTTCAGGCAGCAGCTATAGATCCAACACTGGGCAAACATGTAGCAGCAATAAAAACCAGGTCAATAAAGAATCTGCAGGAGCTGCAGAAGAAAATGCTTCGTGCCGAAAAGCGGAAGTATGCCGATGAGCAAAGGGGTATACAGAAGATCAAAGCTGCTTTATTCCCAGCCAATGGATTGCAGGAAAGAAAAGAGAACTTCAGCAGCTTTTATGCTAAATGGGGATATCATTTTATAGAAGAATTATACCAACACTCATTGGGCCTGGAACAAGAGTTTATGGTTCTAATAGAGAGTTAATACACCTTGTATAATTTGGCTATTGATCAAATTGATTAGGCCAGCCTGCAGATTGCAGGTGTTGTACCTTTTCCTGCACCTCTTTGCTCATTTTCTCTTTGTAGGCCGCTACTTTTTCAGCTATGTTGCTGTCAAAAGCTCCAATGATCTGGGCTGCCAATATTCCCGCATTTCTAGAGGCATTTAAGGCTACGGTGGCTACAGGTACCCCATTGGGCATTTGTAATATGGAAAGAATGGAATCCCAGCCATCAATGGAATTGCTGGATTTTATAGGAACCCCGATAACCGGAAGCGTAGTTATAGAAGCGATCATGCCGGGTAAATGTGCTGCACCACCTGCACCTGCTATGATCAGTTTCAATCCCCTTTCTTGTGCTTTAGATGCATATTCCACCATTCGCAATGGAGTGCGGTGAGCCGATACTACTGTAAGTTCAAAGCCGATTTCAAAGTATCTTAAAATATCTGCGGCAGCCTGCATGACTGGCAAATCGCTATCACTTCCCATTACAATGCCAACAAGAGGAGTTTCTGGTTTTTGGTTTATAGTTTCTTGTTCCTTCATGATTTCAATCTGTCTTTAAATTTTAATCCTTTATGCACTGTAGAATTTAAATAGATAATAAAAGAAGCAATTTTACGGGATAGAATATCTGCCTCAGCGTATATTGCCTCAAATTCTGCCTGATTAATAAAATTATTATCTATACAACGATAGAGTTGAAATTTCAGTTCGCCAAGTTCCCCTTTAGAAATTCCCAGTGAATTTACAAACTCAAGTTTGCTGCTTCTTTCAAATCCCTCAGCAATATTGTCCATTATTGAACCTGAAGCATATCGCATTTGCTCTGCAAAACGATATTCTCTTTTAATTTTCAGCGTTTCTATTACAGGTGAAAGTCTATTATATAACTTCCTCGATAGTTGCCAAATCTCTAAATCTTCAAACTTATTGATTGTTGCCATAAGAGAGAAAATGCGCCTGAAGCTACAACAAGAAACTATAAACCAAAAACCAGAAACCAGAAACTACTTTACTAAGTCTCCTCTCAATCTTAATAATTCTATCTCAGCAACTTTTGTATTGTAACGCGCTTGAATCAGGCGATTAGTGGCATCTGCGAGGCTTTGCTCCGCAGTGCGCATTTCAAGGAAAGTTGTGACTCCCAGGCGGTAACGCTCCTGGGCAATAAAAAGGTTTTCACGAACTAATTTGATGTTTTCTTCTTCCAGGGAAAGCGTTTGTTGATACAAGGTATAATCCCTGTAAGCGGTAGCTACATTTGTATTGATCTGTGCCAGGTTTCTCTTATAAGCCAGTTGCTGGTATTCAATATCTAATTCCGCAGCCCGGATATTACGGCGTGTGATATATCCATTAAAAATGGGAATGGTGGCAGTGAAGCCATAGTTCAATCCTTTATTTTGGCTGAACAAAGGTTGAAAGGGATTGATCACACTCTTATTATCAGTGCGGTTAAAATTATATGCTGAATTAAAGCTTACGGTTGGTAACCTCTCAGCCCTGCGTTCTTTCAATGCAAGACCTGCTATGTCGATGCTTTTCTGAGCCAGCAATAATTGCGGATTGGTTGCTGTCAAAGTACCCTGTATAGAGTCGAGTGTCAAACCGCTATGAATAGGTATAGTATCCAGCACCGTAAAATCATTGGTAACAGGAATTGCCAGCAAATTGTTCAATTGCTCTTTTAGTTTGAGAATATTGGTTTGCTGGGTAAGCTGCTGTGATTTTTGTGCATTATAATCTATCTGGGCCTGCAGGACATCTGATTTGGTACCAGTACCTACTTCAAATTTATATTGGGCCAGTTTAAGGCGCTCACTGCTTAATTGCATCTGTTCCTCAATGGCCTTCAACTGTTGTTGCTGGCGGCTGATATCATAATAAGTACGCATCAGGTCTGCCACACTGGCTATTACCTGGTTCTTGATTTGCAATTCGCCCAATTCAACCATTTGCCCCAGGCGGCGACGGGTAACAAACATTTTAAGACCGTCAAAGAGTGTCCAGTTCAGATTCAGAGAGGCCGTGGCTACATTAGATTTGATCCCATTGCTTTCACGTTTGGTTCCATCTGCCAATACCTGTTTCTGGTTATTATTGTTGAAGTTGATGCCACCATTGGCATTTAACCTTGGATAAAAGGCGTAATCAGCAAATGCATAATCCAGTGCTGCCAGTGCTGAATCATTCCTGGAAAGCTGGATATCATAATTATTCGCGAGGGAAGTAGCTATAGCCTCTTCCAGACTTAATGGTCTTTGGGCTTTTGCCATAATTCCGATCAAACAACTACAGGCCAGTGCAATATTCTTTAGTCTCATTAATGTAATAATTGTGCATGTTCTGCTTCCTTCTGTTCTTCTTCCAATACTTCCAGTTCATTCCTTTTTTTATTAGAAGACAAATAAGAATACATAGCAGGAATAACAAATAAAGTCAATACCAGTGAAAACATGATTCCGCCCACCATAACTATACCAAGGGGTATACGGCTCGTAGCTGCTGCTCCCAAAGACAGGGCAATGGGCAGTGCACCCAGTGTCATGGCTAAGCTGGTCATAAGGATGGGTCGTAAACGTTGGGAGGAAGCATAGATAACAGCGTCACTTTTTTTCATGCCCTGAATCCGGCTCTGGTTGGCAAATTCAACAATCAAGATACCATTCTTGGTCACCAGGCCAATCAACATGATCATCCCAATCTCTGAGAAGATATTAAGCGTCTGATCAAATAACCAAAGTGATAATACCGCTCCTGCAATAGCCAGGGGCACGGTTACCATGATGATAAAAGGATCTATAAAGCTTTCAAACTGTGCCGCCAGGATCAGGAAGATCAGGCCCAGGGCAAGAAAGAAGGCAAAGCCAATATTGCTTGAACTTTCCTGGAAGTCACGGCTGTTGCCCGCCAGGGAAGTGGTGTAAGTATCATCAAGAAGCTTATCAGCTATCTGTTGCATGGCTTGAATTCCATCACCAATAGTTTTACCTGGAGCCAACCCTGCAGATACAGTTGCAGATTTAAAACGATTAAAGTGATAAATAGTAGAAGGGGTAGTGGCTTCTTCAAAACTTACCAGGTTATCTAATCCTATCATTTCTCCTTTCTGGTTACGCACATATAAGGATTTCAAATCTGTAGGATCATCACGGTCAGATCTGGCCACCTGGCCATATACACCGTATTGCTTTCCTTCCTTGGTAAAGTATCCCATTCTACGGTTACTCAATGCCAGTTGAAGGGTTTGTGATACATCTTCTACACTCACGCCTAATTCACTGGCCTTAAGCCTGTCAACATTAATGCGTAATTCAGGTTTATTGAATTTTAGGTCTGCATCCACGCCCTGCAACACAGGATTATTATTAGCCGCTTCCAGGAAGGGGGGTAGCACCTGGGCCAGTTTGTCGAAGTTATTATTCTGTATTACGAATTGCACAGGCTGACCTCCACGACGGTTTACCTGTATGGTCTGTTCTTCAATGGCAAACGCCCTTCCTTCATTGAATCGGGAAAGGTTTTTATTTACCATGGCCACGATCTCTTTTTGAGACCTTGTCCTTTCTTTCGGATCTACTAATGTTACGCGCACCATTCCCGAATTGGTGGCCCCACTGATGAATCCAGGTGCTGTTATGGAAAGCACGGTTTCTTTTTCCGGTACCGAGTCCAGCATGAAATTGGTAACCCGTTGAACATAATTGTCCATGTAATCATAAGCAGTGCCTTCAGGGGCTGTCAATGAAAGCCTGAATTGACTTCTGTCTTCCATGGGTGCCAATTCTGAAGGGATACCCTTGCCCAGGAAATAAATGATTCCTCCGCAAATGACTATGATAACAAAGGCCAGCCAACGCACCTTCATAAACCGGGTAAGCGCATTTTTGTACCCATCCTCCATCCACCGGAAGAAGGGTTCTGTCTTTGTATAGAACCATGAATGTTTGTGTATATCCTTTCGGGTCATTTTCACGTTTAGCACCGGGGTAAGCGTCAGTGAAACAAATGCGGATATCAATACAGCGCCTGCCACTACAATACCGAATTCACGGAATAAGCGGCCAACGAAACCTTGCAGGAATACAATAGGCAGGAATACCACAGCCAGTGTGATAGAAGTTGCAATGACAGCAAAATAGATCTCTTTGGATCCTTCTTTGGCTGCCTGCCACTTATTCATTCCCTTTTCCATCCGCTTATAAATATTTTCTGTTACCACAATACCATCATCCACCACCAGGCCTGTGGCCAGGACTATGGCAAGCAGGGTAAGTACATTAATGGTAAATCCACAGATGTACATGATGAAAAATGCGCCGATAAGCGAAACGGGTATGTCTATCAATGGACGGATGGCGATCAGCCAGTCCCTGAAGAAGAGATAAATGATCAGGATCACCAATACCAGGGAGATGATCAGGGTTTCTTCAACTTCAGAAATAGATTTCTTGATGAACTTTGTCTGGTCAAGGGCAATATTGAGCTTAATATCTTCGGGCATTTCCCTTTTGATCTGGTCATACCTTTTATAGAATTCATCAGATATAGATACATAGTTAGAGCCTGGCTGCGGCACTATGGCAAGAGCGATCATCGGAATTCCGCTCTCACGTAACTGGGATTCCTCATTCTCAGGCCCTAAAACAGCTTCTCCTATATCTTTTACCTTAATATCACTTCCATTTACATTCTTAATGATAATGTTGTTGAACTCTTCTTCGGTATTCAGCTTTCCAAAAGTTCTCACAGATAATTCGGTGGCATTACCAGAGATCTTACCCGAAGGTAGTTCCACGTTTTCCCTAAGCAATGCATTTTGAACATCCAGCGGCGTTAACTTATAGGCTGTCAACATTTCCGGCTTGAACCAGATACGCATGGCATACCTTTTCTCACCCCATATCTGTATTCCGCTCACACCTGGGATCGTTTGCAATCTTTCCAGCAATACGTTGTTGCCCCATTCGGTCAATTCAAGCTGGTTCTTGGTAGAACTTTGAACAGTCATGGAAATGATGGCATCTGAACTGGCGTCTGCTTTAGACACCACTGGGGGTGCATCAAGATCAGTGGGTAGGGATCGTGCTGCCTGCGAAACCTTATCTCTTACATCGTTGGCTGCTGCTTCAAGGTCAACACCCAGGTCAAATTCTACGTTGATATTACTGGAGCCTGCATTACTGGATGATGTAATGTTTTTGATACCGGCAATACCGTTAATAGCTTTTTCTAAGGGCTCGGTTATTTGAGATTCAATAATGTCAGGGTTAGCACCAGGATAAGATGTGCGCACATTGATATTCGGTGGGTCAATGGCCGGGTAATCCCGTATACCAAGGAACTTAAATCCAATGACCCCGAACACAACGATCAGGATGCTCATCACAATAGCCAATACGGGCCGCTTTAATGAAAGTTCACTTATGTTCATCGTTAATTAGTTAAGATCGATATGAAGATGCAAAAAGCAGCAGCATCAAAAGACCTGCTGCTCAAAACCATATCAGCTTTGTTTATTGATAATCTTATTCACTACAATCGGTGATTTGGGTTTTACTGTTAGTAGTCCTGTAACAACGACTGTATCGCCTTTTTGCAATCCTGTAGTTATCTGTACCATGGATGAATCCCTTACACCTGTTGTCACATCAACAAAGTCGGCTATTCCGTTCCTGGCTACAACCACCCGTTTCCCCCTTGCTTGTGGTATAATGGCCTGTGAAGGTATTAAAAGGGCATTGGGATCTGGTGCAAAATTCATCTTTACTTTGGCAAAGTTTCCTGGCTTCAGCCCGGTAATATCACCTTTCACCTGGGCCCTCATTACCAATGTTCTTGAATTCTGGTCAATGCCTGATTCTGTGGCTGAAATGACTGCAGAATAATTCCTTTCACTTCCTTCAATAGTAAAATTGACATATTGCCCTTTATGTACCTGGTTGGCATATTTCTCAGGTAAGCTGAACTCGATCTTAAGGTCAGCGGTCTTTTGAATAGTGGCTATTACTGATTGGGGTGTAACATATGCTCCTGTGCTGATATCTTTCAGACCAAGCTTTCCGCTAAACGGTGCTCGTATAACCGTTTTAGCTATAGAGGTATTGATAATATCAAGGTCGGCACGCAGATTACTTACCTGTAGTGCACTGGCTGCGTAATCTTCTTTACTGATTCCTCCAATTTCCAACAGCTTTTCATGTCGGCTTGAGGTTTGTTGTGCTATCTGTAGTTGCACCTGCAGTTTTCTTTTTTGTGCCTGCAGGTCCGCATCGTATAATTTGGCCAATACTGCTCCTTTACCTACAAAATTGCCCTCTCTTACATTCAGGTTGATAATCCGTCCTGATACTTCAGGGTGTATCTCCGTGGCATCTTCAGATACAATGGTGCCGGGGATTTCCAGAGACTCACTAACGGTTTGTGACTGTACCACATAACCATCCACCTTTGGAACAGGTGGTTTATTTCCCATCTTTTGCTTGGCCTGGGCGTCCTCTTTGCGTTTGCTGCTGCAGGAACTTAATTGAATTGAAAAGATTGCAAAAAATAACAACAGACTAATCGGATAAATAACTCTCACTTGGTATATCAATTGATGTTAGAACGTCAAAAATAGCCTCTTCTCCAAGATAAGTACCTTTAAAAAAAGCCTAAGAATCATTGATTAACCTTAATTAACCTTGATTGCTTGATGAACGGCGCATATGAATGATAACCTCAGGAAATAACATTCAAATTTTGTCTTACCTTATTGGCTTTGTGTATCAGGTCCTGCCTTTCATTACTTATAATGGTCACATGCCCCATTTTTCTTCCGGGCCTTGTTTCTGCCTTTCCATATAAATGCACAAAGGCATTGTCTATTTTAAGCACCTCATTCAAACCTGAGTATTTAGCAGGTCCTGAATGGCCTTCGCTTCCAATAATATTGACCATAATAGAAGGAAACAAATACCTGGTATTTCCCAGGGGATGGCCCAATATGATGCGCCAAAGCATGTCGAACTGGGATGAATAATGGGCCTCAATGGTATGGTGGCCGCTATTATGGACCCTTGGGGCCGTTTCATTCACAAATACTTCATTATTCTCATCAACAAACAGCTCCACCGCAAATAAACCGGCTGAATTAAAATTACGCACCACCTTCAATGCTATGGCTTCCACCTTCCACAGCACCTGCTGGGTGATGTCTGCAGGGCAAAGCTGAAAGTCCAGCTGGTTCAAATCCTTGTTGAACATCATTTCTACCGGTGGATAAAGTGCTGTTTTGCCTTCCTGGTCAATGGCAACGATCTGTGCTATCTCCTTTTTGATCCTGATCTTCTTTTCCAGTACACTATGTTCATCAAAGAACAAATGACTATTGGAAAGGTTGTCAATGATCTGTACCCCCCGGCCATCATAGCCACCTTCTGCCAGTTTTTGCACTGCAGGGAGTAGGTGGGTTAATTGGCCTATCTCATTTTTGTTCTGGATAATAGCAAATTCTGCAGTAGGTATGCCATTCTCTAAATAATACTCCTTTTGCCTGACCTTGTTTTTAATAATGCGCAATACTGATGGTTTGGGAAAAACCTTTACTCCTTCCATTTCCAGTCTTTCCAAAGCATCAATATTTACATTCTCTATTTCAATGGTGATGGCATCGAGCCCTTTTCCAAAATGGTAAACGGTCTCATAATCACGGATATTCCCCTTTATAAAATACCTGCATAAATGGGCGGCAGGGCATTCATCATCATTTTCCAATACATGTGTTTCCACCTGGTAGTTGGCCGCTGCCTGCAACAACATTCTGCCTAACTGTCCGCCACCTAAAATACCCACTTTTAACATGCGGCGAAGATAGGAACTGTTTGTAGTTAAAACCTTCCGTTTTATTACAGTCAGTGAAGGCTACTCCATATTTATCTATCCTTACTACAGCTTCATTCCAACTACAGGCTTCTTTGGCTTAAGAGTTGTGCATAATGTATAAATTTTAAAACGCAATTATGCATGAGCTCCAAAACTCAAAAGACCTCGATGCGTTGATAGAAGATATTGGAGATGCACAAGTGGTGATGTTAGGTGAGGCCTCGCATGGAACCCACGAATATTATACCTGGAGAACCGCGATCACCAAAAGATTGATACAGGAGAAGGGATTCAATTTTATTGGAGTGGAAGGTGACTGGCCGGATTGTTACCGCATCAACCGATATATCAAAGGATATAAGGAGGGGGGACACGATATTCAAACCATTCTAAAAGCTTTTGACAGGTGGCCTACATGGATGTGGGCCAATTGGGAGATCGCTGCCCTTGCAGAATGGCTGCATGAATTCAATAGTGGCCGCGCCGTCAATAAAAAGGTCGGGTTTTATGGGCTGGATGTTTACAGCCTTTGGGACTCCATGAAAGAGATGCTCCAGTACCTGGAAAAAGAAGATGCAACTGCAGCGGCTGCCGTAAAGAAAGCCATAAAATGTTTTGAGCCTTATGAGGAGAACGAACAGCTGTATGCCCGTTATTCATTAACTGAACATTCATGCAGGGACAAAGTCCTTGAACTTTTAAAAGAAATCAGGTTAAGGGCACAATTCCTTGACGGTGATCCGGAGGCCGGTTTTAATGCCGAACAGAATGCCCTGATAGCTGTGAATGCTGAAAACTATTACAGAACGATGATGGGTTTTGATAATGAGAGTTGGAATGTTAGAGACCGGCATATGATGGAAACGCTTGACCGGCTTTTGACCTTCCATGGTAAGTCATCAAAGGCCATTGTTTGGGAGCACAATACACATATAGGCGATGCCAGGGCCACGGATATGAAAAGGGGAGGCATGGTCAATATTGGTCAGTTGGCCAGGGAACAATATGGCATCAACAAGGTGTACCTGGTGGGTTTTGGTTCTTACCAGGGTTCAGTCATTGCAGGCGAAGAATGGGGCGCCTTAATGGAAGAAATGGAAGTGCCGCCGGCCAGGGAAGGTAGCATTGAACACCAACTACACCAGCAGTCTTCCCTTGATCGATATCTGCTTTTCAATACAGAAGATATCCAGAGAAAATATGAATCTTCTATCAGGCACCGTGCTATTGGAGTAGTGTATAAC
>JAEZLJ010000067.1 GCA_023415275.1 Bacteroidota bacterium
CCAATAACCTGGGTAGTATACCTCCAAATACAGCTTTGATGTTGATCTATGATGGCAAAAAAAGGTATGAGGTACGCCTTTCAAGTAATTTTGAAAAGAATGCTGCAGTAAAAATAAAAAGGAAAAAGCCTTAACCTTTTCCTTCACATTTAATATGAAATTGAATATAAAGCGCTCCTTAAGAAATTAAGAGCGCTTTATTATTAAAACAATGTGGTCCTTTGAGGAGGTTCGGTTAAAGCTGCTGGCCGGTTAGTACTTTCCCACTCCATCATTATATTTTTATTAAAGTCTACCAGCTTCGCCCCCACTGCCTTCCACCCCATCACATCAACCATTTTGGCAATCTTGAATTTAGCTTTTCTCACCTGCGAACCTTTACCTGTTTGAACAATAAGTATTGGCTCCTCTTCTGTAGAAACGGCTTCCAGCACATTCCCCTTCCCTTCTTTTATAAATAGAAATTTATTTTTTAATGTAGTGGTCTCTATGCGGAAACGCTTCACATTATATTGCACTTTATCATTATCCAGGTAAACAGCGGTAATGATTCTTTCAGGGTCAAACTTCTCTACCAGCATCACTTCTTCTGGATTGAAACGTTGCGTCAACTCCTGGTCTGTAATTTCATAAGTACCATCGCTGTACAGTACCAATACCCTGTCCTCTGCATCAAAATCGCCTAATTCAATTCCCTTTCCTTCATGATTCAGGCGTCCGAATTTGTCATCAAACCAAAGTTTGATACTTCCAAGCGTAGCCACACCGGCTTCCTTGAACTTCACAGCACGCACAGGGTATTTGGTTACCTGGTTACCCATACTACCTCTGCTTTTGATCTCCAACTCTTCAAAATAAAATTCAAATTCCTTATTCCTGGCTGTGCAATTTGGACTCAAAATAACCCTTACTACTTCAGCTTCACCGTTAGGATTTACGGTCAGGTAATGCACCTTGCTTTTATCATGTCCCTTAGTTAAATCGTATTCTTTATCCCTGGTGATTCCAGTGACATTAAATCTCTTGGCATATGTTACACCAGACCCACCATCGGTGTACAACATATTATAGGTGGTTCTTTCATCTCCTTTGCGGAATACCGCAGCATACAAGATGTCCTTTCCAATAAATACTTTATCCTGCACCTTCACCACTTTCATAATACCTCTCTTGGTAAAAGCTATAATATCATCAAGGTCTGAACATTCTACCAGAAATTCGTCCTTTTTCAGGGAGGTACCAATAAATCCTTCTTCCCTGTTTATATACAGCCGGGTATTGGCAATAGCCACATGCTTGGCTTCTATCACCTCAAAGACCTTGATTTCAGTCTTCCGCTCTTTACCCTTACCATATTTTTTTAATAAGCCTTCAAAATAAGCAATGGCATAATCATTCAAATATTCAAGGTCATGCTTTACTTGTTTGATCTGGGCTTCAAGGTCTTTGATCTGGGCATTCAATTCTTCAATATCAAGCTTATAAATGCGTCGAACAGGCTTTTCCGTAAGTTTTAAAATATCTTCCCTGGTTACAGGTCTTCTTAACTGTTTGGCAAAAGGAACAAACGCCTTGTCTATTGATTGAATTACCTTCTCCCATGTCTCATGTTTCTTCTCCAGCTCCTTATAGATCTTTTCCTCGAAGAATATTTTTTCTAATGAAGTGTAGTGCCATTTATCCTGCAATTCACCTAGCCTGATCTCGAGCTCCTTTTGTAAAAGTTCCTTAGTGTGATCCGCGGAGATCCTTAATAACTCATTAACTGATACAAAATGAGGCTTTTGATCTATGATCACGCAGGTATTTGGCGATATGGACACTTCACAATCAGTAAACTTATACAATGCATCGATCGTAATATCCGGCGATATCCCGGGGGCTAGGTCCACCTGGATCTCCACTTCTGCGGCAGTATTATCTGTAACCTTTTTGATCTTGATCTTACCGTTATCATTAGCCTTGACAATGCTGTCCATAAGGCTTGAAGTGGTTACACCATAAGGCACACTCCTGATCAACAAGGTTTTTTTATCCAGTTCCTCGATATGTGCCCTCACTTTAACCCTTCCTCCCCTCATGCCCTGGTTATAATCACTCACATCAGCCATGGCACCAGTTAGGAAATCAGGGTACAGGTCAAACTTTCTTCCTTTTAAATATTTTATGGCGGCTTCGCAGATCTCGCAGAAATTATGAGGTAAGACCTTTGTGGCTAATCCAACAGCAATGCCCTCAGCGCCATGTGCCAGCAATAATGGAAACTTGACAGGCAAGGTAATGGGTTCATTCTTACGACCATCATAGCTCAATTGCCAGTTGGTAGTTTTAGGATTAAATACCACTTCCAAAGCAAATTTGCTCAGGCGCCCTTCAATGTACCTTGATGCAGCAGCATCATCACCTGTTCTTATATCACCCCAGTTTCCCTGTGTGTCTATCAGCAGGTCCTTCTGTCCCATATTCACAAGGGCATCACCAATGGACGCATCACCATGTGGATGGTATTGCATGGTCTGGCCAATCACATTGGCCACTTTATTGAAACGTCCGTCATCCATTTCCTTCATGGCATGCAGGATGCGGCGCTGCACCGGCTTTAATCCATCTTCAACAGCAGGAACGGCTCTTTCCAGGATCACATAAGAAGCATAATCCAGGAACCATGTCTTATACTGGCCATTAATGCCGTGGTCATTCTGCAGATGTTCGTAGTTCTTGTTTTTCGTAGTACTCATTGCATTTTATTTTCTTTCCATAGGTTTATGTGCAAATACTAAAAGGATAGGTTATCCATTAACCTGCTCCTGGCTTACTTCCTCCATTGCTGTATTCTTCAATTTCACTTCAAAGTCTTTCCATCCTTTTGTAGTATCTCCATGTATCTCGATCTTCTCTCCTTCTGCCATTTTTTTCATACGCCACAACAGGAAAACATCACCCGTCTTTATCTTCATTTTACCTAATATGCCACTCATCACTTTATTGCCCTTCTGCCATTCATTAGAAAGTCCTTTTAAAATGTCTCCATCATAAAAATCTTCTTGTTTACCGGCTATCTTTTTACCTCCTTCCAGGATGCGCACCATATCGTTCTCATTACAAAGCTTTTTCCATTCATCCGGGTCCACTTCAAACTCACTAAGGGTAACTTTCCGGTTCAGCTTTTTAGCTTTCAGGAATTCCTTCGGTTGTATCTCGTGTAAGTTTATGGGATAAAATATATTTCCCTTTTCGTTGATGAAAGGGAGATTATTCAGGTACAGAATTACTACACGTCCCTGGAAGGCCTGCAATTGAGAGATCAGCCAGTAATAACCACATACATCATGTTGGTTCTGACCCATCCATATCCACACTTCTTCTTTGGTATTTTCTTCAAGCTCCTTTTTTAAATTATGAACAGTCAGCCTGTCATCAACCATATCTGATACCTGGTCTGCATTATATGGTGTGAGTTCTAAAAGCGATTTCCACCAATCTCTTCGCTGCTGGTAACCTTCCGCTTCATAAATATTGGCTACCGGCCCCACTGCGTAATCATCCCTAATGATCTCTACCCTCCCATTCAAACTTTCATCCAGTTCTATTGCTTTCTTTAATACTTCAATATCTGCTTCCTGAAAAACTATGTGTGTCATTCGCTTTAATTTAATGATGGTTAGTAGCACCAAAAGCTACTAAGCCACGGCCTCTTCTACTGTATCTAATTCAACTTTTAGATTGTTGATAATGAACTCCTGCCTTTCCTGGGTATTCTTACCCATATAATACTCCAGTAACTGCTGTATGTGGTCGCCATGTTCCAAAATAACAGGTTGCAAGCGCATTTCTTCACCAATGAAGCGCCCGAATTCATCAGGAGAAATTTCACCCAAACCTTTAAATCGGGTAATCTCAGGTTTGGAGCCCAACTTTTTAACTGCAGCCATTTTTTCCTGCTCTGAATAACAATAAATGGTCTCCTGTTTATTTCTTACGCGGAACAAAGGAGTTTCCAGAATATAAACATGGCTGTTCTTCACCAGGTCAGGGAAGAACTGCAAAAAGAAAGTCATGATGAGCAAACGGATATGCATTCCGTCCACATCAGCATCTGTAGCAATTACGATCCTGTTAAAACGTAAACCTTCCAATCCTTCTTCTATATTCAGCGCATGTTGAAGCAGGTTCAACTCTTCATTTTCATATACCACTTTTTTGCTCATACCAAAGCAGTTCAACGGCTTTCCTCGTAAACTGAAAACTGCCTGGGTTTCCACCTGCCTGGCTTTGGTAATTGATCCGCTTGCCGAATCACCTTCTGTTATAAAAATGGTGGTTTCCTTTTGTGTGGCAAAAAACTCCTGTTTATTCTTGGCAGGTGGCTCATCATTCAGGTGCACCCTGCAATCTCTTAGTTTCTTATTATGAAGATTGGCCTTCTTGGCTCTTTCATTTGCCAGTTTTTTAATTCCGGCAAGATCCTTCCGCTCCCTCTCACTTTGCTCAATTCGCTTTTTTAAGGCATCAGCAATCGTAGGATTTTTATGAAGAAAGTTATCAAGCTGTTTAGATAAAAAATCCAAAACAAACTGGCGCATGCTTGGACCTCCTTCATCAACATTTAAGGAACCTAACTTGGTTTTGGTCTGTGATTCAAATACCGGCTCAACAACCCTTACAGAAATGGCGGCCACTATACTTTGACGAATATCCGAAGCGTCATAATCCTTTTTAAAGAAATCGCGGATCACTTTTATATAGGCTTCCCTGAATGCCTGCTGGTGGGTACCACCCTGGGTAGTATGCTGGCCATTAACAAAGCTGTAATAATCCTCGCCATAATCATTATTATGGGTGATGGCCACCTCTATATCCTCACCTTTTAAATGAATGATAGGATAACGCAATTCATCTGCATTGGTACTCCGCTCTAACAAATCCAACAACCCGTTCTTACTTATATAAGACTTACCATTAAAAACGATGCGCATCCCTGCATTCAAAAAGCAATAATTCCAGATTTGCTTTTCCAGGTATTCCGAGATGAAATGAAAATTTTTAAAAATGGTTTCGTCCGGAACGAATGTGACCAGGGTGCCATTTTCTCCATCCGTTTTGGCCTCTTTATTTTCTTTAACAAGCACACCTCTTTCAAACTCTGCCTCCTTTACTTTACCGTCCCTAAAGGAAGCTACTTTAAAATAACTGCTGAGCGCATTGACCGCCTTGGTACCCACACCGTTCAAACCCACACTTTTCTGGAAAACCTTGCTGTCATACTTAGCTCCGGTATTGATCTTACTTACCACGTCCACCACCTTACCCAGCGGAATTCCCCGGCCATAGTCCCTGACCACTACAGAATTGTCCTTGATGGCAACTTCAATGGACTTGCCATAACCCATCGTATATTCATCTATGCAGTTATCGATCACCTCTTTCACCAATACGTAGATTCCATCGTCCGGGCTGGAGCCATCACCCAGTTTTCCGATATACATTCCTGGTCTTAACCGGATATGCTCTTTCCAGTCAAGGCTTTTAATACTGTCCTCTGTATATTCAAAAAGATTCTTTTTAGTTTCTGCCATAGGATTATTTCAAGAGTAATTTGAGTAAAAATAAATTCATTGAGCTTACCAATGGTCATTTAGGCCCGGATGGTCTATTCAGATTGTATAATACAGATCATCACAAGCAGTAATTTGGTCCAGGATCTTGCCTTAAAAAGGCAATATGATAATATTTATAATCTATTATCTATCAGCTCAACAGCGGGCAAATATAATAAAAAAATAAGCTTATTTTACTAAATTGTTTAGTTTTTAAAAATTATTTTTACCACAATTTTATTTACATATGTCACTGATAATCAACTAATTAAAAACTTAAGTATTTTTTGCAGACTTTCTGGGAATTATGATTTGAAAACCCCTAATTTTGACTCCATACAAGGCAGCAATAATTGCCTTTGATACCAGAACTGCCTCACTACCCATTAATTCTACTTACAACTTATTAGCTTACTAACCCATAGTAAGAGTTAATAAACTACCCAAAAACGGAGGATTGAATATGTATTCGTATGGATTGCTGGAACCCGGATGTTATTACCTTGTTCAGGAACAAGTGGACTCGCCTATCGAATTGATCAAAGTGACCATGGAAAGTGATCACTGTATGTATGTATTTAAATACAGGGATGAATTAAAAACCGAATGGAAAAAGAAGAATGATAAGCTTTATGATATACTGGAATGTTTGAACGATGCCATGGTGGAGGCATGGGAAAAACATTATAATAATAATGAAGAATCTTATTATGAGGAGGATGACGATTGAACCCGTCCTCCTCTTTATAGTGCTTATAAATATTTGCCGGTCAGTAATTGAAACGAAAGGTTTATCTTAAAGTTTAAACCATTCGTATGCACACCAAAACTTCCAGCTTACTTATTGTTTTGGCCCTGGTCTTTTGTTCGGCCTTATCGCTGAAAGCCCAGGACAACCTGCCGCAGGATTATTTATCAAAAGAATTTCACAGATCGCGGAGAGAGGCTGCCCGTGCGCTCATGCCTGATCATTCAGTAATGGTCGTATTTGCAGCGCCTACCAGAACTTTTTCGAATGATATCAATTACTTCTATCATCAGAATCCCGACCTCTATTATTTTACTGGTTATAAAGAACCCAACTCCGTCCTGTTGATCTTCAAGGAAGAACAGGAGTCAGACGATGGAACACATTTCAATGAATTGTTCTTTGTACAAAAACGCAATGCCCTGGCAGAACAATGGACTGGAAGAAGATTGGGCGTAGAAGGCGTAAAAGATAAGCTTGGCTTTTCCCATGTATATAATAATGACGCCTTTAAAGATTTTCCTTTAGATTTTTCAAAATACAAGACAGTCATCTTTGGCAGTTTGCCTGAAGGAGTAACGGACGAAACCAATGACAAGGCTGACCTATATGACCTGGTAGCCCAATTCAGGCAAAAGATCCAGCTACCTTACAACTATTCCAATGCTCTTTACCGCGACCTGGGCATTTTTTATGGCCGGGCATCCATGTCCAATATAGACCGCACCATCAATGCCTTTAAAGCTAAAATGGCTTCTACTCCAGTATATGGTCAGCATGCACTTGTCAATGCTATTGTCAATATAAAAGAAGAAAAGGACCTGGACCAGGTGAAACAACAAATCGCTGAATCAAAGATCAATACTTTTTTATTTGACCAGGTCACTGGCGCCTTACGTGAGATAAAAACTCCAGAAGAATTGACATTGATTAGAAAAGCTGTAGAAATTTCCTGCCTGGGTCAGAATGAAGTGATGAAAACAGTACGGCCCGATATGTCGGAATTGGAAATACAGGGTCTTCATGAATATATTCATAAAAGATACGGTGCTGAAGGTATAGGATATGGCTCTATCATTGGAGCCGGGGAAAATGGTTGCATACTTCATTACATGGAAAACACCAAGACCCGTGTAGGCAATGACCTGTTATTGATGGACGTAGGTGCTGAATACCATGGCTATTCAGCCGATGTTACCCGCACCATTCCTGTTGATGGAAAGTTCTCCCCTGAAGAACGGGCCATTTACTCCCTGGTTTATGACGCCCAGGAAGCTGCTTTTAAATTGTTGAAAGATGGAGCCAAATGGTCTGATGCGTCGGTGGCTGCCAGAGAAGTCATTGCAAACGGATTAGTAAAGCTGGGGATCACCCGGAATAAAGATGAGGTATCTAAATATTATCCTCATGGTCTTTCCCACCATATTGGCCTTGATGTGCATGATAAAGGCATATCACAAACATTAAAGAAAGGAATGGTTATCACCATTGAACCTGGTATTTACATACCCTCTGAAAGCCCTTGCGACAAAAAATGGTGGGGCATTAGTGTGCGAATTGAAGATGATGCCTTGATAAAAGAAAACGGGTATGAATTACTATCCTCTTTTGCCCCAAGGTCAATAGAAGGTATAGAAAAAATGATCGCCGAAAAAAGTCTCCTGGATAACTACAAGACTCCTGCATTAAAAACTGCGGAAAAAAGATCATTTTGAGGTTTTGGTAAAATCAACCTTCCTGAGTTCAAGAAGGTTCAGGGCATTGGGCGTAAAGCCGGTAACATTTGTTTGCACCAGGTGAACCACTTTATCATACCATAAAGGAACTACTGGTGCATCTTCCATCATCACCTGGTCTGCTTGCTGGTAAAGCTCGTAGCGTTGGGAGTCATTAGTTTCCCTGATGGCTTTTTCAAATAACTGGTCAAACCTGCTGCTTGAATAGCGGGTGTAGTTAGGAGGTGCTGGATTCTTAGAATAAAATACAGATAGGTAATTCTCTGCATCCGGGTAATCAGCGATCCAGCTACCCCTAAAAAATAAGGTCCTGGAGTTGGAAGTAAGCTCGAGTAATAATGATTTCTGCACCACATCCACCTGCACCTTCAATCCTATTTCCTCCATCTGCCTCGCTATATAGCTGCCGATATCAGCGTAAATGGGTATGGTTTGTAATTTAATGGTGGCCTGGCTACCTGGCTTTACCCCAGCTTCTTCTAAAAGCTTTCTTGCCAGCACAGGGTTATAATGATAGCCTTTTACTTTCGATGAATCAAAAGACGGCAAGCCTACAGGAACAAAGCCTGCTGTAGCCGGTGTGCCTAATGAATTTCTTAAATAAAGCACCATTTTTTCCCTGTCAATACTATAATTGATGGCTTGTCTAACTTTTTTCAATTTTAAAGGCGAGTTCTTAAGTAGAGGATTGGATTCATCTACCAGGATGCCGAAATATTCAATATTCAGGTAAGGATGCGTTTGAAGGGTGATTTTTCCCTCCCAATCATTTCGCAACGTTCCTGTTTTGGTCAATACTTCATCTTTAAAAGAAGCATCAATGTCATTAATGAAATCAAGCTTTTTTTGGCGGAACAATAAAAACTCTGTTGCCCTCGAATCAAAAAAACTCACCTTGATGCCATCCAGGTAGGGCAACCTTTTTCCTGCAGCATCAGTTTCAAAATAATGGGGGTTCTTTTTCATGATCAGCGCCTGCCCTTCTTCCCAGGCCACAAACTGGAATGGCCCTGTGCCCACCGCATGCCTTCTGAAATCAGAACCATATTGTTTAACTGCTTCCTTTGCTACAATGGAACAATATTGCATGGAAAGAATACCAAGGATAGGATTATAAGGGCGTACCAATTTTAATCTGAAAGTAGTGTCGTCAATTGCCTTAAACCCTTCGACAGTATCCAGTTTATCATTAAAGATCCATGAGCCGGGGCTGGCCAGGCTCTTATCCATGATTCTCTGTAAACTATACTCCACATCAAAGGCATTGAATCTTCTGCCTTTACCTCCGGGAAAGCAAGCATCATCATGGAAATAAACATCAGGACGCAGGTAAAAAGTATAAACCAGTTTGTCTTCTGAAACCACCCACCTGGTGGCCAGTGAAGGAACAATATTCAGATCATTATCCACTTCCACCAGCGTATTATACAACTGGTGCACCGGCCACATGATAGATTGATTTTTAGCAAATGCCGGGTCCAGTGAAGCAATACCTGTACTCTCATTGTAATGAAATATACCGGTATCTTTTTTCCCGCTGTTATAGCAGCCGGAAATAAATAAAACAGCAATGATTGTTAAATATTTACACCAACGGAACATGTAGTAATCAAAAGGGTTCTAAATTAGACAAGTATTTGTTGAAATAACAAACCTCTAAAATGAAAATACATTTCCTGCCCGTTTTATTTGCCGTACTGCTTATTTCTACTGCTGGTTTTAGTCAACCTTTGAACCAAAAAGAAACATTTACCCACCAGGATACATTAAGAGGATCCGTTGGGCCGGAAAGATCATGGTGGGATGTTTTACATTATGATATAACAGTAACACCTGATTATAATTCAAAGACCATCAAAGGCAAAACCACCATCGAGTATAAAATAACGCAGGACAAGCACAATGATTACCTGCAGGTAGATCTTCAAAAGCCATTGGTTATCGACACTATATTTTATAATAATAAATTATATATCAATTACCCGCCAAAGCCCTATTACAATGAAGGAAATGTATGGCACATTCCATTGCCACGTACTGCCAAAGGAAGCATTCAAACCATTACCATAGCTTACCATGGGCAACCCAGGGAAGCAATCAAGCCACCATGGGATGGTGGTTGGATCTGGAAAAAAGACCAAACAGGTAATCCCTGGATGAGTGTGGCCTGCCAGGGATTAGGAGCTTCAGTATGGTACCCTTGTAAGGATTACCAGGGTGATGAACCGGATAACGGCGCCACTCTTACCATCAACATTCCTGATTCTCTTGTAGCTGTCGGTAATGGACGCCTGAAAAATAAAACGGTTTCAGATAAGACAGCTTCCTATACCTGGGAGGTTAAGGCACCTATCAACAATTACAATATTGTTCCCTATATAGGTAAATACGTGAACTGGACTGATACGCTTCAGGGCGAAAAGGGTACCCTTGATCTTGGCTATTGGGTATTACAGGAGGACCTGGAAAAAGCTAAAAAACAATTTGAGCAGGTAAAATTGATGCTCAGGGCTTTTGAATATTGGTTTGGTCCCTATCCTTTTTACGAGGATGGGTACAAGCTGGTACAGTCTCCACACCTGGGTATGGAACACCAAAGTGCTGTGGCCTATGGTAATAAGTTTCAAAATGGTTACCTGGGCCGAGATCTATCGGGCACCGGCTGGGGATTGAAATGGGATTTCATCATCGTGCATGAAAGCGGGCACGAATGGTTCGCCAATAACATCACTACAAAAGATATAGCTGACATGTGGGTGCATGAAGGCTTTACCAATTATTCTGAAGTGCTCTTCACCGAATATTATTATGGCAAGCAGGCTGCAGATGAATACCTGCAAGGGTTGAGAAATATTATCAGTAACGATATTCCCATCATTGGCACTTATGGGGTCAATAAGGAAGGAAGTGGAGACATGTATCCAAAAGGTGCCAATTTATTGCACACTGTTCGCCAGATCATTAATAATGACTCTGTTTTCCGCTCCATACTCAGGGGCCTTAATAAAGATTTTTATCATCAAACGGTTACCTCCAAACAAGTGGAAGACTACTTCTCTCAAAAAAGCGGGAAAGACCTTTCGAAGGTATTTGATCAATACCTCCGAACTATCATGATCCCTTTACTCCAGTTAAAAACGGAAGGAAGTATTTTAAAATACAAATGGAGCAACTGCATTAAAGGTTTCAATATGCCTGTGAAACTGACTAATGGTCAATGGATCCGCCCTACACAGGTGGATCAAAAAATAAAATTGACAGGCAAAAATCTAAGTTCCGTAACTGCTGACAGCAATTTTTATATCCGCGTTCAGAAGAACTGACCGGATACAACACCTTAGTTTTCCCGGTAATGGCATCTTCACATTACAAGGAAGTGTCAACAACGGAAAATAGTGTTAGGCAAAAACAATTAAATGTTTGGAGTCATATGCCTGGGGGGCGCATTATCCCCGGGCATTTCTATTTATGTCGATATAGCAAAAGTTCAGGGAACCAACTCCATTCATCTTCCATTCATTACTCAAAAAGGGATTACACCCTTATAGAACGTTATTGCTTTTATTGGCATTGAACCCCTCCTGGCCGAATCACCATTTTCCACCATTTTGCTATAATTAATGAATGCCCTAAAGATCACGCTCATTCTATTCCTTTCTCCTTATTAACTTATCAACCTGTCAATTATTCAACCTATCACCTCCTGCCAGCTATATTCCTTGAACATTTAAAATTGTTTATTGATCATTTCTCAACCCTCCACCTAAGGAAAGCCCATAATCAATAAGCATCTCCGCCCTAAAATTCCTTCGATATTCAATATTCCTTGTTCGACATTCGATATTCTCTTCTGGCTACCTCCTCCCTACTTCCTCCCTATCTCC
>JAEZLJ010000101.1 GCA_023415275.1 Bacteroidota bacterium
GGCATAGACAGCCTTATTGTTGGATGGATTGACTATACGCACAATGGTTCCGGGTTCTACCTTATCCATTAGTGCATAGTATTTTGCATCCTGCCAGCCACTTGCCGTTTTAAAAATGCCTGCTGTAGCTGTTTCATCCGAAGAAAGCGGTTGTGCCTTCACCTGTTTGTCAAACAAAGAGCGGAAATAACCCCCATTACCATCATTGAAAGCAGCCTGTGTGGGTTGCGTTTTGGCGGGTTCCTCTTTCTTTTCAGGCTTAGTAACCTTTACTTCTTCCGCAGGTTTTTTCTCTTCAACAGGTTGTTGCACGGCTACATCCTTTTTAGTGACTTCTGGTTCTTTTTTCACCGGCTCAACCACCACAGCTGTGCTCTGTACAATATTTCCGGCTTCAGGGGAAATCAAATAACCAACGATCAGCTTTTGACCCGGATTGATCTTATCCGTTGAAAGGTGGTTCCATTTACGCAGGTTGGCCATCAATACCTTGTTATTTTTTAGGCTCACCCTGTATAATCCTTCCTTATCCCCGACGACGTAATACAATCCACGGCCTTTATCTGAGCTCTGGGTGAAATTGGTGGATGTCAAAGGGATCTTTATAACCTGTCCTATGGTCAATCCCTTAGTCATATCCAGGGCATTGACTGCTTCTATTTCTTTTGGAGATACATTGTATAGCCTTCCTATAGAATAGTAATTCTCTTTGGGCGCCACTGTGTGCACCAGGTAAAGACCTTTATCGGAACTATGTACCACTAACTCATTCTGCGCAAAAACGATTGAACAACAAAATAGAATGGTGGCAAGCAATAATGACTTTTTCATGTGGATATAATTAGTTTTTCAATGGCCATGCATGGTTCAAGTGCATAGCTCCAGATTAGCCTTACAAATATGCTTAATATTTTTTAAAAGCCTATTCGTTAGACTGCTTTAAAATACGCATTTCTTTAGGATAATAATTGTTGATCCTATTAGCTAAAGCATTTATCCAGCCCAGGCGATGATCCTGAAAGCTCACTGTTTGCCAGCCTTTGGTTACAGGAATTATCGACAGGTCATTTCTTTGAAGGTATTTTATAGCATCCTGGTATGAAAGGTTGGTGGTGGCAACTTCAGGTGATAACAGGCCACTCAAGGCTAATGCATGATGAGGCACCAGCCTGTCTTTCATGATTTGCCCAATCTCTGTTCCCGCATATTGAATATTCAGAACTTGCCTCAATCCTGCATAAATATTGATAAACTCAGAGGGAATTGCCCTGAAACTTTCACGGTCTTTTATGATTTCAATTCCATCGGTTTTTAACCAGTCCTTAAGAATTTGTTTTTCCCTGTTACTGGCTATTTCTATTCGCGGGGGTTTGCCGGAACTATCCTTTTCTTCATTTATTTTTCTGAAACAGGAAATATAAAACCCCTCACCCTTTACTTTATCAGGATAAAAACGGTAGCCAAAAGCTCCATTTACTGGAGAAGCAGATTCCACTACGCCCCAACTTTCATTTAGCTGCAGCCGTTCAGTCTTCATGTTCAAATCCTTCACCAACCAATCTGCTATGGATTCATCTTCTGCTTCTGAATAAGAACAAGTAGAATAGATCAATAAGCCATTTTCCCTCAATGCGGGAAGCACGTCTGCCAGTATCCTTTGTTGCCTTTGGCTGCAAAGCGCCACATTGTTGATGCTCCATTCTTCAATGGCATCCGGATCTTTACGGAACAAACCACTGCCACTGCAGGGCGCATCCACTACGATCACTTCAAAGCAACCAGGGACCTTTTTAAAGGCTGCAGGATCATTATTTGTTACCAGCACATTAGGCCTGCCCCATTTGATAATATTATCCACCAGGATATTGCAGCGTGCCCTTATCACCTCATTGCTCACCAACAAACTCTGGTCAGACAACAATGATAGCAAATGCGTGGTTTTACCACCGGGAGCAGCACTAAGATCTAATACTTTTAATGGCTGTGACAAATCCGCAAGTTGCCGCATGGCTTGCTCTAGAAACATACTGGATGCTTCCTGCACATAATAACCACCGGCATGAAATAGCGGGTCAAATGTGAAGGAAGGCCTGCTGGGTAAATAGTAACCAAATTGCGACCATTGTATCCTTTCCAGTTGCATTAGCGCATGAGTAGAAGCAGTTGAATCCTCCAGGTATGAGGACTTAATTTCAACCATAGCCCCTTCTTCATTATTCCAAAGAGGTTCGCCTATATATTTACCAGGATTGATCCGGATAGAGGTTACCTGCCCGTTTTCTTCATGCACTTTTACAAATGCCTCCTTGTCAAATCCTTTGACACCTTCCAATGAATCTATAAAAGCTTTTGGCAGTTGCATATTAAATAAAAAACCTTTGACTGTTAACAGTCAAAGGTAATTGCAGATCGTTGTCCTTGTAATTAAAATGTGGGCTTTGACAACAGGCTGGCAGCTTGCTGCACCTGTGTATTATAAGCTTCAATCACTTTTGAAACAATACCTATATTCTGTTGCGCTTCCTTCCAGTTGCGCTGTTCAATTGCTTCCCGGATGCCTGGCAAGGTCTTTACACCATAACCTGTATAGAACCCAGGGGCATATACCTGGTGCTTGTACCAGGGCCTGCGTGGCAAGCCCTCTTCATCAATCAAACTTCTTTCTGCTTTATATAACAACAGGTTCAATTGATTCAACTTGTCAACAGGCAAAGCGGTAGCATTAGTATATAACTTCTGGAATGATTCCGCGGAAGTTTTTAGCTGCATTAATGAATTATCCAGCTCACTGAAATTCAGGAAAGGAACCGGTTCCTTGGCCAGCGGGTCAGCATAAGTCTTCTTTGGGTCTTTTGCCACTGCAAAGAGTTGCTCCTGGATCATTTTATTCTCAGTTTCAGTTTCCATTCGCTGGTTATCAATCAATGTTTTTACCTCGGTAGCATAGTCATTCAATGTCTTATAAAATGAATTGAAATCAAAAGGTAGGGCATCTGCATTGGCTAGTCTCATGGTAATTCGTCCTGCAGTTTTTGCCAAAGCAATTCCATATTGAAAACCCGGATCTTTGAATTTGGTGAACAGGTCGTAAGAATCATAGATGGAATGATATTCACCACCGGGATCTTCACCTCCAAAGCCAAGGTTCATAGAGGCAATCCCCATGTGTTGAATGAAAGGAGAATAATCGGAACCCGCACCCAAAGCACCTAGTTTAATATACTTATTCCCTAACAGCTTGGACCGGTTGGCTTTGTCAGCATCCACCAGTTGTTTGGCATAACGTCGTTCCTTAACCGAAACACCCGTTTGCGGATCCTTTACATCCTCCATCACCTGGTTAAAGAATGGCTCCAGCGTATGCGATCCACTGGCATATAAGAATCCCCGCCCATTTCCATCAGAATTAATATAAGCCACGGCTTTATTCTTTAATTCCTTCTGGTGGTCTTCAGCCCATTCTGTTGATCCCAGCAGGGCAGGCTCTTCACCATCCCAGGCACAATACACCACGGTACGACGAGGCTTGAATCCTTTCCTGACCAACTCTCCCAATGCCCTGGCTTCCTCCATTTCGGCCACCATACCACTTAATGGATCGGCGGCGCCATTCACCCAGCCATCGTGGTGATTACCCCTGATCACCCATTGATCTGGAAATTCAGAACCTACCATAGTGGCTATCACATTATGCACGGGCTTTTGATCCCAGTTAAATGCCAGCTTTAAATGCACCATATCTTTTCCAGGACCTACGTGATAAGTAATGGGCAACCCTCCTCTCCATGACGCAGGCGCCACGGGTCCACCCAGGGATCGTAATAAGGGCAATGCATCTTCGTAAGAAATAGGTAGCACCGGTATTTTCATGATGGTTTTGACATCTTTGATATCAAGCCGCTTTGCATTTTTAGTAGCACCCACATCTGGTGTCAGCGGGTCCCCGGGATATACAGGCATATCCATTACAGAACCTCTTTGCACAGCATCTGCCCTTCGGTATGGTCCTTCAGGATAAGTGTCTCCCTGCACATAACCATCATCTGCCGGGTCGGAATAGATAATGCAGCCAATGGCACCATGCTCAGCTGCCACCTTTGGCTTGATGCCTCTCCAGGAACCTCCGTATTTAGCAATAACGATCTTACCCTTTACATCTATTCCCATGCGTTCCAGCTCTTCATAATCTGCAGGCACTCCACGGTTCACAAATACCAGTTCAGATGTAACATCTCCATCAGCTGAATAGGCATTATAGCTTGGTAATTGCTCCGACTTTTGTCCTGATGTTTTATCTGCAGCCAATGCAGGTTCTTCGAGCTTTGCCTTGTATGGTTTGGAGCCTAATAATTCCAACACTCTTGTCTTGGGGGTTGGAAATAATACATAATAAGTGCTGATCTCAGTTTGGTAGCCCCATTGTTTGAAAAGATCCGCCATGTAATCGGCATTGGCCTTCCCTTTGGCAGAACCTACATGGTGAGGGTGTGAGGATAGAAATTTCATCCAGGTGTCCAGGTTGCCGGCATTCATTTGGGCATCAAATTCCTTTTCAAGCCCTTTCTGCTTTTCAGAACCTGCATCAGTAAAACCAATTAGCTTTTGCTGCGCCCCAGCCTGGAGGCTAAAGAATAATAAGAGGATACATATCATCCGCATGACAAAGTATATTTAAGTGTGTTTGCTAATGTACTACTATTGAGCATTGCCACCACACTTAAATATGTGCACTTTGTCGCGTAAATATTCAGGACGTGGACTTATAAATTCTTGATCTCCCCTATCAGGTCCTGCAATACTTTCTTAGCGTCGCCAAACAACATAGAGGTCCTGGGACGGAAGAAAAGATCGTTTTCAATGCCTGCATATCCGGGTTTCATGCTTCGTTTATTGACGATAACATTTTTAGCCAGTTCAACATCCAGTATCGGCATTCCATATATGGGAGAAGCAGGATCTGTTTTAGCAGCTGGATTCACCACATCATTGGCGCCCAGCACCAGTACAACATCAGTATTGGCAAATTCCTCATTGGCCTGCTCCATTTCTTCCAGCTTTTCATAATTCACATCCGCTTCTGCCAAAAGCACGTTCATATGTCCCGGCATACGTCCTGCCACCGGATGAATGGCATACTTCACTTCCACGCCTTTATCCGTGAGCAGCTTTTCAAGCTCATGGCAGGCATGCTGTGCCTGTGCCACCGCAAGTCCGTAACCAGGTACGATCATTACTTTGTTGGCAAAGGTCATTACTACTGCGGCATCTGTTAAGCTGATCTCCTTGAATGCACCCTGTGCTTTAGCATCACCATTCGGGCCAGCTTTAGCGCCTCCAAAAGAACCTATCAACACATTGGCCAGGGAACGGTTCATGGCCTTGCACATCAATATCGTCAGCAAGGTACCTGCAGCACCCACCAGGATACCTCCTGTGAGCATCACTTTATTATCATACAAAAAGCCACCGCAAGCTGCTGCCACACCAGTAAAAGAGTTTAGCAGGGAGATGACCACTGGCATATCTGCACCACCAATGGGCTGCACAAACAGCACACCGTACACTAATGAAAGAAAGAATACCAGGTAAAACAATACAAATACCGAAGTATTAAGGTGAATGATAAGACCTTGTATAGATATTCTTTTAGCAGTATTGGTCAGCATTCCATTATTCACCTCGAAAGAAGATGAAATAGTAGCCAGCAGGAAAATGGTAATACCAATAATGGCAGCCAGTACAGCCAGGTTCACTATATGCTGACCTTTAAATGATTTGTCTTTGATCTTTCCATTAAGCTTTCCCCATGCTATGATACTTCCCGCAAATGATATGGAACCAATGATCAATCCAAGGAAGATGGTGATCATAGTACTTGTTTGCAGGGGCAATTCAAAAGATCCTACATCAACAGTCGATTCGCCAGGAAAAGACTGGATGATATGGTAGGCGAAATTGGAAGAGGCAAAATGATTGAACTCTGAAATGGAGATCAGTGCAGCACAAGCGCCTCCCATACCATTGAAAAGGCTTACCATTTCAGGCATGGCGGTCATCTTCACTTTCTTGGCTACCAACGTGCCGATGATGCCCCCAATGATCAAGCCACTAAAGATCCATATATAATTATGAAGCTTTTCACCTGAGTCCAGGTCTTCATACAGAAAGATGGTGCCAAAGATGGCCAGGAACATACCACCAGCTGCCACGAGGTTTCCTTTGCGTGCTGTTTCAGGATGAGACAGCATTTTTAATCCCAGGATGAAAGTAACGGAGGAGATAATATAAATTATCGTGAGTATACTAAAGTTCATTTAGATCCTTTCTTTTTAGATTTAAACATTTCTAACATCCTGTCGGTAACTACAAATCCTCCTACCACATTCAGTGTTCCCAATATCACTGCCAGGAAACCAAGTATCAATGCGAAGTAATTATCGCTTTCTGCACGGCCCATCACTATGATGGCACCAATGATCACCACTCCATGAATGGCGTTGGCACCACTCATCAGGGGGGTATGCAACACGCTGGGCACGCGTCCAATTACTTCAATACCTACGAAGATCATCAGGATCACTATGTATATGATCTGCTGGTTGCCCGCTATCCATGTCAAAGCATTCTCCATTTGTAAAAATTATATTTAACTGATTAATTGTTTTACACGTTCATGAGTAACCTCACCGCCATGTGTCACACAGCTTCCTTTTACCAGGTCGTCTTCCCAATTTAATTGAAGTGCTCCTTCCTTGCTGGTAAGCAATTGTAAAAAGTTCAGGATGTTCTTTCCATATAGCTTGCTGGCATCGGAAGACATGGTGGCAGGAAGATTACCACTGCCAATGATCTTCACTCCATTATGAATGATTACTTCACCATCTTTTGTAAACGGAGTGTTACCTCCTGTGGCGGCTGCAATGTCAACGATCACTGAACCATTCCGCATTTTATTGATCATGTCTTCCGTGATCAAAACAGGAGCCTTTTTACCCGGTATTTGTGCCGTGGTAATGACAATATCTGCCTTGGCGATGCTTTCCGTGATCTTTGCCTGCTGCTTTTGTTTGTATTCTTCTGATTGTTCCACTGCATAGCCCCCGGCTTTGGAAGCATCGGCAGCGCCTTCTACCTCTACGAACTTTGCGCCCAGGCTCATTACTTCCTCTTTTACTGCAGGCCTGGTATCAAATACTTCTACTACTGCACCCAACCTTTTCGCTGTGGCAATGGCCTGGAGGCCAGCTACGCCTGCTCCCAATATCAGTACTTTTGCCGGGGTGATGCTCCCTGCAGCAGTCATGAACATCGGGAAATACCTTGGGTAATCGTTAGCTGCTACCAACACTGCTTTATAACCGGCTATGTTGGCCTGCGAACTTAATACATCCATCGATTGTGCCCTTGTGGTCCTTGGTAACATGTCAAGGCTGAACACAGTCAAACCTTCCTGTGCCCACTTCTTCATTTGATCCTGGTGAAACAATGGTTGATACATACCTAACAGCACCTTACCGGAAGGGATGCTTGATGAAGGTTGATGGATACATAGTATCACATCTGCCGACCGTACTACTTCTTCTGCAGATGTGATAGTGGCACCTGCTTTTTCATAATCACCGTCAGAGGCGGAAGCTTTTAGCCCTGCCCCGGATTCCACTAAAACGGTATGGCCTTTTTTTGTTAGTTGGCTTACCCCTTCGGGCAATAAGGATACCCTTGATTCCTGTTGGGGCTCTTTCAATATACCTGCAATCATGCTTTCAATTTATATCAAAAAATATTGTTCGTCCTATTATTCAGTTTCTTTTTTGTATTTACTTCTCTGCTCTTTAATACCTCCTGTCATCCATCCCACTTTCCTTAGAATTGCACTTGTACCTGTCATCAGAATCTTATTTTAAAATGCTGTTTTACTTTAAATTCCTTCCTGAAAAACACAAAACCCAGGAAGAAGATATCGATTGTGTATTGTACAGCAGCATGCTCCTTTATTTCATTCCATGCTCTTTCCATTTCTTCACTCCAGTGAATATCATCAAATACCAGAATAGATGCATCATTTATATGGTCAAGGAATTGATGGAAATAACGCATCGTTGGCTCGTACCTGTGGTTACCATCAATATAGGCAAGGTCGACAACAGGTTCTTTCGCTAACACTTCCGGCAAAACATTATCGAAATCTCCCAACAGTGACTGTATATTGGTTAACCCGAGGCTTTTAAAATTGCTCATTGCCTTAGCCCTGATGGCACTGCTGCCTTCCACAGTATATATTTTAGATCCTGGACAGGCAGTGGAAAGATAGGCAGTGGTAAGCCCCAGTGATGTGCCCAGTTCGATAATTGTTTTAGGCTGATAATGTTTCGCCAGCCTGTATAGAAGGCGTGCGTATTTTCTCGGCTTTAAAGAAGTATAGGCAAGTTGTGTAACCGTTTTGGTTTTAGCCGTTCCTTTTCTGGATCCTGCACCCAGGTCCTCTATATCCAGTTGCTCATGATCTTTCTTCAAAGCCTCCCGAAGGTCTTCGATAGCCGGTTGCCTTGCAAATTTCTTCCCATTATTCAATACATTCCTGATGAAATCATATACAAAGGGCGAATGCATGCCATGCCCTTTACTATTAGAAGATGTCAAATAATACTGCAGGTACTTTTTGGCTAATTCAAGTGATGAATACAACGGTTGATTTATATAGTTTACAATAGGACTGATGACTAAATTTCACAGCTTCTTCTACCCCTTCTTCCTTTCCCACACCTGGAACGTATGTGACCATGCATTTTTCTCATCGGCATGGCAAAAACGGTTATGTACCAGTGTCCAATCATTTGCATTCACCTCTGGAAAGTACACATCACCATCAAACTGGTGGTGTACCCTCGTCAGGTAGATCCTTTGGGCCATGTTATAAGAAGAAGCAAAGATCTCAGCACCTCCTATCACGAATATCTCCTTAGCACCATAAGCCTTTGCCTTTTCTATAGCCTCCGGGGCCGAATGCACCACTTCCACGCCAGGGTATTTCCAGTCCCTGTTTCTTGTGATGACAATGCTTTTACGTCCGGGTAATGGCTTACCGATCGAGTCAAAAGTCTTGCGTCCCATCAGGATGGGCATGCCCCAGGTCTGATTTTTAAAATACTTTAAATCATTAGGCAGATGCCATGGCAATTCATTGTTTTTGCCAATTACATTATTTTCATCAGCAGCCACTAACAGGCTTAAAACAAAATCCTCACTGCCTTGACCAGGTCCGATCTCTTTCTCCATTCGGTAAAGATGAACAAATTTAAAAAACTACATGCACCGGTTTTATGATTTAAGTCCTGTTCTGTTTCAGTAAAATAATGTTACACTGCCACGGGAGCTTTGATGGCAGGATGGAATTGATAATTCTCTAAGGTGAAATCCTCATACTTAAACCCAAAAATATCTTTCACTTCCGGGTTCAGCTTCATAGTGGGCAATGGAAAAGGTTTGCGGCTCAATTGCAAATGCACCTGCTCCAGGTGATTATTGTAAATGTGAACATCACCAAAGGTATGAATGAACTCTCCCGGCTGCAGGTCGCAGGCTTGTGCCATCATCATAGTAAAGAGGGCATAAGAAGCAATATTAAACGGCACACCTAAAAATACGTCTGCGCTTCGCTGGTACAACTGGCAGCTTAATTTACCATCAGCCACATAAAATTGAAACAAGGCATGGCAGGGCATCAGGGCCATCTTTGGAAGATCGGCCACATTCCATGCACTGATGATCATTCTGCGGCTATCAGGATTGGTCTTTATTTGCTTTACCACATCCGAAACCTGGTCTATGACCTGGCCTTGCGGGCCTTCCCAGCTTCTCCATTGCTTTCCATACACAGGCCCCAGGTCGCCGTGCTCATCTGCCCATTCATTCCAGATGCTTACCCCGTTTTCTTTCAGGTAGGCAATATTGGTCTCACCTTTCAGGAACCACAGTAATTCATGAATGATGCTTTTTACATGAAGCTTTTTGGTAGTTACCAGTGGAAATCCCTGTTGAAGGTCAAAACGCATCTGGTATCCAAAAGTGCTGATGGTGCCTGTTCCGGTCCTGTCAGTTTTAGCCACTCCCTTATCTAAAATATGCTGCAAAAGGTCGAGATATTGTTGCATAGAAAGCCCTTAATATAGAATTGATCGGGTGAAAATTAGCCATAGATAATTGCAGCGCCAAATTCCTTTTTACCCTGCTTTTACTAATGAGGAAAATATGTTAGAAACGGAACGTAACTTGCCCTTTTGCCTTTCTTTTCCCAATACATTCAAACACCCTTAGGTTCAATTTATGTGGCTTTTCATTGCAATTATACTGCTTCTGATCATCAGCATATACCTTTTTATGCGACAGTCCATGTTTGGGAAGGCTGCTACAGGCAAAAGGCTGGAAAGAATGATCAACTCTCCAAATTATAAAAATGGACAATTTCAGAATATCAATCCAACCCCTGCTTTAACAGAAGGTGTCAGTTATACTTCCGTATTGAAAGAATTTTTCTTCCGCAAAAAGCCAAACCGAATACCTGCCTCCACACTGCCAGCACAAAAGACGGACCTTTTTAAACTGGATCCTTCGGCAGACGTGTTGGTATGGTTTGGCCATTCCTCCTATTTTCTGCAGGTTGATGGGAAAAGATTTCTTGTGGACCCCGTATTAAGTGGCAACGCCTCGCCTTTAAAGTTCACCACAAGGTCTTTTGCAGGCAGTGACAGGTACACGGTTGATGACATTCCGGCTATTGATTATCTAATTATAACGCACGACCACTGGGACCACCTGGATCATGATACCGTAGTTAAATTGATTCCAAAAGTGGGAAAAGTAATCACGGGCCTGGGTGTGGGCGCACACCTGGAGCATTGGGGTTATTCCCCTTCTGTGATCTCAGAAATGGACTGGAACGATGAAATTTTACTGGAACAAGGATACACCATCAACAGTGCTCCTGCCCGCCATTTTTCGGGGCGTACATTTAAACGCAATACCACCCTGTGGAGTAGTTTCATATTGACCACCCCATCCAGCAGGCTTTATATTGGAGGAGACTCAGGTTACGACAATCATTTTAAGGCTATTGGTGACAAATTTGGACCTTTCGACCTGGTCATTTTAGAGAATGGCCAGTATGACAAAAATTGGAAATACATCCATATGCAACCCGAAGAAGTGGTCAGGGCCGCACAGGATCTAAAAGCGAAGTGCTTATTGCCGGTGCACTGGTCCAAATTTGCCCTAAGCAACCATGCCTGGAATGAGCCCATTAACCGGGTGACCAGGGAGGCGGAGAACAGGAATATGGAAATCTTATACCCCATGATCGGGGAAGCCCTTTATTTCAAACAAACCTTCACTGGAAACAGGTGGTGGGATTCAATTACTTAGACAATCCCCCTCTTATCGATAAGCCTTAACTGCCCTATAAACATAGAGCTTATCTACATTCAGCTTATTTACCTTATCATCATAGGGGACTATATAGCTCCCTTATAGCTGCTCCCTATCAACCCCCTATCTACGGTATAGATACTGCGTGATGATCACGC
>JAEZLJ010000131.1 GCA_023415275.1 Bacteroidota bacterium
CATCCAGGTACTTCCACGGCTACCTAAGCTCACCTGGTAACCCTTACTCCGCATGCTCCTGTTTTTTACCTCCACTGCATAACCCTGGATAATGTGTAAAAGAATTCCGGCAAACAGACCGATCTCCATAATACGGATGACCAGTGAAGCGCCCATGAAATGAGCGGCACGATTAAACATTGACCCATTATCATTGCGGTCAAATAAAGGAAGATCATTAAAGATGCAGGAATTTAGCCCGACGTGAACAATCAAAAATGAGATCAAGAATAAACCCGTTAACGCCATCACTATTTTTCTACCAACAGCAGATGTGAAGAAGTGGGACCATTTCATATTACGACAAAAGGGGTTGAAAAATTTGACGCAAAGGTAAGTGCCGTTTGTTAAAAATTATAACAATCCAACAAAATAAAAGGTTCTAAAGTGATATCCTGTTGTTTAACTCTGTATCTATTTTTTTGTATAAATGGAAGGGTCCATAGGTTCTCCAGTTGGGTATATCCATTAACTCCACATAATAGTTCAACTTAGCTTTTTTGAAATCATGCTGCGTGGCTTCGGGCATATCAATGCAAACGATCCATCCGTTATCCTCACTCACTTCTTCATACCACTCTTCATAGTAATCCTTATCTCCGCTATGAAAATTCAATACATTCTCAGCGATCAAAATGAACTTATTGATCCCCTCATGTTCAAAAACATCGATCACATCCCGCTTCAATGTCATGATATCATTTTCAATGGCATCATTCCATTCTCCAATCAGTTCGATGATCACATAATGCTCATCATAATTAGCCTGCAATACTTTTAAATACAGGGTGCGGCTACCAAATTCATCCCATTGCGGATGAATATAGTAATTGTAAACTGTGGCGGTGAATTCAAATTCAGAATATTCCCGTTGATAGAAAGGCGACCTTTCATCTTCCTCGCTGACATATATATGTCTCCAGTTATAAAATGGTTCAATATCGTGCACTTATTCCTTTAGTTTAAAATTGTCAACCGCCTTTTTCACACTGCCATATTTCAATAACAGGCTTTTTGCCTGTTCATAATCTGTCAGGCTTAAATTATCCATTATCATTTTCGTGCCACGGTCTATGAGTTTTTCATTGGTAAGCTGCATGTTCACCATTTTATTGTCTTCTACCCTGCCTAACTGGATCATTACGGTGGTAGAGATCATATTAAGGATGAGTTTTTGAGATGTACCGCTTTTCATGCGGGTGCTGCCGGTCACGAATTCAGGACCTACCTCCACTTCTATGGGGAAATCCGATACATCTGTTAATGGCGAACCGGGATTGTTGGTAATGCAACCAGTGATGATACCTCTTTTCTGGCATTCTCTTAAAGCCTCAATTACATAAGGTGTAGTACCACTGGCTGCAATGCCTACTACCACATCTTTATTATTTACGGAATGTTTTTTCAAGTCCAGCCAGCCTTGCTCTCCCTGATCTTCGGCATTTTCTACTGCCTTCGTAATAGCGTCATCTCCACCTGCTATCACTGCAATGACCAGTCCATATGGAACGCCATAGGTTGGTGGGCATTCACTGGCATCTACCACAGCCAGCCTTCCGCTGGTGCCTGCTCCTATATAAAAAAGGCGCCCGCCTGCGAGCATTTTATCAGCCACAGCACTTACCAGTCTTTTAATCTGGGGAATGGCTTTTTCTACAGCTAAAGGAACTGTCTTGTCTTCGTTATTAATGTTCGTCAATAATTCATTGATAGACATTTTTTCCAAATGCCTGTATTTACTAGGTTGTTCTGTGATTTTCTCAAAATGGTTCATCAACTGTAAGCTTATTTTATATTTTAAAGGGTAATGATTAAATTAAAAGTTCATTATTATACTAGAGAAATGCTCTGTTCACTCTGTATTGCCATCATGGTACTTTACCAATCCCTGCATAGGATTCTTCAGGATGTTGCCCAACTCAAACTCATAGGAATGGCAAAGCTGTTGTATCACATCTTTAAAACCATCGGCCACACTACCCACGAAATTTACCGGGTATTTCCAAACCTCGTTGTACTTACACAAATGTTGAAAAAAGAAATCATTCAGCCCGTCTTCAATAATATTTTCAATCATATAATGTCCCCTGTTCTCGGCCAGGAACATAGTAAACCCGGCCAGGTAACGGTTGGGCAATGGCTTCTTATATACATTGTCCAGTATCTCCACCTGGGTAGTAACAAACTTCGCATCGAATAAGGCACGAAGGTCATCATCAAAAGTGTTGTATAGGTAATATTGAATTACTTTTTTACCCAGATAGGCACCGCTTCCCTCATCCCCCAACACATAGCCCAGCCCGGGACTATTCTTCATTATATGTTTGCCATTGTAATAGCAACTATTTGATCCTGTGCCCAATATGCTGGCAATGCCTTTATTGTCACCGCACACTGCCCTTGCTGCCGCCATAAGGTCTGTATTCACTTCAATTTTCGCCCCTGGAAACACCTTCTGCAAAGCCTTCTTTATGCTCCTGGCGTTTTCGGGGTTTGAACAGCCTGTTCCATAATAGAACACTTGCTCCACATCTACATTTTTGATCTTTTGTTTGAGTTCCTGGTCCACCAGTTGAACAACCTGTGCTGTGTCCAGAAAGTAGGGACTAATGCCCTGGGTAAAGATTGTTTTTTTTCTTCCATTTCCTGTCAAAGTCCATTCTGCTTTTGTGGCCCCGCTATCCGCTATTAATGTTACTGCCATCGCTTAAAGTATTGTTGAAATATATATCGAATCGTCATTCATTCTTGCAAATCAGCTATTTTGCAACAATTTACAAAGTAACAGCAGACGATGAGGAATAAAAAATTACAGGTTTGGCTTCCCCTGATTTTTTCGGTGGTCATGATCGGTGGAATGTTCTTCGGTTTCAAGTTGCACCAGGAAACCGGGAGCAGGGAAGGCTTTTTTAGAAACACAAAAAAGACATCCCTGCAGGAAGCGCTGGACCTGATCCAGGACAGGTATGTGGATTCTGTAAAAATGGATTCACTGCAAAATGATGCCATTAATGATGTCATGAACCACCTGGATCCACATTCTATTTATATACCTGCTTCCAACCTGGGCGAAATGACTGAAGACCTCGTGGGCAACTTCCAGGGTATAGGTATCGAATTCAATATTTTCAATGATACTGTACATGTGCTGTATGTGGTGCCCAACGGCCCCAGCGATAAGGCTGGTCTGCATATTGGAGATAAGATTCTTAAAGTAAATGACTCTTCTATTGTTAGCAAAACATTGCCAAGCGCAGACATCCGTAAAATGATCAGGGGTGAAAGCGGGTCAAAAGTAAAGCTGACTGTGTTAAGAGGAAGTACGGTTCAATTTTACGATGTGGTTAGGGGTACTATACCATTACCCTCTCTTGATGCATCCTATATGCTGGAACCTGGCACCGGTTACATCAAGCTTAATAAGTTTTCCGAAACCACGTATGCAGAGTTTATGAGGGCTATGGAAGACCTTCAGAAAAAAGGGATGCAGAAACTGGTGCTGGACCTGAGAGGCAATGGCGGTGGTTTTATTACACAGGCCACTAATATAGCCGACGAGTTCCTGGATGGCAATAAGCTTATAGTATATACTGAAGGTACCAATATTAAAAGGCAGGATTACCGGGCCAGCAAGGAAGGCGTTTTTGAAAAGGGAAAATTGGTTGTGTTAGTAGACGAATTGACAGCCAGTGCCAGCGAGATCCTGGCAGGAGCTTTACAGGATTGGGACAGGGCCACCATCATAGGAAGACGCACCTTTGGTAAGGGGCTGGTACAGGAGCAATATGGCCTTGCAGATGGTTCAGCTATCCGCCTTACCGTGGCCAGGTATTACACACCTTCCGGTCGCAGCATACAGCGCCCCTACGATCATGGCAAAAAGATATACATGGAGGAATTGTACAACCGCTATGAGAATGGCGAATTGCTAACAGCTGATTCCATCCATTTATCCAAGGACAAACCTTATAAGACCAATGGAGGTAAGATAGTATATGGAGGCGGAGGCATCATGCCTGATGTATTTGTTCCTATCGATACCAGTCTTTATACAAAGAGTGTGACCCGATTGTACCTGGATGGACGTTTTAATAATTTTGTGTACCAATATTATATAAATCACACGCCCCTTTTTGATCAATTCAAAGCTCCTGCCGACCTTGCCATCAAATACCAGAATACTTCTGATGCCTGGGCTCAACTGGTCACCTATGCCATGAAAGACAGTATCAATCTTTCAAAGATCCCTGAAGAGGATAAAAAGATCATTCAAAACAGGATCAAGGCCTACCTGGCCCGCCTGAAATGGAGAACACAGGGTTTTTACCAGGTGTACAATATGTCGGATCCTGTTATCTTAAAAGCAAAAGAGATCCTAAACAAATAAAAAAAGGCCGTCTTCTTTATTAGGAAGACAGCCTTTTTAATTATAAGCAATTGGCTTAGATGTCGCTTCTTTTGTTCAGCCATTCTTTCTTTTCCACTGCATAAGAGCTGATCAAGCCCAGCCCACCGCCTATAGCGATCAGGGAGAAATATATGGCAGGATTATCATGATGGCTATTGGTCATATTGATGTCTATAATATAGGCCAGTAATAAGCCAAGACCGGCACCCATGAACAACAACCCTGTTTTTAAACTGCGGTAAGGTGCAGGACGGTTATTATATTCTTTGGGATTGATACCCTTTTCCAGCATGGAAAGGTTTTCGCGGGTGCGCAAGTAATAAATGCCAAAGATCATAGCGAAAGCTCCTAAGCAAATTAAAATTGGTACTAATATTCCGGCGTCGTGCATAAAAAAAGTTTTATAGTTTTTATTAATTTTTGATTGCCAGCCTTTTAATAGGCATTTGAACTATCTGACTACTACTTGTCGACCCAGGTTACAGGTAATTCAAATATTTTTTTAAAGAACTGGTTTACAATACATAAGACTACACCATTTGTGAACCGGTTACAAGCGTTAAACAAATTATTTCAAATTTTTCCCCTTTGGCCCCCCCCCTCCACATACTTTGGGTAATACCTGGTTCCTGTGCCAAGACAACTTACTGAACAGGTTTGTTTGAACTAATGTAATATAATATGTATTAAAAGTACAGCACCCCGTTATTTATAATATTTGATCTTAAGGGAATTTTAAAAGCAGGCTGATAAACTTAACTTGCACCTGTAACCTAACTGCATCATATAGAGTCATATACTTCAGAATGCATACCGAGCCTGCTGATATGGACATCATCTCCCTGGTGTTGAAAGGTGACCAAAATGCCTATTCAATACTGGTAGACCGCTACCAAAACTATGTTTTTACCATAGTGCTGCGGTATATCAAAAGCCGTGAGGATGCAGAAGAGGTGGCACAAGATGTATTTATAAAGGCCTACCGCTCATTGGCAGCTTTCAAGGGAGATGCCAAGTTCAGCACCTGGCTATACACGGTAACTACCACCACCTGCATCACATTCCTGAGAAAGAAAAAGCTGGAAGTGCACTCCCTGGACAATGAAAGGGTATTTGAAGTAGCAGACAATGTAGACAGTGGTATGAGTGCCAACCAGATAGAACAAAAGAGCAAGGTGAACATGGTGAATGAAGCCATTAAAATGCTTAGCCCGGATGATGCACAGGTGATTACCCTTTTTTATAAAGGAGAGCAAACCCTGGAAGAAATAGCACAGATATTAGGAAAGGAACCCAATGCAGTAAAAGTGCAGTTGCACCGGGCAAGAGGCAGGCTGAAAGAAAAGATGGAAAAATATTTTAGTGCTGAAGTAAGGGATATTTGAGAGAACTATAAAAGTACATCTCGATAAAATTTAGATAACCGTTAAAGGGTACAGATATGAAAGATACGTTTAACATTCCTTTTGAAGAGGATGAAATAGAGGTAAAGCTTTGGGAATATATTGATGGCTTAACCACAGCAGAAGAAAGAACTGTCATAGAGACCCTGGTGCGTGAAAATGCAGAATGGAAAGCTAAGTACCAGGAACTTTTGGAAGTTCACCAGTCTTTAAACCTGGTAGAATTGGAGCAACCGTCCTTACGTTTCACCAAGAATGTAATGGAAGAGATCTCAAGATTGCAGATCACACCGGCGGCCAAACAATATATCAATAGCAAGATCGTCTGGGGCATAGCTGGATTTTTCATTACAGTGATCATCAGCTTCCTGGTCTATGGGCTTTCGCAAATTGACTGGTCCACCTCTCAAAGTGTGAATACAGGTGTCATAGAAAAAATTACTGATGCTGATTACAGCAAAGTGTTCAACAACACTTTTGTCAATGTATTCCTGATGCTAAATGTGGTGCTGGGATTGATGCTCTTTGACAGGTACCTGAATGATAAGAAGAAAAAATTAATAAAAGAAGCTTGAGTAAGGCACCGGCTTTCATAAGAAGGTGTACATATCTCAGGTTCGGTAACGCCCTTCTGTTTCCAGGAGGGCTTTTTATTGAGTGATATTTCACTAAACTGATGATTCAATACTATAGTGCCTTAAGTATGTCTTTCACGGCAATTCTTTTCCTGTAATCTTCATTGAAATACCTGAAGGTCACTGCCCCATCCCTGTTGATGATATATACTGCCGGCACTGGAAGCACTGCATCTTTCTGGTGATTCAATGCCAGCAGGTCTATCCCTGCATTTTTGTAGCGGCCAACCGTTCTTTCATCCACTTTGAAGTTTACCCCATAGTTAGTGGATATCTTCATTCCTTCGTCAGTGATAATGGAAAACGTAGCGCCCGTTTTAGCAATGGTAGAATCTACCCCCTGCTTTCCTTCTGGTGTAATGGCAATCAGTGTAGCACCTTTATCCTTTATCAGCTGAAGTGAATCATTCATACGCCTTAAAGCCTTATTGCAATAGGGACACCAATACCCCCTGTAAAACATAATCACTACAGGGCCTTTCTTTCTTAGATCCTTTAACACGATCTCAGTCCCATTTTGATCTGTTGCTTTAAAGTCAGCAGCCTTTGAATTGATAAATAAGCCCTCTGGCTTTTCCTGGGCAAAACTCACCAAACCAGTCACTGAAAGTAACACGAATAAAAACAGATGCTTCATACCATAGGTTGTTCTATAAAATTATTGGGAGTTGTGGTGAAAAGCATCAAGAGAATGATTATTAACAGAATCTTTAATCATTTCAACAACCTATATCATGGCCAGGGCGATCTAACAGGCATATCAATAACAAATTTGCTTTTATAAGCTAATTCTTACTATTGCATTTTTAGTTATTTGCAAATGTGTCGGGAACCTTCACCTGGCGTTGATATTTATTCTTGCAAGGCATCAGCATGCGCAGGCTCAAATTGCACCATCCATTGCACGCCATATTTGTCTGTCAACATTCCAAAATAAGCTCCAAAAGGCCCCTCTGATATAGGCATTTCGATGTTCCCATCTTGTGTTAATCCTTTGAATAACTGGTCCGCTTTTTCCAGGCTTTCCGCCATGATGTATATAGTGTTCCTGTTATCGTTTTCCGTCACTTTTCCCATTATTTCTAAAACATCGCTCCCCATTAATTTATTCGTTTCACCTATAGGCAAGGCAATGTGCGTGATCCTGTTGGCATCATTCTCCGCGATGGTATATCCAACGCCAGAGAGGTCCTTATAATACATTAACTTTTCAAAATCTCCGCCAAATACCATCCGGTAAAATGTGAATGCTTCCATGGCATTCCCGTTAAAGTGAATATATGGATTGATAAGTGCCATAATATTACGTTTAGAAATAAATTGGTTAAGTGCAGATCACTCTAATTCTTCGCAGTCTACCTGGTGATGTTTTAATTCCCTGATGATTGGCTGGACAATATCTTCCTCGCTTACCACCCTTAACACTTTGTCGCAGTCATCAAGATCAAAATTCCAGGAAGCTTTCTGCACTATTTTATCAATATGCGGCTTTAGCTTCCTGGCCTGACCCTTGGTTTTAACCGAGGTTTTAAAGACGTAAATCATTTGCCGGATAATTTGGCCAACAGTTCTTCCAGGTTGCTCAACGACATTTTCATCCCCTTAGTGAAGCCGTCAATTATACGCTCAAGCCTTTCCAAAGACTCGTTGTAAATAGAGATTTGTACCGTGGTGGTACCATTTTGCTCACTGAAATTGTGATCCCATTCAGAGCCTGGCAACTCGGGGTTTTCATCTTTATCAGCAAAAGCATTGTACATTTTAAAGTTGGTTTTGGGCGTGATGGAAGTATAAGTCTGGATCGCCCAACGTTCCTGTCCCTCGGGGGTAATCATGGCATAAAATCTTTTGCCCCCCACTTTGAAGTCCTGGTATTTTGTTTTAGCAGTCATGGGTTTTGGTGGTAACCATTGGTCCAGCAATTCTGATTGAGTAAATGCATCCCATACCAGGGAAAGTTCGGCGTCAAACTCCCTGGTAATGTTGACTGTTTTGGCTGCCTTGTCTACGGTAAAGTCAAACAATAAACTGTTGTTGCCTGCTTCTGCTGTTTGGTCTGTGTTCATCATTTTTTTTGTTTTTTAATAGTTGATAATACGTTGTCTAATTGATTGAAACGGGTTTCCCATATCTTCCGGTATTGACTAAGCCAGTTATCGATCTCTTTCATCTTTTCGATTTCAAGTGAATAATAAATTTCCCTACCCTGTTGCTCCTGTTTCACCAGTTCGCATTCCGTTAAAATGCGCAGGTGCTTGGATACAGCCTGCCGGGTGGTATTGAAGTTTTCGGCTATAGCGTTGGGCGTCATGGCCTGCAATGCTATTAAGGCTATAATAGCCCGCCTGGTGGGGTCAGCTATTGCTTGAAAAATGTCTCTTCTCATTGGTAATAACCTTTTTGTGAAACCATCTGGTTGCAAATATATATGCAACTTTTCGGTTTCGCATAATTTTTATTCTATTTTTTTTTAGGATTTCCCAAATATGGGTCTGCATCTATTTCCACGGGAAGCTTTTGTTCTACAATACAACCAAACTATATAGTTCTATTATCAAAAAGCATTGGTTATTCCACGCTCTTAACAGGCCATAAACCGATCGCCATCATACCAGGATACTACATAAAATCCAGTCATTACCCTTGCCCTATTCTAATGGCGCCTTCATTGCTTGAACGAGGACTTATTTACTATTCTATAAAACCTTTTAGCTGATCCCAGTGCCTGTTTCCGACCCGGCAATTAGCGGGATAAGCCATAGATATTCCATAGATGTCCCATAGATATTCCAACGATATTCCAACTATATAAGGGTTGGAATATCCTCGGGTCATCTATGTAATGTGTATACCTTTTGTTTGGGATAACTATAGCATTTTTAGCTATGTCTTGTACTAGTTCTGGTAGCTATTAATAAGTCGTAAAGTATGGCCATACTAAACGGCCCCGTAGATTTTTAGAACATAGTAGGTCGCGTGCCCGCGTGGAAACTTGAAAGAAGTGGATAATACTACCATACGCACAACCGGTGATCCTTTTTACGAGGATATTAAGATAAAACCTCCTTATTAAAACAATAAATGGATCAACAAATAAGGTGTGGACAGGGATTGTTCACTTCATAATCTTAATTCTTAAACATAAAATAAACAGCGCCTAACAGGAAGCAAAAGCTTACCAGGTATTTTAAATGAAATGGCTCTTTTAATACCAGCACGGCAAAAAAGCTAAAGACCACCAGGGTAATGACTTCCTGCACAATCTTCAATTGAAAAGCACTATAGCCACCTACAAAGCCTATGCGATTGGCGGGTACCATGAGCAGGTATTCAAATAATGCAATGAGCCAACTTAACAAAATGGCTTTCCAGAGCGGCCAACCTGTATGTTTTAAATGATAATACCAGGCTGTGGTCATGAATATGTTGGAGGCTGTTAAGAGCCCTATGGTTTTAAGCATTTTATTGAATAATTGAAGTGTACACGATATTATATAAAACTAACGAATGCTGAATTGGTTTAAAACTTGCCGGCTTTCTACTCAAATAAAAAAGTCTTCCGTGGAAGACTTTTATTAAAATATAAAATGATCTAACTGTTTAGTTCAGGCTCCTGAAATCTACAGGCACCAGTTTGCTCACTCCCGGCTCCTGCATGGTCACCCCATAGATCACATCCACAGTGCTCATGGTGGTCTTATTGTGCGTGACAATGATGAACTGGGAATTATTACTGAACTCTCTGATCATATTAGTGAACTTACCAACATTGGCATCATCCAACGGGGCATCCACCTCGTCTAGGATACAGAAAGGTGCCGGCTTGATAAGATAGATGGCAAATAATAAGGCTGTGGCAGTAAGCGTTCTTTCTCCACCACTTAACTGGCCAATGCTACTGGGACGCTTGCCTTTAGGCTTAGCCATAATATCAATGCCCGTTTCTGCCAGGTTATCCGGGTTGTCCAGTATCAGGTCGCACTGGTCATCTTCAGTGAACAGGCTTTTAAATACATTCTTGAAATTTTCCCTAACCCGGTTAAAGGTCTCGAGGAATTTTTGGTTAGCGGTGGTCTCTACTTCCGCAATGGTTTGCAACAAACTTTGCTTGGCATTCACCAGGTCATCTTTCTGCTCTACGATAAACTCGTAACGCTTTTTCATTTCTTCAAAAGCTTCAATAGCAGTAGGATTTACTTCTCCCAGGTTCTCAAGGCGTTTTTTCATGCGATCGCTCTTTTCCTGCAATTCTTCTACAGGCGTTTCTGAAGTCCGCGGCTCATCCAGGATATCTTCAAGAACGATTCTGAACTCCACGTTTAAACGCTCCTTCATTCCTGCCAGTTGAAGCTTGACATCTGTTAGCTTATCTTTTATTTCAGAAAGAAGATGCTCTATTTGCTCTTTCTCTTTTACCTTATGCCGCAATTCACTTTCTTTGGCTGCCAACTGGTTTCTCAGGTTATAATAAGCCTGGTCAGCTTCGTTCAGAATGTGCTCTTCCTCTTCTTTACGGCGCATCATCTCGTACAAGCCTTCCTCCACCTGCTTTAAATTCTCTTGCGAGGAACTGATATTCTCTGTAGTTTCCTTTAACTGCACGGTATTCAGTTCTACCTGGCTTTTAAGATCATTCAGCTGGTTGCTTTTAAAATTCAGCTCCTGCTTTAATGCAGTGATCTTGCTTTGCTCACGGGTCACCTGCAGGTTCAGGTTGTTATACTGTGTATTGATCTCGTTGTATTCAAGCTCAATATTGCGGTAGCTGGTTTCAGCTTCCTGCAATTGACTTGCGTAATCGGCAAGTCCCTGGTTGAGCTGTGTAAGCTCATTGCGCACATTTTCTATAGAAGCATGGGTGCTGTCCAATTGTGATTGCAGATCCTCAATGCGGTTCTGCGCTGTGGCTTGTGAATGGATCAAATTCTCCAGTTTATTCTGCTGCCCATACAACTGATTATTCAATTGCTGAATCTCCTGTTCGGTTTGGCGGATCACGTTTTCTTTTAGATCGGCATTAAAAGTAATCACCTCGTTGTGGCGTACCTGGATCTGGCTGTTCAAATCATCCACAATAGATTTCTGCGATGCGATCTGCTCCCTGAGCTTTTCAAGGTTCTTTGCCCTACCAATCTTTTTACCTTCAAACAAACCTACACTGCCTCCTGAAAGAGTATAACTGCCTTTGACATATTTGCCATGCTTTTCAAGGATGACAAAGCCATTGCTGTTGGCCAGTGCTGAATCGTCATTGGCGATGAATACATTGCTTAATAGTTGTGCTGCCAGTTTGCGGTATTGTTCATCTACCTCTATCACATCTAGTGCTGCGATGGTATTGGCTGGTAAATGACCCGGGGATGCCAGGGCGGCATCATTCACTTTATCCAAAAGGAAGAAATTGGCTTTTCCCTTCTTATTATCATCCAGCAAATGAACGGCCTGCAAACCTTCCTGGAGATCGTTGACCACATAGTAGTTCAGGTATGGCTCCAGTACATTCTCCACAGCCGCCCTGTATTCTTCTTTTACATAAATGATATCAGAAAGAATGGGCGCCTTATGGTTCCAGCCATTATTGTTGTGCAGGAACTTCACGCTTTCAGGATAGCCTTCCATAGAATCAATCAGGCTCTTTAGGAGGTCATGCTCATTTCTTTTAGAGTCCAGCTTCCTGGTTTCTTCGGCCAGCTTTGAACGCAGGCCTTCCAGCACAGCCTGGGTTTGTAATATTTGTTCTTTGGTATTGTTATGGTGTTGCTGTAATTGTTCCAGGTCCACTTGCCTGGCTTCCAGTGTTTTTTGCTTTTCTTCTTTTTCTATTTCCAACTGGTGAATCTGATCCTGCCTGTTGGCCTTCTCTTCTTCCAATTGAAAGATGGTCCTTTGCAGGTTTTGAATGGAGGTATCGGCCACTGCCACCTTTTTTTCAGCGTCGAACTGGCTACGCTGCACCTGCTGGTAGGAAGAACGGAGATTATTCAGGGTATTCCGGTTCTCATCCAGGATATTTCTACGTGCATCTACCTGGGATCTCAATTCTTCCAACTGCCCGTTTAAAGATTCCAGTGTCTGCTCTTCCTCACCTAACTGCTGGCGGGTAAAATTGATACTTTCTTCTATACCTGTGATCTGGCCTTCTGCTTTACCCAGAAACTGGGAAAGATTAGTTACTCTTTCCTTCAGGTACTCAAGCCGCTGTGCTGCCAGGTTCTTTTCATTCTCACGGGTTCTTACCGTTTGCACCAGTTCATTAAAACCCTGCTGCAGGTTGTGTAATTCCTTTTCCCTGGTGATGAATCCAACTCTCTCCTGTTCCAGGCTTGCTTCTTCACCAGCAACCAGTGCCTCTAGAGCAATGCGCTTATCGGTTTCGGTATCATGCTGCTCATTAAGTGACTTGAAAGTGATATTAAAGCCTTCCAGGGCAGCTTTGGCCAATTCTATACTGATCTCCCTGTAATCTTTTTTGATCTCGTAATATTTCTGTGCTTTTTTAGCCTGGTTCTCCAGTGTTTTCAGCTGGTTGTTGATCTCGAACAACAGGTCTTCAATACGAGCCAGGTCCTGCTCAGTAGCATCGAGCTTTTGTTTAGCTTCCTTCTTTCGGGTCTTATATATTGAGATGCCTGCCGCCTGCTCCAACATCCGGCGGCGACTGTTTTCTTTATCCTTGATCAGGTCATCCACCATTCCCAATTCTATGATGGCATAGCTGTCCGTAGAAATACCCGTATCCATAAAAAGATTTTGGATATCCTTCAACCGGCACTGCACATCATTCAGGCGGTATTCGCTTTCGCCATTTTTATAAAATTTGCGGGTGATAGTGATGGTAGTAAATTCTGTAGGCAGCAGATTCTTGGTATTTTCAAAGGTCAGGCTCACTTCGGCAAGGCCACTGGCGCTCCTGGTTTTAGATCCATTAAAAACAAGGCTTTCCAGGTTTTCGGATCTTAAATGAGATATCTTTTGTTCGCCAATTACCCAGCGAATACTGTCCACAATATTGCTTTTACCGCATCCATTGGGGCCTACAATACCGGTGATGTTTTCATCGAAACTAACCAGGGTCTTATCAGCAAAGCTTTTAAAACCCTTGATTTCCAGAGATTTTAGTCGCACTCTTCAGCTATTTTATGACCGGCAAATATAACGGAATGAATGTATACTATCCGTCAATTTAACAGTAGTCCTGCCGTGTTTATACCCAATTTTTACACAGGTTAGACTGCAATATTGTCTGATTATTATGAACTTTCAATGCAGGGCGGTTTTTAATCTCTGATAATTTTTACTTCTTTTGTAGCGTAACAAAAATTCCAACGTTTATGAACATTATTGTTCCAACTGATTTTAGCCCAATTTCCCTGAATGCCGCACAATTTGCTGCCAGAATGTTAGCAGGTCAATACGAGACCACCCTGGTATTGTACCATGTCTACGATAGTCCAAAAGGAGCCGCCGAGGCCAACACCAAACTTCAGGAGCTGAGAGACCAGTTATTGGCTGAAGGTATTGTCAAAATTGAGACCATAGCTGAAGAAAGTGTTGATTTTATTGAAAGTCTAGACCGGAAAATAAGGTACATGGATGCCGTGTTGGTGGTCATGTCTATAAACGATAAGAATAAACTGGAGCAGGTCATTTCAAGCAGCAATTCGCTTAGAATGATCGAAAAGAACTTATGCCCGGTACTGGTGGTTCCCCAGAATGCCAAGTTTAACCAGATCAGGAATGTGGCGCTGGCTTCTGATTTCAAGGATGTTCAGAATTCCATTCCCCTGGTACCAGTGAAAAAGGTCCTGAGCTTGTTTGGGCCTAACTTGCATATAGTAAATATCAACAGCGAGATTTATGTTTCCTTAAGTGAAGAATACCTGGAACAGCGTAGGATCATGCTAGAGATGTTCCAGGAGTTTCATCCGGAGTTTTATTTCATTACCACTTATGATTTTCATGAAACTCTGCGCCAATTTATTGATGATAAAAATATTGATCTCGTTTTAACCTTTCCTCGTAAGCACTCCTTTATCAATAACCTGATCAAGGGAAATAATACGAAGAGGCTTGTTTTAGAGAGCGAAATTCCGGTGCTGGCTGCGCATGAATAAGTTAGTTTCATTCGCCTGCATCGAAATATAAACCAGGCGTAATGCGACAAAGGCTAATATTAGCCTGGCAGGGCCAGTAACTTTTTTATACGAACCTCCTTGGCTAATTTCGGGCCGGAGGTTTTTTTATTAACGATTGTTTGCTATTTATGAAGAACATTAAACTGATAGAAGTTCCATCAGAAATAGGCGCAGGAACCCGGGGCGCCAGCCTGGGTATAGAAGCCATCAAGATCGCTGCCCTGGATTTTATGAGTAATTTCTTTATTCATTTCCCCTCCGAAAAAATACCTACAGAAAATAAACTATTATACGAGGCTATTGAATCCCCTTATGCCAAGCGAATTAAAGGCATTGTGTCTATGTATGATAAGGTAAGCAAAGCGGTATCTGACTCTATCAAGAATAATTTTTTCCCTGTTATCCTTAGTGGAGATCATTCCATAGCCGGTGCAACTATGGCAGGCATCAAACTGGCTAAGCCTAAAAGTAAGCTTGGTGTAATTTGGATAGATGCCCATGCAGATTTGCACACTCCCTTCACTACCCCTTCTGGTAATCTACATGGCATGTCGCTGGCTACAGCCATCAATGAAGACAATAGCGAAAGCGCCGTACATGAACCTGATGCCGAAACAGTAAAACAATGGAACTACCTGAAAAATATTGGTAAGATAGTGCCCAAGGTGTTGCCCGAAGACGTGGTGTACATTTCATTGCGGGATTATGAAAAAGAAGAAAAGAACCTGATTGATAAATATGGAATGAAGGTAATCACCACCAAAGAAGTAAGAAGTAAAGGCCCGGAGAATATAGTGAGAGCTGTGACCCGGTATTTTAGTGATTGCTCGGATATCTATATCTCGCTGGATGTGGACAGTTTGGATTCTTCTATCAGCAAAGGAACGGGCACTCCTGTAAGCAATGGACTGAAGGAAAGGGAAGCCGAAGACCTGATCAGCAAATTCATGCAGAACAGGAAAGTTTGCTGTTTTGAGATTACAGAGGTGAATCCTACACTTGATAAAGAGAACCTGATGGCAGAAATAGCGTTCAATATCCTGCAACGCAGTGTGAATGTATTATTAATGAGTTGATGCAACGCCGGGCATGCTGTGGTTGTCAGGACATGAAAAACCCATGCGAAGCATTTTCTTTTTGATAATAGCCCTGGTATTTAACTCCTGCAGCAAGGAAAACAGGAAAATAGTAAAAGGAACAGTAGTATTACAGGAAGGATGTGCGCCAGGTGCTTACCTGGTAAAACTAGCAGAACCGGATCCGAAAAGGTTTTCTTTTTTATGTAGTAAGGAAACTTCTGTTATTTCATCAGCCATTTATCATTGCGGAAATGCAGTTTTCATTCTTGACATGCCAACCAACCTTGCTGTAAATGGTAAAAAGATCAGGTTTTCTTCATGGACCGATAAAGAATCTTTCTGTTCCTCATCTAACTTAGCGCCTCATTACCTGCAAGTAAAAGACCTTGCAGAAGAATAATTTATATGCAGAAACTTATAGTTTTTATTGCCTTATGCGCCATGAGCCTGAATTCGTTGGCCCAGCTGAGTTACGAGGATTCTATGGGTTTGTATATTGCTCATTACCGGGCAACACATGAAGTGGTAAAAGGAGATGATAGAAACCGGCTAAGCTTTTTTCCTATTAACATGAAATACAGGGTTATAGCCAGGTTTGAAAAAACAGAATCCAATGCCTGGTTTTTGATGCCGACATCCGGTACACTTAAGAAAACTTACCGGGTTTATGGCACTTTTCATTTTCAGGTGGCTGGAAAGCCGCAGCAACTACGTATATATCAATCACAGGACTTGTTGCAAAATGATCAATATAAAAACTATTTATTCCTGCCTTTTACCGACGCTACATCCGGTAAGGAAACCTACCATGGAGGCAGGTACCTGGACCTGACTTTTGACGACATTCATGGCAACGAGGTGATCCTGGATTTCAATAAAGCTTATAATCCATATTGTGCTTATGTTACGGGCAGGTACAACTGTCCTATCCCTCCACCCGAGAACCATCTAACCATCGCCCTGGAAGCTGGCGAAAAAGCCTATACCAAAGAATAAATGCTGGTTTAACTTACTTATAGCTGCTATAATTCTAAACAATGAAGGTTTTTTCCAAACCTTCTTCGAAACTAATAGGTCGAAAATCTAATTCTTTTTGAGCCCTAGAGATGTTAAAGCCAGTTTTCAAGGGTCTTTTTGCTGGTTCCTGTAAATCTTTTTCCGTAATATTTTTAATCAAATCAGCGTCCAAATTTAAATAGTTAGCTACCCGAACAGCCATTTGGTAGGGCGATAAAACATCCTGTCCCGAAAGATGATATACACCCATAGCATTTTTCAATATGATCTGAAGAATACCCTGCGCAAGGTCTTCAACATAGGTAGGTGTTCTCACCTGGTCAGAAAAGATAGAAAGTGAATTACCTTTTTCCAGGGCTTTGGCAACTACAGTCAAAAGATTATCCCTGCTGGCAATAGGTTTCCCATATACCAATACAGTGCGGGCTATAGCCCAGGAATGAGGATATAGCATCACTTGATCCTCGGCTAAAATCTTGGTGTCACCATAATAATTTACCGCTCGTCTTTCATCATCTTCTTCATACATGCCTTTGGTTCCATCAAATACAAAGTCGGTGGACAGGAATATGAATTTGGATCCAATCGCTTCACTTGCTTTTAATAAATGCATGGTTCCGACTACATTGTTTTGAAAAGCGTTCTCCTTATTTTTCTCACATTCATCAGGTTTGGAGATGGCACCGGCATGAACGACTATATCTGGCCTGGAGGTGGCTATTACCTGCTCCACTTGTTCCTTGCTGGTAAAATCCATTGTGACGTATTGGAAATTTTGTTCCTGGAAAGGAAGGCGGCAAGGCCCCCTGCCAGTGCCTGTAACTTTATACTGATTTTGCAATAGCAAACGTGTAAGATAAAAGCCCAGGAAGCCATTGGCGCCGGTGATCAAAACCTTGTTCATCATTCAAAAATAAGAGACCGCGTTTTGCCTGCCATGTAAAAGAGTAAAGGAATTCATTTTTGCTTAGGTTTGCGCTTCTATAAAAAGACTATATGAATAGAGTATCAGTAATTGGTGCAGGCACCATGGGCAACGGCATAGCTCACCTGTTTGCCCAATATGGGTTTGAGGTAAAGCTGATAGATGTGTCAGCTGACCAGCTTAATAATGCACTGGCTACGATAACAAAAAACCTCGATCGCCAGGTAGCTAAGGGTACACTTACACCAGCAGCAAAGGAAGAAGCATTAAGCAACATCACTACACATACATCCCTGGAAGAAGGTGTAAAGTTTGCAGACCTGGTAGTGGAGGCTGCAACTGAAAATAAAGACCTGAAGCTGAATATTTTTAGGATACTGGATACCCATGCACCAGAGGGATGCATATTAGCCTCCAACACATCCTCAATATCCATCACCAGTATTGCGGCCGTTACCTCCCGTCCAGGACAGGTAATAGGGATGCATTTTATGAACCCTGTGCCTGTGATGAAACTGGTGGAAGTGATCAATGGATATGGTACGAAAAAAGAAGTTACGGAAACCATTGTTGATTTAAGCAGGCGTCTGAACAAGGTACCCTGTATCGTAAATGATTATCCCGGGTTTATTGCCAATAGAATTTTGATGCCTATGATTAATGAGGCCATCTATAGTTTATTTGAAGGGGTGGCCAGTGTGGAAGCTATTGATACGGTGATGAAGTTGGGTATGGCTCATCCGATGGGTCCACTTCAACTGGCAGACTTCATTGGGCTGGATGTATGTTTAAGTATTTTAAACGTACTTCATGAAGGATTTGGACACCCCAAATACGCTCCCTGTCCTTTATTGGTTAATATGGTAACTGCCAGGAAACTAGGTGTAAAAACAGGCGAAGGCTTTTATACCTACCAGGGCAATAGTAAAGAATTGGTGGTAAGTGCCAGGTTTAGCTAATTAAAACTGTCAATGTATTCTTTATAACTGTTAATGGAAAGAGGCTGTCCGGGAAAGACAGCCTCTTTTCTTATAAGATGCAAGTTATTTATTGGTAGCCTAATTTGAGTTCTACTCTCCTATTCTTTGAACGGCCAGCTGCAGTTTTATTATCTGCAACAGGTTGATCCATGCCGTAACCAGCTGATGTAAGCCGTGATTCGTCGATACCTTTTGAAACCAGGTATTGCTTCACACTGGCAGCTCTCTGTTCACTTAATGTTTGATTGTATTCCGCTTTACCCACATTATCTGTATGACCTTCAATAGAAAGTTTCAGATTGCTGTCATCGTTTAATATTTTAACGATATCATCAAGGGCCTTATTAGATTTGGAAGAAAGCTTTGCGCTTCCAGTGATAAAGAAAATGTTCTTAGCCGCATAATTTACTTTAGCGATCACTTCCTGTTTCACTTCAGGACAACCATTATTTTCCCTGGTGCCTGCCACTGTTGGACATTTATCTTCTTCATCATTTACACCATCATTATCCGTATCAGGAACCGGGCAACCATTGTATCGGGCCACACCTGCTACTGAAGGGCATTTATCCTCTTCATCATTCACACCATCTTTGTCAGTATCCGGCACTGGACATCCCTTGTATTTTGCCAAACCTGCAACAGTTGGACAAGCATCTTCTTCATCGTTGATACCATCGTTATCTGTATCAGGTACAGGGCACCCATTATATTTAAGCGTACCTGCCACTGTAGGACATTTATCTGAATTGTCAGGAATACCATCGCCATCAGTATCCACAGGAGCGGGAGGTACTACTTCCTTTACAACAGGTTCCTTTTTATTAGCAATAACACCTGAAATACCAATGCTGTTTACAAAATGGTAGTTATTGGTTTCCGTGGTAACTGGTACACGGTATTGGGAAGATATGAATAAAGAAGCCTCATCAAAAAAGTTGATCTTAAAGCCAAGGCCTAATGGAACGAAGGCGCCGTAATAGCTCTTATACTTGCTGGCTCCTACCCCTGCAATCAGATAAGGGGTTAAAATATATTTTTCAGGAAGCAACTTGAAGTTAAATGAAGCATCTCCTTCGAAAAGTGCAGCACTGTTAGTGGTAGTATTTTTAGCAGGAAGTGGAATGGTAGGAAAAGAAATCCCAATGGTACCTGCAAAGTCAATGTATTTACGCAGGCCGTTAAAATAGGTAACCGCAATGCCTGGAGACATTTCACTAAACTTTGCCCATTCATTATTGGTGAAGACCCTTGACAGGCTACCCTGGCGAATACGTTGCGGGGTAACGAAATCATTAAAAAAGAAACTTACACCTATCGCTTTAGGCCGAATAGTATTTTCCTGTGCTGATACGGATTGAAACAAGCAACCAAGTATAAGTAAGGAAGCCGCGACTTTCTTCATAAAAGTAGTTTGGTTTATGCGGGACAAAAATAAATGCATTGCAATAAAAATAGGAAAATATTTCACCTTCTTTAAAAGATGATCTAGCCAGGATCTTTTTCCAATACTTCCACTTTTACCTGGGTAAGACCTCTGCCTGTATAAGCCAATTTTTTTGCTGCAGATTTGCTAAGATCAACTATACGTTTCATTCTTGGATGAAGCCTGTCATTAGTCTTAACAATGACTGATTTGTTATTTTTGAGGTTAGTGACCCGGATCCAGGTGCCCAGCGGAAGGATGTTGCAGGCGGCGGTCAACTTATTATGGTCATAAATCTCACCGTTGGCTGTAGGCCTGCCGTTGAATTTATCTGCATAATAACTGGCTATGCCATAATAGACCTTTGGTTTTGGATCAAAATAAGCGTTATTAGCTTTTGATGAAGCTTCCCAGCTAAGGCCAAATGAAAGATGAAAGATGTAATAAAACAGGATAACATATTTCATAGGAATTATTTATCTGAAAAAATCTTTTCTCTTATTCTCCTGTCATCTCCATAAACATCATCGTAAAACACAACATTATCTTTTTCTACATCGCAGGTAAAATACCTGATAAATAACGGGATCTTTTTCCTCACTGGTATCAAATGTTTTTCCTTTAAAACCAGCCAATTGTTCACTGTATCTATTGGAATAAATTTATTACCGTATAAACTGTCATTGCGTAAAATAAAATGAGTTAATTCCTGCCAGGCCTGCACCCGCACACAACCATGGCTGAGTGCCCGTTTAGATTTACTGAATAAATACCGTTGGTTGGTATCATGTAAATAAACTGAATATTTATTAGGAAAATTAAACTTCATTACCCCTAAAGCATTTTCATCGCCACTTCCCTGCACTACACTATAGGGTATTCCTTCCTTATACTTTGCCCACGTCACCTTATATGGATCAACTTCATTACCCTCCTCATCAAATAAGGTAAATCCTTTCCTGATGGTATAGCCAGGATCACGCTTTAATCCTGGTAATATATCTTTTTTGATAATGCTTTCAGGTATGTGCCATTTAGGATAAGTGATCAAATCGGTAATGGCGCTAGTGATCAAAGGAGTTTTAGTTTCAGGCTTTCCTACTACTACCCTGGATGTCAACACCACGGTGTCGCTGTCTATTACCTGGAGGTAATATGCTGGAATATTTACCCATATATACTGGGTTGGCAGGGGTTGCAACATTTTATACTTATCCAATGTAATAGCAATCCTAATGAACTTTTCCTTATCCGTATTATTGAGCCTGTCGATCAATGACGTTGATATTAAGCCATCAGCTTTCAGGTTTTTCTTTTTTTGATATTTCCTTATCGCTTTGGCTACTTCAATGGAGTCAGGGTCAGCAATATGCATCAACGAAGAATCATCTTCAGAAAGTCTTTTATATACCAGTTGCGGGAACTGCAAGCTATCTTTTGGCTTTATTATAGTGTAATCTTTAAAATGAGCTTTTGTAAGAAATTTCTTTAAACCGGTTTTTAATTTCTGGTAGCCTGGATTAACAGGTTCTAATAGAGTGGTGAAGGAATCAATTGTTACACTTTTAAATTGTTTTATTTGGGATGTAAAAAAGGCGGGAGTTAGTACAGAATCTGTTGCTAATAAACTATCCGGAAGCAACCTGCCTTTTGACAGGTCCTTTACTATTTGAACAAAAGCAGAAGTAAGGAGCAAATCACTATAAGCCCATTTGGCAGCATCAAGTTTGACCTGAGAAGAAGTATCCAGTTTGAGTTGCTTTTTCAGGCCACCAAGAGTCACGTTATAATAGTCTTCAGGAAACAATCCGTAATTGCGGGCACTGTCAATTAATTGAAAAAGAGAGTCACCATTGTTTAAAAAGCTACCTTTCTTGGACCATATTGGTTGAAAAGAATATTCATTATAAATGGACTGGAGAATTGAAGCATTTTTCAGCTGGAAGGAATCATCTATCTGCTTGTTATTTTGAAGAACATCTTTAAGTGTGCCTTCAATGATATCTTCAGCACTAACATTAATGTCTTCTGCTTTTGCCACAATCTTTTTTTCCTCTATGGTGACTGGATGATCATTACAGGCACTTATTAAAATAATGGGAAGGAAAAATAATAAAGCTATAATGCCGGTTAGAAAAAGGTCATGTTTAGGTTTAATCATAGGTTATATAGCTTAACGACCATACAAAATAAATATTTTGCTGTTCAGAAAAGGGCTTTTGATAAATTATTATGATTAATCTTAATAAATCTGCAGAAAAATAAAACTAATTATTGAGAAAGTATAATGGACAGACCTCTTCCGGGCCATCTTTAAAAAGACTTTACAGAAAATCCAATCAATTTTTTATTTCATTAAGAATTAACCACTCTTGAAAGCTTTTGTTCAAGTAGTAAAAGGTCGGCAAGCACCATTGCCGTTATTGCTTCCAAAACCGGGGGTACACGTAAGGCGATGCAAAGATCATGTCGTCCTTTGACTGAAAATTTCTCCACTGTGCCAATCTCCCAAATCCAGGATTCCTGTTCTTTTGGAGTAGAAGAAGTCGGCTTTACAACAACTCTGAATATGATATCATTACCATTACTAATGCCGCCAACAATACCGCCTGCATGATTGGTGCGGGTATGACCTGTAGCAGTATCCATAGCATCATTGTGATCACTACCAAACATTTGAGCAGCTTTAAAACCTACACCGAATTCAATACCTTTTATAGCAGGGATAGAGAATGCCGCATGACTTATCAAAGACTCTACGGAGTTAAAAAAAGGTTCGCCCAATCCTAATGGAATTCCCGTGACCCGGCATTCAACGATACCACCAACTGAATCTTTGGCATCAATAGCCTTTTGCAATCCCTTTTCAATATCCTTCTCTCCTCCAACCTCTGTGATTTGGGCGGATATGGTAATATCGCGTAATAACTTTTTAGCTATGACTCCTGCTGCAACCAGGCATACCGTTAATCTACCACTAAAATGTCCCCCACCTCTAAAATCTTCGAATGCTCCGTATTTTTTATGCGCCACAAAATCAGCGTGTCCAGGCCTTGGAATAGCTCTTTGCTTTTCGTAGTCTCCAGAGCGGGTATTCTTATTTTCAAATAAAATGGTTAAAGGCGCACCTGTCGTTTTATTATTGAATACACCAGAAATGAATATGGGTAAATCATCTTCTTTCCTTGGAGTAGTACCTTTTTGCGAACCTCCTTTCCTTCTTTCAATATCTGCCACAAAATCTTCCGCCCCAATGGGAAGACCTGCAGGAACTCCATCTATTGAAATGCCCACGGAAGGCCCATGTGATTCACCAAAAATTGAGGTTCTGAATATTTGCCCAAAGGAATTCATGCAATAAATTTAATTATGTTTAAATATAGTAGCATTTAATGCGCTAAGATCATTATAAAACCCAGGGTACGATTTATTTACTGCTTCTGCATCCGCGATTGTGACCGGCCCTTCAGCACCTAAAGCTGCCACTGCACAAGCCATTGCTATTCTATGGTCATGATGTGAATGCGTGAAAGCTGGTTTAATTCCTGTGCCCCCTTTAATCACCATGTAGTCATCCTGAAGCGTGATTTCTATTCCCATTTTTGCGAATTCTTCCTGTAAGGTTAGTGCACGATTACTTTCTTTATGAGTTAAGCGATGAACGCCCTCAATCACCGAAGTGCCCGAACAGTAAGCTGCTAAACTTACCAATGGGGGAAAAAGATCGGGACAATCAGTAGCATTAAAATGGAAAGGCTTTAGAGGAGTTTTAATGATCTCCAATTCAGTTTCCCTGATACTCATGGAAACCCCGGTTTGATGCAATGCCTGTATAACAGCCTTATCGGCTTGTGTTGAAAACATATCCAATCCTTTTACTGTAATGTTTCCAGCTATGGCAGCTGCCACGAGCAAGAATGCACCACCGCTCCAGTCACTTTCTATTGTGTAATTGATCTCCTTATTGGAAAATGCTGCAATGGACTGCTTTGGAAAATAAAATTTCTGATACTGATCATTTATAGGGACATGCAATCCAAATTCAGTCATAACCTTTAAGGTAAGGTCGATATAAGGTTTACTATTCAGGTTCTCCACCTGAATAGTAATATCACTGGCATTGGCACCTGAAAAAGCCATCAACAATCCTGTGAGGAACTGGGATGACAATGATCCATCCACTGTAATATTGCCAGGAACCAATGGGCCCTTTATGGTTAATGGTAATAAGCCATTATTGGAAGTTACATGAACCTTAAGTTCTGGCAGCACCTTGCTAAAAAAGGACAAAGGTCTGTTCAATAAGCTACCTTCTCCATTAATTGTAATGGTGTCTTTGCTCAAGGCTGCGATGGGCGTGAACATACGAACTGATAAACCGCTTTCTCCACAATTTATACCAGTGGATATAGGTTGTACCCCTTTACTTTCAATAATGATATTTGTGCCTGATTTTTCAATGGAGGCACCCAACTGTTTAATGATTTCCAGTGCTGCATGATCATCGGCAGAAACACCCGGGTTGTCCAAAATAGTTTTACCAGTTTTAATGAGCGCTGCTGCACAAGCTCTTTGCATAGCACTTTTAGAGGCTGGCGCAGTAATCATTCCATTTAATGAGCCGGGATGTATAGTTACATTCATTACAAAGTGCTATATATTTGGTCTATAGATATTTTTTCTATCACTCCTTTCCCAATTTTCTCCAATAAGATAAAGTTGATAGCATTACTTACTTTTTTCTTATCTCGTTTTAAAACATCGATCACTTTTTCCTTATCAAAGTTGGCGTAAGTAGGAAGACCATATTGAGCTAAAACACCTGATACCTTTTGTGGGTGTTTAAATCCGTTTATGGTATTAGAAAGGTCCGAGGCGAATGTCATGCCTATAGAAATAGCTTGTCCATGAGAAAGTTCATACTGGTTTTCTAAGGCGTGGCCCAGGGTATGCCCAAAATTAAGCAGCTTGCGATCACCTTTTTCGAATTCATCCTGCATGACCACTTTGGTCTTGATCAGAACATTCCTACGTATAAGGTTTGAAGTTTCCTTTTTCTTTTTGATATAGTGTTCGAGGTCATTCAATTCCAGGTTTCTAAACATGGAAGCATCCTTTATACAGGCATGTTTGATGATCTCTGCAAAACCGTTTTGCCATTCCTGGCTCGGTAAGGTGTTTAGAAATTGCAGATCCTGCAGAATAAAAGAGGGTTGCCTGATAGCGCCAACCATGTTTTTATAAACACCTACATCAATTCCATTTTTACCGCCTATTGAAGCATCTACGAGGGACAATAAAGTAGTCGGAATGAATCCAAAGTTAATACCTCTCATGTAGATTGAAGCCACATACCCGGCCAGGTCCGTGATGACACCCCCGCCCACGCCCACCAGGGTTGTCTGCCTGTCTGCACCTATATCAATCAATTGTTCGATAACCGAATCCACGGTTTCCTTCACTTTGAATTCTTCACCTGGCTTTAAAACTATTGTGTTCCAATTTTTAAACTTTTTGGTATGACCTTCAAAAACATTTTCGTCAGTAAGAATGATGGTGTTCTTTTGATCAACAATTGATTTTAGCTGGGCCATTCCGGCCTGGAAGAAATAATTAACGGAGGAGGTGCTGAAGCGAAAAGTTTTCTGATCCATTAATCGTTGAATATTTTAGTCTGATGGGTAATGCTCTCCAGGTGCACAGCGTCGAAATATTTAGTAATAAACTCCTTACTCAACCCTAGCTTCTCTCCTTTTGTACAGGCGCGTTCAAGAATTTCGTTCCATCGTTTTGTTTGAAGGATGGTAATATTGTTTTCCTTTTTATAAGTAGCGATCTTTTCGGCGATCTTCATACGCTGGCTTAATATAAACATCAGCTCATCATCCAGGTGATTGATCTGTTGCCTTAATTTTTCGAGAGCCGCATGATATTCTTCGGAAGCAACATCTTCTTTTCTCCAGATGATCTCTTCAAGCATTGAAGCTAGTTGCTCGGGAGTTATTTGCTGTTTGGCATCACTCCATGCATTATCCGGATCTATATGTGTTTCGATCATCAATCCATCGTAATCCAGGTCAATAGCTTTTTGTGCCACTTCCAGTAAAATATCCCTTCGTCCACATATATGGGAAGGATCATTAATAATTGGCAATTCCGGATTACGTCTTTTCATTTCTATCGCAAGATGCCACATGGGCGCATTACGATATTCAGTATTGCCATAGGAAGAAAAGCCTCTATGTATCAGGCCAATATTACTAACACCTGCCTTGGCCACCCTTTCAACGGCCCCGGTCCATAATTCCAGATCAGGATTTATTGGATTTTTTATAAGTACAGGAACATTCACGCCACGTAAAGCATCGGCTACTTCCTGCACACTAAAAGGATTGACGGTTGTTCGAGCCCCTACCCATAATACATCAACATCAAAATGTAGTGCATCTTCCACCTGCTTGGCCGTGGCCACTTCAATTGCCGTAGGAATTCCGGTCAGTTCTTTAGCTTTTTGCAACCAGGGAAGACCTTTGGTGCCTATCCCTTCAAAACTTCCTGGTCTTGTGCGGGGCTTCCATATACCTGCGCGTAAAAGGTCTACCTTGCCTGTTTTGGCAAGTCTTGAGGCTGTTTCTAAAACCTGTTCTTCGGTTTCGGCGCTGCAAGGTCCTGAGATGATCAATGGACGTTTGTTCCATTTTTCTTTTACCAGGTCTGCATTTACTTTTTGTGTTGTTTGCATATTATAACGATTTTCTGTTTATGGCCAAACCAGATCGTAAGATCAGTGGCTATACTAATTAGGATTAGTTCTATTTTATGATTCTTTTTATTTTATTGGCATTTTCAATCAATTCCTGGAGATACTGATAATTTTCTTTTTCCAGGCAAGCTTTGAATTTCCTAAGCTGGCTTAGGTGTTCATTCAGTACATCAAGCACATTTTCCCTATTTTGCATCAGCACTGGCACCCACATGGCAGCATTGCTTTTAGCCAGTCTTACTGTACTTTCAAAACCAGCGCTGGCCAATTCAAATATGGCATCCTCCCCTCTTTCTTTTTCCAAAACGGTATTGGCAAGGGCAAAGGAAGTAATATGTGAGATATGGCTAACATAAGCTACATGAACATCGTGCTCTGTGGCATTCATATATACCAGGTGCATTCCTAATGTCCTGTAAAGTTGTTCTACCAACTGAACCGCATCTTTATCAGAATTTTCCTGGTCGCAAATGACAGTAGCCTTCCCTTTAAATGCACCCTTCACAGCAGCAGCCGGGCCGCTATATTCAGTACCCCACATAGGATGGGTGGCCACAAATCGTGATCGCTTTGGATGATCTGCCACCGCAGCCAATATTCCCTCCTTTATAGAACCTACATCCATGATAACCTGTTTGTCCGTTATGTCCAATATGGAAGGCAATAATTTCTCAACACTGTTAACAGGAATTGACAGGATTACAAGATCTGATTGGGGTATGGCCGTTTGCCAATCCAAAATTTCATCAACTAGTCCAAGGGATAAAGCCTCATTTGCATGTTCCCTATTAGATTCAACGCCTATGATCTTCTCTGTCAGTTTATTTTCTCTTAATGCTATAGCAAAAGAGCCCCCAATCAAACCTGTGCCTATTATAGAAACAATCATAATTTTTCAACACTTTTGTTAGTGATCCTTTGTAAGGCCTCAGTTATTTTTTCTTGAGTGGTGCACAAGCTTACCCTGATGTATTCATTTCCATTAGTACCGAAAATACCCCCGGGTGTGATAAATACACGTGCCTTGCTCAATACTTCATCGCTCAGCTCATACCCATCCTTAAATTCCGTTGGAATTTTGGCCCATATAAATAGTCCCACCTGTTGTTTATCGTACCTGCAGTTTAAAGCATCCAGCAGTCCATAAACTTTTTCACGCCTGGCTGAATAAACCTTATTCAATTGAACATGCCAGCTTTCATCTAAAGTCAATGCTTTGGATGCTGCCATTTGGACTGGCATAAACATGCCACTATCCATATTGCTTTTAAATCTCAATATTTTACCAATATTATCTTCCGAAGCTGTGATCATCGCGACTCTCCATCCAGCCATATTGTGCGATTTACTTAGAGAATTCAACTCAATAACCACATCTTTTGAATTGCCAATGCGCAATAAACTGATCGGGGTCTCCTTATTTAAGATGAAACTATAAGGGTTATCATGGCAAAGTAATATGTTATGTTTCCTGGCAAAAAGTACAAGCTTCTCAAAAAGCTTCATGTTCCCATTTTGACCTGTGGGCATATGAGGGTAGTTCACCCACATTAATTTTACGTGGCTTAGATCCATTCTTTCCAACTCCTCAAGATCGGGCTCCCAATTATTAGATTCTTTCAGATCATAATCAATACAAATACCCCCAGCTAACCTGGTAGCGCTTTGATAGGTGGGATACCCGGGATTTGGGATTAATACCTTGTCTCCTTCATTCAAAAATGTCATGCTGATATGCATGATTCCCTCTTTGGAACCTATCAGGGGAAGTATTTCTGAATCTGGATTCAATGAAACTCCATACCACTTATAGTACCAATCTGCAATAGCTTTTCTAAAAACCGGAATCCCCTTATAGCTTTGATATCCATGTACATTTGGCTTAACTGCCTCTTCCTGTAAGGTTTTTATAACCTCCGGGTGTGGTGGCATATCAGGGCTACCAATACCAAGGTTGATCACATTTTCCCCAGCCTTATTCAGTTCATCAATCTGGCGAAGCTTTTGCGAAAAATAATATTCTCCAATACCGTTTAACCTGCTAGCTACTTCCATTTTTATACGCTTTTCTTTGTATTGCCATTTTTGTAAACGCCATAGATCTTTATAGCCTCTGTGATTTTCTTCATCTTTTCAATAACATCTTCTAATTGCTGAATAGAATCAAATTCCATATCAGCGTGGAAATTATATTTCCAATCGCTGCCAGGAATGGGGAAGCTTTGCAGTTTGCTAAGATTAATCCCGCCATCAGCAATGGTCGTTAAAACCCTGGCAAGACTGCCTTTAGAATGATCAGTAGCAAAACTCACGGAGGCTTTATCCGCATTCTGCTGATCAATAGCCTGTTTATTTAAAACTAAGAACCTGGTGTAGTTATGCTTTTCGGTGTGTATGTTTTCAGCAATAATATCCAGTTCAAAAAGTTCAGCAGCCAATTTACCGGCAATGGCTGCTGTATGTTTATTTTTATGCTGATGGATTTTTTTGGCGCTCAAAGCGGTATCCTCAGTTTCTACCAATTTCCAGTTGTACTGAGTCAAATATTCCAGGCATTGCTGTATGGCCATTGGATGTGAATGAACTTCATTTATCTCATGTAAAGCAACTCCGGGGTTGACTAATAGATGCTGCCTGATGGGAAGATAAATCTCTCCTATAATTTTTAAATTAGATTTTTGCAGTAAGTTATAATTCGGCAAAATACTTCCCGCAATAGAGTTTTCAATAGCCATTACCCCCGCATCAGTTTTACCATTAGATGTAAGATCGATGACTTCCCTGAATGTAGCACAGGTAGCTACTGTGATGTCCTTACCAAAAAATTGCCTGGCCGCTATCTGGTGAAAACTGCCTTCAAATCCTTGTATTGAAACTTTCATAATCATATTGAAAACAAAAATCCCGACCATTTGGCCGGGATCTCTTATGCTGAATTGGTTTACTCATTTTCAACAAAAGCAGTCCCGGCTCCTACTAAAATAGAAGAAACTAAAATAGCAACCGTATGCTTTTGTAATTGTCATTGCCTGACAAATATAAAAATCATTTTAAAAAGAACAAATTTTTTATCTGCGAACAGAATCAGCTTCATTCATACGTAATCTGCGTCCTTTATACTTCTTACCATCAATAGAACCGATCATTTTTTGAGCCGCATTTTTATCAATTTCTATCCAGCTATTCATTTCCTTCATATCGATCCTACCCAGCACATCTTTTGACAAATCACTCATATCAAGAATAAACTGGAGAAAACTTGCTTTATAAAACCCGTCTTTAGTTCCAAGGTTAACAAATAACCTGGTAGAATTACCGCTGCCACTAAATTCCCTGCCACGAGTATCACGCCTTCTATCCCCGGACCGATCACCCCTGCCATCAGTTCCCATCCTGGATCTATCATCCTTCCTTTCACGCGCATTCAGATCTTCAGAATTCTCGTAGTATTTTAAGAATCTGTCAAATTCAAGTGCTGCAACTCTTTTCAGTACTTCATCCTTGCTGACATCAGCAAATTTTTCCTGGAGCATGGGAAGATAAGTCTCATAATCTCCATGGCTAATATCTGTTTGCAGCAATTTATCCATAAAATAAAAGAATTGCTTTCTGCAGACATCTTTACCCGAAGGAATCTCAAGTTTATGAAATGGTACCTGCACCATTCTTTCAATTTGCCTAATACGGCCAATTTCCCTTGAGTGCACTATAGACATACAAACCCCGGTCTTTCCTGCCCTTCCCGTTCTTCCACTTCTATGGGTATATACCTCAACATCATCAGGCAGTTCAAAATTGATTACATGGGTTATGCCCTGTACATCAATACCCCTGGCAGCCACATCTGTTGCTATAAGTAATTGTAGGGTCTTCTCGCGAAACTCATCCATTACTTTATTACGCTGAGCTTGCGTAAGATCTCCGTGAAGCGCATCAATATCATATCCTTCTCTTGTCAGTTTCTCAGCAATCTCCTGTGCATCAGCTTTTGTTCGTGTAAAAATGATCCCATACATACCTGGATTAAAATCTATCAACCTTTTTAATGCCTCGTATCTATGGGAAGCAGTTGTTACAAAATATTGATGATCAACATTCTTATTTGCAGTGTTCATTTTTCCCACAGTTATTTCGACTGGGGTCTGCATATATTTTTTACTAACCTTACGAATTTCGGAAGGCATGGTTGCGCTAAAAAGCCAAGTACTGTCACGTTGAGGTGTATTTTGCAAGATGAATTCGATATCCTCCTGGAAACCCATGTTCAACATTTCATCTGCCTCATCCAGAACCACGTATTTTATTTGTTCGAGATTGATAGCTTTTCTCTCAATGAGATCTATCAAACGGCCGGGCGTGGCCACTATTATATGAACACCACGACGTATATCCCTGATCTGCATAGAAATGGAGGATCCCCCATAAACAGCAACTACATGAACACCTGCAAGGTGTTTTTTAAACAATTCAATTTCATTAACGATCTGTAGACATAATTCACGTGTTGGACATATGATCAATGCCTGGGGATATTTTTCTTTAGTTTCAATTAATTGCAATAATGGCAAGCCAAAAGCGGCTGTTTTACCGGTGCCGGTCTGTGCCAATCCTATCAGGTCTTTAGTCCCTGACAATAAAACCGGGATGGCTTTTTCCTGGATGGGGGTTGGTTGGGTGAAACCTAGCTCACCTACAGATTTCAATAAGTTTTCCTGCAGGCCTAACTCTTCAAACGTACTCATATAAAAATTTGGGCAAAGGTAAATCACTGGTAGCACAGATAATTAAGGAATTGTGCCTTTTAAGGCAAACTATTCACAATTATCCCAATAATTAAAAGCTGATTTTATACACCATATGAGATAAAAAGAGAAACCATCCTGTAACAGGATGGCTTCCAAGGATTGCTTGCCTTGCTAATCAATTAAAATTGCGTGATGGCAATCAAACAACTCTTAGTGCTTCATTGTATCAGTAGCAGCATGAGTTGTATCAGCTTTCACGGTAGTTGTATCTACAGATGTAACTGTTGTTGTGTCAGTAGTTACAGGGGCTGTAGTGGTTGTTGTTGTTGTTGAGTCTGTAGTTGTAGTGCTTTCGCTATTGCTGTTACAAGCAACTAATGAACCGGCAATTACGATAATTCCAAGAACTTTTTTCATCGTGATATTAATTATGATTGTTTGTTAATGACTATTTACTGATTAAAACCTATTATCGGTTATTTCTTAGTTGAATCGATCATATCTTTCTTAGCATCTACAGTAGAATCGATCTTATCTTTTTTAACATCTACAGTAGAATCAATTTTATCTTTTGTAGCGTCTGCAGAAGAATCAAGCATTTCTTTTTGCTCAGAAGCTGCAGAGTCCATAGAATCTTTAGCGTTATCCGCACTGTTATTACATGCAGTTAAAGCACCAGCTACTGCTAAAACCATCAAAATCTTTTTCATTCTTTTGTTTTTAAGGTTAATTATTATCTGCCTTTTTTGAAGCAGAATCTTTTTGATCAAGTTTATTTTCGATCTTTTCTTTTATTTCTTTTGCCTTTTCTTTTGTGGAATCCCAAATTCTTTCCGCTGAAGTATCAAACTTTCTACTTATCGAATCTATTTTCACACGGGTAGAACTTCCATTATCACTACAACCAGAAATCAAGGTTCCCAACACTATAATCACAAAACCAGCTTTTTTCATATCCTAGCCTAGATAATAAGATTAATACCAATATTTAAAAAAGGTAACCCCTATTTTAAAATATTTTTTTTAACACCTGTTTGGGTTACTATTTTTAGATTTTGGTATTAACTAAGGATATTGAAAGCAGAGAATAACGAAAAGGCATTGCTTCTAGGCTTATCAAAAAATGATAAAAAGGCTGTAGAAACGATATATAAGGATAATTACAATATTGTTCAAGCCCTGATTATCAATAATAATGGCACTCCAGACGATGCCAAAGATGTGTTTCAGGAAGCCATGATCGTATTGTATGAAAAGGTGCAATCCGGGTCATTTGAATTGAATTGCCAGATTAAAACGTTCATCTATTCTGTTAGTCGGAGGATTTGGCTCAAGAAATTGATGTATCAGAACCGTTTTAGTCTTATTGAAGGGCATGCAGATATGGTGCCGGTGGATGAAGAAATGGATGATCATGAACGAAGGAATAATGAATATGGCATGATGGAAAAGGCCATGAGTAACCTTGGAGAGCCTTGTAAAAGTTTATTGGAAGCTTTTTATATCCATAAAAGAACGATGGTAGATATAGCAACCGGATTTGGATATACTAATGCTGAGAATGCCAAAAATCAAAAGTATAAGTGCCTCGTCCGTTTAAAAAGACTTTTCTTTTCTCAATATAAAAACGAGTCATTGTGATAGAAGACATTAAAATTCTTGAGGCGGTTGAACGTTACATTTCAGGAGAAATGACTCCTGATGAGCGGGTACATTTTGAAGGGCTCCGCAAGAGCAATCCTGAAATTGATCAAATGGTGGTAGAGCATACCTTCTTTTTACAGCAAATGAACCGCTTTGATGAAATCAGGAATTTTAAAAACTTATTAAATGAGAACCATATTCACCTGGCTGAAAAAGGGCTCATCAAATCACCCCGCCTGAAGGGAAAGGCTAAGATTATTTATTTATATAATCGCTATAAGCGAGTAGCCGCTATTGCTGCGTCAATTGCAGGAATAACTGCATTAACCATGAGCGCATTGGTTTGGTCCTTCTCACCTGGCAAACCTACACAGGAAGTACAGGCATTGAGAAGAGAATTAAAGCAAAGCATTTCAAAGCTGGAGAACAAGAACCACGAGCTGAATCAAAAAATAGATAATGTTAAAGATCAGACCCAGGAAGTGATTCAGACACCACCTATAACTTATAAAAGTGGAGGTACGGGTTTCTTACTTGATAGTAAAGGTTATATTGTCACGAACCAACATGTGATAGAAGATGCCAAACATATTGCAGTTCAGGATAACAATGGGGTTGATTTAAATGCAGTAATTGTTTACAGCGATGCGCAAAAGGATATTGCTATCTTAAAAATCAATGATCCTCGTTATAAATCACCGGGATCTATACCCTATTCTATCAAACGTTATGGAGGGGATATTGCAGAACCTATTTACACATTGGGTTATCCACGTAATGATATTGTTTATGGAGAAGGTTATTTGTCGGCAAAAACTGGTTATAACGGTGATACGTTAAGTTGCCAGATAACCGTTCCTGCCAATAGAGGTAATAGTGGAAGCCCGATCCTAAATAGAAATGGTGAAATCATTGGAATTTTGAGTGCCAAACAAAACACAGTTGAAGGCGCAGTATTTGCCATTCATTCGAAATATATCCTTACCGCGCTGAATGAATTGCAAAAAGACACTTCTTTCAAAAATATAAAAACTCCATCTGTATCCACACTTAAAGGAACAGAAAGAATGCAACAGGTAAAGAAAATTTCTAACTTTGTTTTTATGGTTAAAGTTGATTAAAGATAAACCATGACATAATAAAAAAAGGTCCTTATGAAAGGACCTTTTTTGATTTATTGAAAAATCTATTATACGTTAGAAGAAATATTCCACAGGCTTTTTGGATAAGCACCTTTAGCAACCAATTCACTCAAACTTTTTTGTACAACCGGTGCATCTTCCTTATAGGTAACACCAAACCATTGAGAGGATGTTGGTATAACTTTAATGACCCCAAGATCTTTTTTTATAAACTGATCAGCAGAAAAAGGTATGAGGTATTCTGACTTTGGATTTTCAATATTTTCAACCAGAAACGTTTTAAATCCAGCCTGGAGAAAAGAAAATATAGATGGGTGAAAGCACCAAAAATTCATAGATGCCATAGAATCTTCAGGAAGGGTGTGTTTTTCTCCATTAGGGTCTTCGTAAATAATATTTCCGTTTTCCCTATAGATCTTCAATCTTTCATTGATAGTTACAAGGTTGTTGTTTTTATCAACTTCACAAACACCCCGACTTACAGATCCATTTTCAGATAAAGTTTTTGCCAACTCATACCCAATAATAGCGTAAACATCCTCTTTGCATTCAGTTTTTAAAAACTGGCAAGCCTTCTGAAAGGCATCATTACCATAAAAATCATCTGCATTTATAACTGCAAATGGTCCATCCACTGCCTCTTTTGCACACATAATAGCGTGAGAGGTTCCCCAGGGCTTAGTCCTGTTTTCGGGAACTTCATAACCTTCCAGGTATTTGTCCATTTCCTGAAATACATACTCTGTTTCAATCTTACCATTCAGCTTCGGCTCAAATATTTCCTTAAAGTCATCAGCAAAATCTTCCCTGATGATGAATACCACTTTCTGGAAGCCTGCCTTTATTGCATCAAAGATGGAATAATCCATAATGGTTTCACCACTTGGTCCAAACTGTTGAATTTGTTTCATACTTCCGTATCTCGATGCCATGCCGGCTGCCATAATTACTAATGTAGGTTTCATATATGATTTTTAAATCGGGCCCGAAATTAAATAAATTAGAATTTTGCCTGATAATGAGTTTTATCCCATTCCAAAAAAGTAAAGTCGTCCCCATTACCCTAAACTATAAATTTCATACCACGGTGGATGTATTGAGATTGGATGAAATTCACCCGGTAGTTTCAGGAAATAAGTGGTTTAAATTAAAGAAATATGTTTCAGACGCTCTAGAAAACAACAAAAAAGGGATTTTAACCTATGGGGGGCCTTATTCTAATCATATTGTAGCCACAGCCGCAACCTGTAAATACTATAATTTAAAAAGTATAGGAATTATTCGTGGGGAAAGACCGAAAATACTTTCACACACGCTTCAACAAGCGCTCGATTATAGTATGCAATTGCACTTCGTAACAAGAGGTGACTATAAACAAAAATATATACCTGAACAAGTTTTCTCAAGGATTGACTTATCCGAATATTCAATAGTGGATGAAGGAGGTTATGGAATGAAGGGGATGATGGGGGCACGCGATATAATAAAGGAAACAGATAAAAATGAATATACACATATTATAGCAGCTGTAGGTACCGGCACCATGCTAAGTGGCCTGATAGCAGGGGCATTACCAGGGCAAAAAATTATAGGTATTCCGGTATTGAAAGACGATTCCCTGGAACAAAAAATAAAAGCTTTAGTGCTGACAGACAGGCATGATTTCGAATTAAACTACAACTATCATTTTGGAGGTTATGCTAAATATAACCCGGAATTGATACGATTTATGAATAATTGGTATGAACAATACGGAATACCAACTGATTTTGTATATACCGGAAAGTTATTTTTTGCTTTACATGACCTGCTTTCCAAAGATGCACTAAATAAAGAGAACAATATTCTTTGCATCCATAGTGGGGGGTTACAGGGAAATTTATCCCTACCGAAGGGAACGTTAATATTTTAAGTTTAAAACCAGCCTGCAATTATATTTGCATGGCTTGTAAAACTGGTAGTTAAAGTCTTTTTATGCGTTTTATTTATCTGTACTTTTTAATAATCCTGATGTTGGTTGGTTTCTCTGGTGCTATCGCACAGGATACCCTACCAAAATTTTCTGTCAGAAATGCGGGGAGCAATCGAATTATTATTGGTTGGGTAAACAATTATCCTGTTACCAAACAAATTTCGATTCAACGATCATTTGATAGTTTAAAAAATTATAAAACCATTTTAAGTGTTGCAGATCCAAGCGCGATACAAAATGGTTTTGCTGATACAAAAGCTGCAAATGACCATATGTTTTACAGGCTATTTATCAACCTGGATAAAGGAGAGTTTTTTGTTACTCAACCAAAAAAACCTTTCATCGACTCCTCTGTGATTTTAACTCCGGTTGTAAACCAACCTAAATTTAAAGAAGACATAATAAATAAACCTATTCCTAAAAAACCGGATTTTGTACCATCATTTTATGTGTATACTAATAAGGATGGATATGTTTTTATAAATCTGCCAGATGCTGACAAAAAGAAATATCACATTAAGTTCTTTGAGGAAAATGACGACCTGCTATTTGAGATCAAAAGCATTAAAGAACCTGCTTTAACGCTTGATAAAACAAACTTTATACATTCAGGATGGTTTAAGTTTGAATTGTATAGCGATGAAAAATTAGTAGAAAAAAATAAGTTTTATCTTTCTAAGGAATTTTAAGCAGCAATAACTTTCACATTAAATATTATTTCGAAATATTTGATGATCTTTTCTTTTACCGATGATACATCAATGGAATATCCTAGTTCCTCTTTCATTGAAGTGACTTTTTTATTTTCAATGCCACATGGAATGATGTGATCAAAATACTTCAGGTCTGTATTTACATTTAGAGCAAATCCATGCATGGTAATCCACCTGCTACACCGAACACCCATTGCACAGATTTTACGTTCTTTACCCTTAATTGAGCTATCAATCCAAACACCTGTTTCTCCTTTAGATCTTTGTCCATCGATACCAAAATCTTTGAGAGTGAGAATAATTACTTCTTCTAAATCACGCAGATATCTCCCAATATCAGTATAGAAATTTTCAAGATCAAGAATAGGATATCCCACTATTTGTTCAGGACCGTGAAAGGTAATATCACCTCCCCTATTTGTATGGTAAAATTGTATTCCCATATTTATACGTTGGCTTTCACTGATCAAGACATGGTCAATCTTACCACTTTTACCCAGGGTATAAACGGGAGGGTGCTCAACAAACAATAAATAATTTTGAGTACGTAGCTTTTCAGGGCCCTCTGAAAACTGACTTAAACCAGCTTTAATATCAAGGTTTCTTTTCAATAAATTTTCCTGATAATCCCAGGCTTCCTTATAATCCATGATCGCCAGGTCCCTGCATTCCACAATATTGGCATCCATATCTCAAAAATACCAACTTTACTCCCTTTATTTTTGCATTATATGGATAAGGAACCATTGAACCCCTTAAATGAGGAACAGCAGGAGAATAATGATGAACTCTATGAAAGATTCATTTTCACTATAGATAAAGGTCAGGAGCCGTTTCGTATTGATAAGTTTCTAATGAATCGCCTGGAAGGGGCGACAAGAAATAAACTTCAACGTGCTATCAATACCGGCCTGGTATTGGTAAACAATAAGGAAGTTAAACAAAACTATAAGGTGAAGCCATTTGATCAAATTGTAATATATTCTGATCTTTCACCTGAATCAACAGAAATTGTACCTGAAAAAATTCCTTTAAATATTGTTTTTGAGGACGATGATATCATTATTGTGAATAAACCTGCAGGAATGGTAGTTCATCCCGGAAGTGGAAATTATAATGGTACTCTTCTCAATGGTATTGCATGGTATCTTCAACAAAAGAGCCCAAATATTACGGAAGACATATTGCCCCGCTTTGGCCTTGTTCACAGAATTGACAAAAATACCAGTGGATTATTAGTACTGGCAAAGAATGATAAAGCGATGCGCCACCTGGCAAAACAATTTTATGACCATACCGTAAAAAGAAAATATATGGCACTGGTCTGGGGTGACATTCAAAATGATTCCGGAACTGTCATAGCAAATGTAGGTCGCAATTTAAGGTATAGAAAACTATTTGAAGCGTACCCTGAAGGGGATCATGGGAAAGAAGCTATAACTCATTATTCGGTTTTAGAAAGATTTAATTATGTAACCTTGGTGCAATGCATTTTGGAAACAGGAAGGACACACCAGATAAGGGTACATATGAAGCACATAGGCCATCCTTTGTTTAACGATGACTTTTATGGAGGTGACAAAATTGTAAAAGGAACCATTTTCAGCAAGTATAAACAGTTTGTTGATAATTGCTTTATGGTTTGCCAAAGACAAGCCTTACATGCAAAAACACTTGGTTTTATTCACCCTGGAACAGGTGAAGAAGTTTTTTTTGAAACAGAGCTACCGAAAGATATAAGCGAAGTGATTGAAAAATGGAGAGGCTATGTTAAAACAATTAAGGTTTAATGAGTAGTTAATCACTCTTTTTTAAAATCATATAAAGTAGCTGTAAAAGTTCCTCTTTCTCTTTTTTTGAAAAGCACTTTCCAATCACCTTTATATCGTAGTACCTGGGGAATCAGCCATTCCCCAAATTTTGTCATTTCCACTTCCATGTGTACATTAAAATCATAAACAGGAGTATTATAACTCAGATCATAATTCCTACCTACTATTTCCATGGTTTTAGCGTTAAACCATGTGGTTATGTTATCAAAAACAATCTTGTTCCTATCTGAATTTTTTAGGCCTTCTTTTGCTCTAATAGTAAATACATAGCAATTCTGTCCACTCATTTCTCCCATATCTATCAGGTAATCATAGTACCTGAACATACCCGGATCAAAAATATCCACCTTATCTCCCATAAAAGGTATTCCAGGAATCTTTTTACCAGGATCAAAAAATAGCATTTTTAATTGTTCCTTATGTTTCGCAAGACCGGATTTATCCTTAATACTCCGCTCTATTCCGTGAACTATATTATTTTCATTGCAAATTTTTCCAGTGGTAAAAAAAAGGCTTGAATATAAAGCAGCTGTATAATATTCCATTATTTCGCCCTGCATTTGTTCTTGTAAGACCTCCATTGTACGGCAACCATCAACCCTATGTTGCCTGGTTTTACTATTCAGGGATGCAATTATTTGCCCCGATTTATCCATCATCCTAATGTCATTTATGGATGTATATCCAACCAGGTGTAGTGTTCTAAAAGCCTTATAAAAGCTGGAGTCTTCCTTAACTCTCCTGAGAAAGTTCATAACATTAAGGTCGTTGCGGATAACAACCTCGCTCATAACGGTTACTTTACTTAAAGTATTTATTTCTGATGTATCGCTTTGCCCAAAACAGGATATTGTAATGAAACAAAAAAGTAATCTTATAATATTTACCATAATTGAATGCAAAGAACCATAGCATCATATGGAATGATATCCATTTTTCTTTAAAATAACTATTTTGAAAAAGACATTTTATAATCCACTTTTATATTTCCCCTGGAGATGTCATCGAGTTTTCTTTTGAGCAACTTTCTTTTTAATGGCGACAGGTAATCAATAAAGAGTTTTCCATCAATATGATCATATTCATGGAGGATGATCCGGGCAGTAACGCCATTAAATGTTTTAGTATGTTTCTTAAAGTTTTGATCCATGTATTCAAGGGTTACTTCTTCAGCCCGATAAATGTCTTCCCTGATCTTTGGAATGCTTAAACATCCTTCATTATATGCCCAATCATCACCAAGTTCTTCAATAACATGAGCATTAATGAAAACTTGTTTAATTCCCGGAGCATCTGGATAATTTTCCTCTTCCCTATCTTTTTCATCCATATTAGCAAATATCTGGGCACTATCCATTACAAAAAGCCTGATGTCCCGACCTATTTGAGGAGCTGCAAGGCCAACGCCATTACTGGCGTACATAGTCTCCCACATATCTTCAATTAATTTGTCCAGGTTAGGATAGTTGGCCTCAATATCATTTCCTACTTTTCGTAAAATAGGATTGCCATAAGCTACTATAGGTAAAATCATTGTTATTAATTTGTATATGTTCCAGGCACAAAAATAAAGTAATGACCAATGCCAGAAACTCCTTGTAAACCTATTAACAGTTAATGTTGGTTGTATTGCATAAATTCCTGAAGAAGAATAGTGGCGGCTATCTCATCTACAGTTTCTTTTACTTGCCTTTGTTTTTTATTTAGCCCCATATCAATCATTGCCTGAGAAGCTAATTTGGAAGTAAATCTTTCATCAACTTCATGGATAGGAATGGAAGGAAAGAATTTTTTGAATGCTATTATAAACTTCTGTACAAAAGGGGTTGCATGTGTAGCAGTGTCATTCCAATTTACAGGCATTCCAATAATTACCCTTTCCACCTGTTCTTTATTGAAATATTCCTTTAAAAAGCCAATCAGTTTCGGTGTCTCCACTGTTGTTAGGCCGGAAGCTATAATTTTCAAGGGGTCAGAAACAGCAATTCCGCTTCTAACTTTACCATAATCTATTGCTAGTAACCTACCCATAATTAAACCTAATAAAACAAGATAGATAAAATCAACAAGTAATTTATTTAACAAATAAGTCAGATATAACAAATACGGCAAAAACAACGCTGGCTATACCATTCATTGTCATAAATGCTAGGTTCACTCTCCTAAGATCATTAGGCTTAACAATTGAGTGTTGATAAACCAGGCAAATTCCAAATACTAATACACCAAGCCAATACAGCCAGCCAAAGAATCCTAATTTACCTGCAAGAACTACGGTTGCCAAACTCAGCAGATGCAATATTTCTGAAATTCTTAATCCACTTTCCTTACCCAAGACGGCTGGAATCGAATAAAGACTTTGAGATTGATCAAATTCCACATCCTGTAATGCATAAATAATATCAAAACCACTTACCCAAAATAATACTGCGAATGAAAAAAGAATTGGTAACCAGTGAAAGCTTCCGGTAACAGCTAAATATGCCCCTATAGGTGCTAAAGCCAAACCTATACCCAGAATAATGTGACATAAGGCAGTAAAACGTTTCGTATAACTGTAACCTAAAACCACAATAAGTGCTACGGGAGATAAGTAAAAACACAAATGGTTTATAAAATAGGTAGTAAGAATAAATAAGCCACAATTAAATATGGTAAAAATTAAGGCATTTGAAGGGGTAATAATACCCTTGGGTATTTCCCTGATTTCAGTCCTCGGATTCAATGCATCCCATTTATAATCAAGGTACCGGTTAAAGGCCATTGCGGCGCTCCTGGCGAATACCATACACAGGATTACGAGACCAAGTTTAAGCAAAATGAAATCCCATTCAATATTTATAGGAAATATCCTTGTATGCCAGCCTGGAACGATCGATGTAAAATCAGCGATTCCTAAAAAATAACCAATCAAGGCAAAAGGCATTGCAAAGATGGTGTGGGAAAATTTTATTAAAGAGAGATAATTTTTTATACTATTCATAAGGAAGTTGCAAAGGTAATTTCAATTTTTTCAGCAAGACTTGTGATTTGAATAATTGAAAACTATGAGAAAAATCATGATATTATTTCCCTTTTGCTTTTTGTAGCTTATTCCTTACAAGTTCCCAAAGAACTACCCCTGCTGCCACTGAAACATTTAGAGAGTGTTTCATCCCAAATTGTGGAATTTCCAGGCATCCATCACAATTTTCTATGGTTGTTTGTTCAACTCCTGTAACCTCATTGCCAAAAACTACAGCAAGCTTGCCTTCAAATTGCTGAATATCATCCAATTTTAAACTATTTATAGCCTGTTCTACTGCAAAAATTCGATATCCTTGTTGTCGCAATTCCTCTAAAGCACTATTTACATTGTTAAAATGTTTCCAATGTACGGTTTCATCGGCGCCGAGAGCTGTTTTTCTGATCTCCTTATGGGGAGGATAAGCAGTATAGCCGCATAGATAAATAGCTTCGATTAAAAAAGCATCAGCTGTACGAAAAATGCTGCCCACATTATATGCACTCCTAACGTTTTCCAAAACAGCTACAATAGGCATTTTAGCTGATTCCCTGAATTCTTCAACTGATTTACGATTCAATTCTTTCATTGACAGTTTTCTCACCTAACTCAAAATTTTGCAGCAAAAGTAACCAGCCATTTCATTCGTGGATAAAAAGTCTGGTTATATAGGCAGATTTCCTAAAGTGGCACTTATTTTTGCCTGAATCACATGAGCAAAGCACAAACTTCCGAAACACCTTTAATGCAGCAGCATAAAGCCATCAAAGCGAAATATCCAGATGCTGTTCTTTTATTCCGGGTGGGAGATTTCTATGAAACATTTGGCAGCGATGCTGTGATTGCTTCACAGGTACTAGGAATTACACTTACCAAGAGAAACAATGGCTCTGCTTCTGAAAATGAGCTTGCAGGTTTCCCGCATCACGCCCTGGATACCTACCTTCATAAGCTGGTTAAGGCAGGATACCGGGTGGCAATATGCGATCAATTAGAGGATCCTAAAACCGTAAAAGGTATCGTGAAGCGGGGAGTTACAGAAATGGTTACCCCCGGAACAGCTACTAATGATAAATTGCTGGACCTGAGTTCTAATAACTTCCTGGCAGCTTTGCATATCCATGATGAAAAGTATGGGATGGCCTTTCTCGACATTTCAACGGGTGAATTTCTCATCTCAGAAGGTGATAAAGAATATACTGATAAACTATTGAGTGGGTTTAAACCTGCAGAAATCATCTTTCAACGTCACCAGCAAAAAAAGTTCAAAGAGGAATTCGGATCACGTTATTATACTTATACACTTGATGAGTGGATTTTCCAGCAATCATACGCTGAGGAAAGTCTTTTAAAGCATTTTGGGACCCATTCCCTTAAAGGTTTTGGGGTGGAAGACCTGAATTTAGGCCTTGTGGCAGCAGGGGCTATCTTACATTACTTAAAAGAAACAGAACATCCTAACTTACAACATATAACTTCTATTCAGCGTCTTGAACAGAATGATTATCTATGGATGGATAAATTCACCATTCGCAATCTTGAATTGCTGTATAGTACTGTGGAGAATGGAAATACCCTGTTAAAAACTATTGACAATACCTGCACTCCAATGGGTGCACGTTTATTAAAAAGATGGGTGGTTTTTCCTTTAAAGGATATCCATAAGATCAATGAACGGTTAGATGTAGTAGAATTTCTTATTCTCCAAAGTGATCTTAGAAATAAATTTCTTCATGCGATGCGCCAGTGCGGCGACATGGAGAGGCTGGTTTCTAAAATACCATTAAAAAAGATCAATCCAAGAGAATTGCTACAATTAGCCAGAGCATTGCGACAGATTGATGTTATTAAGGAATTAGCCACCAATACTTCCAATGAATATCTGAAGCGGCTTGCAGACACCTTAAATCCTTGTCATTTTATAGCAGATAAGATTGTCAGGGAAATTATTGATAACCCACCTGCTTTAACCAGTAAAGGCGGTTTTATCAATAAACAAGTCAATAAAGAATTAGATGAACTGAGAAATATTGCCCATCATGGCAAGGAATACCTGCTTCAACTACAACAAATAGAGGCAGATAAAACGGGAATATCTTCTTTAAAGATCAGTTACAACAATGTTTTTGGGTATTATCTTGAAGTTACCAACGCCCATAAAAGCAAAGTTCCTTCTGAATGGATGCGAAAACAAACTCTTGCCAACGCAGAAAGATACATAACACCAGAACTAAAAGAATATGAAGAGAAAATAGTTGGCGCAGAAGAAAAAATGCTTCACTTAGAGTTGCAATTATTTGATAATCTCATTAATGAATTGTTTGACTTTTTATCCAGTATCCAGATCAATGCCCAAATGATAGCCACACTGGATTGCCTTACATGCTTTGCCAATAATTCACTACAGTATAATTATAAAAAGCCACAATTACATACAGGGAATGATCTAATTATAAAAAACGGACGTCACCCCGTTATTGAAAGAACCCTTCCTCCCTCAGAGCCTTATATAGGAAACGATGTTAGTTTTAATAAAACAGATCAACAGATCATCATTCTTACTGGTCCAAACATGAGTGGAAAGTCAGCCTTATTAAGGCAGACCGGGATCATTACCCTTATGGCTCACATGGGTAGTTTTGTTCCAGCGGATGAAGCCTTTATCTCTCTAACTGATAAAATCTTTACCAGGGTTGGAGCTTCCGATAATTTATCTGCCGGAGAATCAACCTTTATGGTGGAGATGAATGAAACCGCCTCCATAATTAATAATATTAGTAGCGGTTGTTTGATCCTACTTGATGAAATTGGAAGAGGTACTTCCACTTATGATGGAATTTCTATAGCCTGGAGCATTGCAGAATACCTGCATCATGCTCCTACCATGCCTAAAACTTTTTTTGCCACCCATTATCATGAATTGAACGAACTGGAAAACAAACTTCCAAGAGTCAAAAATTTCCATGTAACCAACAAGGAAATTGGTAACAGGATTATATTTCTTAGAAAATTAGCACCAGGAGGCAGTACACATAGCTTTGGAATACATGTTGCACGGATGGCGGGTATGCCACCTGATCTTATAGAAAGAGCTAAAGAAGTTCTTGCACAATTGGAAGCGATGCATGCCGACGAAAAAATACAAAATATCAAATCCTTGTCTTCACCCAAATTACAATTAAGCATTTTTGATGCTCACTCCCAGACATTTGATGATATACGTAAAATGCTTGGTAATATTGATATCAACAGACTTACGCCGGTTGAAGCTCTCTTAAAACTTAACGAGATCAAAAATCTATTAAAATAGTTCAGATATTATAAGAAAAATGCTGTTCCGAGGACAATAATAATTTGAAATGTTTATTTGCTGGGTGCATCGAACCAAACTCTTGATTCATTATCCCAATCACCATTATAATTAATATACAATTCCTCTCCTGCTTCTATTGCTATCACTGTTTTTATGGTAATAATTTGTTTCCTAAAATTCATTTCATATTCACAATTCGATCTATAGGAGTGATTGTATAATGGAATATAGCCTAATGCCATACAGCATTCCTGTTTCTTTTCCCCCCATTCAAAAATATAATCATGCAGCAAGGTTTGATCAATAAAGGCCCTGTCCTTAGCGCTCATCACAATAACAGGAGCAATTTCAATAACCATATTAGGTTTTAAAAAACTGCGTGTAAATACACCCCTGCCCTTATTCCCTGATTTTGCCACATATATATCCTCAGAAATAAAATTAATTGCCACCAGATTGATTTTTCCACAAATTAATTTCAGTAAATCACATTGAGATATAATCCATCCCTAATTTTGAAAATATGTCTGTAGAACTTTTGAAAGAACAACTGGAACAGGTGATCCATTCTGGCGATCCTTTACAGATACGAGAGTTGCTCGACCACCAGAATATCAGTGATGTAGCTGATTTGGTTTACGAAATGCCTGATTACGAAAGCCAAATTATTGCAGCAATGTCCGTCCACAGGGCTGCAGGTGTATTTAAGATCCTGGAATTCCCAACCCAGCAAACCATTATACAAACACTTCCTCCCACAAAAACTGCAGAGCTCCTTAATGAACTGCCGCCCGATGACCGAACAGCTTTTTTGGAAGAGTTGCCTGGTAGCGCAGTAAGAGAGCTGATTAAACTATTAGATAACGAAGAAAGAAAAATCACGCTTTCACTTCTTGGTTATCCGGAAAACAGTGTGGGAAGGCTAATGACACCTGATTATGTTTATGTCTATGAAAACAATTCGGTTCAACAAGTATTGGAAACGATACGAAGAGTAGGTAAAAACAGTGAGACTATTGATGTTATTTATGTCATCAATAATAAAGGGGAACTATTAGACGATATCAGGATTCGCGAATTCATCCTGGCTACACCTGATAAAAAGGTAATGGATTTAATGGATAACAGGGTTGTAGCCTTAAATGCATATGATGACCAGGAAGTAGCCAATGAGGCTTTTAAAATGAATAACCGGGTGGCTCTTCCTGTGGTTAGTAATAGTAATAAATTACTGGGCATTGTAACCATTGATGACATACTTTGGGTGGCCAGTGAAGAATTCAGCGAGGATATTCAAAAGATCGGGGGTACTGCAGCTTTGGATCAGCCTTACCTGGAAATGCCTTTATTGCAACTGTTTAAAAAACGTATTGGATGGTTGGTAGTGCTCTTTCTTGGAGAAATGCTCACAGCCACAGCAATGGCTTATTTTGAAGATGAAATTGCCCGAGCAACTGTATTAGCTCTATTCATACCACTGATCATTTCCAGTGGTGGCAATAGTGGATCACAAGCTTCAACCCTGATCATCCAGGCAATGGCAGTGGGTGAGATCAGCCTTAGGGATTGGTGGCGGGTGATGAGAAGAGAAATTTTATCCGGCCTTTTACTTGGTTCCGTTCTCGGCCTGATTGGCTTTTTCAGAATATTTGTTTGGAACAGCATCAATCCTAACTTATATGGTGTGCATTGGATACTTGTAGGTATAACCGTTGGATTTGCACTACTGGGTGTAGTATTATGGGGCACACTTTGTGGCAGTATGTTGCCAATGGCTTTGAAACGTCTTGGCGCTGACCCGGCTGTAAGTTCCGCACCCTTTGTAGCAACCCTGGTGGATGTTACCGGCTTGATCATTTATTTCTCAGTAGCCTTTTTTACCCTTAGTGGTAAATTATTATAATTTGTTCTTTACCACACTAATTTTTGGGTTATCAGTCTTTTTATAGATTTTCGCAAGGCTTATCAATCGAAAATTAAACTCAAACACTTATGTGTGGTATCGTTGCGTACATTGGACCACGGGAAGCGTATCCTATAATTCTTAAAGGATTAAAAAGGCTGGAATACAGGGGCTATGATAGTGCCGGAGTAGCCCTTTTAAATAATGGTTTAAAGGTCTTTAAAAAGAAAGGAAGAGTTGCAGAGCTAGAAGAGTCTCTTCAAGGTAAAGACTTGCATGCCCACATGGGCATAGGCCACACACGTTGGGCCACTCATGGCGAACCCAATGACCGGAATGCGCATCCTCATACTTCAGCTAGTGGCAACCTGTCCATGATCCACAATGGTATTATTGAAAATTATGCCCAGTTAAAGAAAGAGCTTACTAATAAAGGTTATACATTCAAAAGTGATACGGATACAGAGGTATTACTCAACTTTATTGAAGATATCAAAACCAATAACAATTGCCCCCTGGAAGAGGCTGTACGTATAGCCCTGAAGCGGGTTGTAGGTGCCTATGTGATTGTATTGATCGATAAGTATGATCCTACCACGCTTATTGCCGCGCGAAAAGGAAGTCCCCTGGTGATAGGCATTGGCAAGAATGAACACTTCCTTGCTTCTGATGCTTCTCCTATAATTGAGTATACTAAGGAAGTTGTGTATGTAAACGATTATGAAATTGCCATTGTAAAAGCAGATGAACTCATTCTAAAAAATCTTGGCAACGAGAGACAATCCCCATTTATAACAAAGCTGGATATGGAATTGGCGGCTATAGAAAAAGGCGGCTATGAACATTTCATGCTTAAGGAAATATTTGAACAACCTCAAACCATTTATGATTGCCTGCGTGGCAGACTAGATGCGCAAGCCGGAACGATCACAATGAGCGGCATTCAGAAATATGCTGAGCAAATCATGAATGCAAACAGGATCATCATGGTTGCCTGTGGAACCAGCTGGCATGCCGGCCTGGTGGCTGAGTACATATTTGAGGAGCTATGCCGAATCAATGTAGAAGTAGAATATGCTTCAGAGTTCAGGTACCGCAACCCGGTAATTAATAAAGGGGATGTGATTATTGCTATATCTCAAAGTGGAGAAACGGCCGACACCCTTGTTGCCATTGAAAATGCAAAGGCAAAAGGTGCACTTATTCTTGGTGTGGTTAACGTGGTAGGTTCCTCAATAGCCCGAGTTTCAGATGCAGGTGCCTATACACATGCTGGTCCTGAAATTGGAGTGGCCTCAACAAAAGCATTTACAGCACAATTAGCTGTTCTTACTATGATAGCTCTTAAGATCGGATATGAAAAAGGTACATTGGAACATGACCGTTATATGCAATTGTTGCAAGAGCTGGAATCAATTCAAGATAAAGTTACCGAGGTGCTCAGGTCAGACAATAATATCAGGAAAATAGCCGAAAAATATAAAGAAGCAAAGGATGCATTATACCTCGGACGCGGGTATAATTTTCCGGTAGCATTGGAAGGCGCCTTAAAGTTAAAAGAGATCTCATATATACATGCTGAAGGGTACCCGGCAGCAGAAATGAAGCATGGGCCTATTGCTCTGGTAGATGAAAACCTGCCTGTAGTGTTTGTAGCCACTAAAGATTCTTATCATGAGAAAGTGGTAAGCAATATGCAGGAAATCAAAGCTCGCAAAGGAAAGATCATTGCGGTTATCAATGAAGGAGATGAACAAAGTTCCAGCCTGGCCAATGATGTCATTACGATTCCACAGGCGGATGAGATTGTAGCTCCCATGTTGAGTGCCATACCCATGCAATTATTAGCTTATTACATTGGCGTAGCCCGTGGATACGATGTAGACAAACCAAGAAACCTGGCTAAATCAGTTACAGTGGAGTAATTTAATATTCAATTTAAAACTTCATAAAGAAGGAAAGATGAATGAGATCATCAAAAGACCCCTCCGATCTATAGGTTATGATTTTATTAAACACGAGTTCCTTCCAGAGGGATGTGATGAGTATTACATGCGTAATAAACAAAACAAAAGTGGTATCACGTATCGCAACCTTACTGCCTATGAAATTGAAGTACTCGTTCGAAACAACAATACTTCGGATGATTGGAATAAACTACAGGTATCAGATGCTTTTGCACCAGAGCTGGTAAAGAATTGCAAGTTTTTTGGATTAGTACGCATTGGTAAGCTGGAAGCAATTTCACTGGAATACCACAATGTATGTATGCCTGTTGGCCTTTACAACAGTACCATTATCAGTTGTGATTTTGGAGACAATGTAGTGATTAATAATGTCAATTATATTTCACATTATATAATAGGCAATGAAGTAATGATCTCCAATGTTCATGAACTACATGTAACAGATCATGCCAAGTTTGGCAATGGAATATTAAAGGAGGGAGAACAGGAAAACATCCGTGTTTGGGTGGAAGTTTGTAATGAAAATGCAGGCCGGAAGATCATACCCTTCAATGGAATGCTACCTGGAGATGCTTATCTATGGGCAAAATTCAGGGATGATGATCAGTTAATGGAAAAATTCAAGCAACTTACTGAAAAACAATTTGATAAGCTTCGCGGCTATTATGGTAAAATAGGTGACCGTTCCGTGATCAAAAATACAAGTATCATCAAAGACGTATGGATAGGTAGTGATGCATATATAAAGGGTGCCAATAAATTAAAGAATCTGACAATCAATTCTAAATCTAATGCACCCTCCCAAATTGGTGAAGGATGTGAACTGGTAAATGGTATCATCGATTATGGATGTCGTATTTTCTATGGAGTGAAGGCCGTAAGATTTGTAATGGGGTCAAACTCACAATTGAAATATGGGGCAAGATTGATCAACTCTTATCTTGGAGACAACTCTACCATTTCCTGTTGTGAAGTCCTGAATTCATTGATCTTCCCGGCTCATGAACAGCATCACAACAATTCCTTTCTCTGTGCAGCCCTGGTCATGGGTCAGAGCAATATAGCAGCAGGTGCAACCATTGGCTCCAATCATAACAGCCGTGCAGCAGACGGAGAATTCGTAAGTGCCAGGGGATTCTGGCCCGGCCTCTGTGTAAGCCTTAAGCACAATTCAAAATTTGCCACGTTTACACTTCTTGCCAAAGGTGATTACCCTTATGAATTAAATATTCCTTTACCCTTTAGCCTGGTCAGTAATGATGAAAGCAACTACCGTCTTGTGGTAATGCCCGCTTACTGGTTTATGTACAATATGTACGCCCTGGCCAGGAATGAATCAAAATACCACGAAAGAGATAAAAGGCCAGAAAAAAAGCAGCTGATCGAATATAATTTCCTGGCCCCTGATAGTATTAATGAGATCTTTTCAGCCTTAAACTTAATTAAATCAATGGTTGCACAGGCCTATGATCCTTCTCTTTCCATTGAAACGGTGGCCGAAAACAGCATGGAACAAAAGGGTGAAAGCCTTTTAAATGATCCTGACTTTGACTTGAGCCGGTTGGAAATTAGGGCGCAAGGATTTGAAAACCATTCACGTCCGGTTGTGATCATAAAGGCCAGGGAAGCTTTTATGATTTACAAGAGGCTTGTTATTTACTATGCAGCCGTGAACCTGATGGAATATATTGAAACTAATAAAATTCAAACATTTAAGGCATTAGCAGATTCCTTACCTACAGCTCCAGTAAGATTTAACTGGGTCAACCTGGGCGGGCAATTGATTCCCGAACCAGCTATATCGAACCTGATTGAAGAAATAAAAACAAACACGCTCCAAAGTTGGTCTGAGGTACATAATTTTTATCGCCTAAATGGAGCCATTTATAAAGACCAAAGGGTACAACACGCCTATGCCTCACTCATGGAAATAGTTAAATCATCTTCCAAACAATTTTCCGAAAACCTTTTTAAACAAGTATTAGAAGAGTCTTTGGCCACCAAAGAATGGATGACCGATAATATATATTCATCCCGGGCGAAAGATTACGATAATTACTTTAAGAAAATGGTATATGACTCAGAAAAGGAAATGGAAGCTGTGGTTGGAAAGCTCGAGGATAATGCTTTTATAAACCAACAAAAGGAAGAGTTAATAACGTTCAGGAAACGGGTACAAGAGATCATTCTAAATTTCTCCTTATAGAAAAAAGCCCTGTTTCCAGGGCTTTTTTCATATTTACATTTTACAGCTTATTTTTTAGTGCTGTCTACAGTAGTTGTAGTTGTTTTAGTAGTATCAACTGTAGTAGTAGTAGCTGTAGAATCAGTTACTGTTGGTGTAACTACAGTAGAATCAGTTGTGGTGGTAGTGGTTGTAGAATCAGCAGTAGTTGTGTTTTCGCTGCTGTTTCCGCAAGCTACTAATCCGCCTGCGATAGCGATGATGGCAAGAAACTTTTTCATTGTACTTTTTAAATATTTAGTTAACTAATGGGCGCAAAGGTAATAGCTCATACGAATTATCCAAATTTTGCTCCCAATTTCATAAGCTTTTATTTCTTTCTGAAGAAAATACGTAAGGGTACTCCCTTGAAATCGAAGTTCTCCCTTAATTTATTTTCCAGGTAGTTTTTGTAAGGAGTTTTTATATCATCAGGAAAATTTGAAAAGAATGCAAACGAAGGCACCACGGTAGGCAACTGGGTTATGTATTTAATTTTTACAGGATTTCCACGTACTACTGGTGGATGATAAGATTCAATAGCCTTAAGCATTACATCATTCAGTTGTGCCGTAGGTATTTTACGTTTCCTGTTTTCATACACTTCCAACCCTGCTTCTATACTCTTAAATATCCTTGTCTTTTCTTTTGCTGAAATAAATAGAATAGGTACATCATTAAAGGGAGCCATTCGTTGCTTTAGCTCTTTTTCGTATTCTTTTGCCGTATTGGTTTCTTTGGCAATAAGATCCCACTTGTTAACGAGTACCACCAGGCCTTTCCCCTTTTTAGCAGCAAGACTATAAATAGTAAGATCCTGGGCTGTGATACCTTTTTCTGCATCGAGCAATAACAAACAAACATCAGCTTCATCCAAAGCTTTTATGGCCCGTATCACTGAATAAAATTCAAGATCTTCATGCACCTTGGCCTTCCTGCGAATACCAGCAGTGTCAATCAATATAAAATCTTTCTGAAATAATTTGTACCTGGTATGAATTGTATCTCTTGTTGTACCCGCAATATCGCTGACAATAGTCCTTTCCTCCCCTACCAGTGAATTCAGTAAGGACGATTTACCTACATTGGGTTGACCAATAATAGCAAATTTGGGTAATCCCTGTTCTTCCTCAAATTCTGCATCGTCCTTTATCAGGCTCGTCACCTCGTCCAATAGATCGCCGGTTCCACTTCCACTGATGGCAGAAATGAAGAACACATGCTCAAAACCAAGGCTATAAAATTCAGATGCTTCTAACAGACGTTCATTATTGTCCACCTTATTCACTACCAGGTACACAGGTTTAGTAGATCGCCTTAATATATCAGCCATGGCATCATCAAGGTCTGTCATACCGGTTGCAGCGTCCACTACAAATAATATGGCACTGGCTTCATTGACAGCTACCTGTACCTGTTTCCGAATCTCAGTTTCAAATACATCCTGGCTATCAGGAACAAATCCGCCAGTATCAATCACATAAAAATTCTTACCATTCCAATCCGCAATACCATATTGCCTGTCACGGGTTACTCCCGGGGTATCTTCCACAATTGCTTTGCGCTGTTCCAAAAGGCGATTAAAAAATGTACTTTTTCCTACATTTGGTCTTCCTACTATTGCTACTGTAAATGCCATGCTTACAAACCCTATTGGGTATTTTTTAAAATTTTGCTGGACAAGGACTAAAACTTTCAGCCTATACCATTAATATGATTGACTATTGCTGATGAAAATAAATTCAATTAATATCCATACTCCTTAAGATACAATTCATTTTCTCTCCATTTCGGTCTCACTTTCACAAACAATTCAAGAAATATTTTCTGTTCCAGGAACTGTTCAATTTCCTTCCTGGCCTGGAAATTAATTTCCCTGATCATCTTTCCCCCCTCGCCTATAATAATTGCTTTTTGTGTTTCACGCTGAACGATGATCTCTGCCCTGATCTTGACCAGGGTGGTTTTTTGTTTGAACTCATTCACTATTACTGTAGTATGATATGGTATCTCATCTTCGAAAAGACTGAATATTTTTTCGCGGATGATCTCTGCCACAAAGAATTTAGTGGGGAGGTCAGAGATCTCTTCTTCATTATAAAAAGCCTCACCTTCAGGTAATAATGCTATTATTTTTTCAAGCAACTGCTGCACCCCGTTTCCAGTTAAAGCAGAAATGGCAACAGCCTCACGGCAATATTTTTTGTCCCTGAAATAATTAATGGCTTCATTGATTTTCCCTACGGCAGATTTATCTGTTTTATTGATCACCACTAAAGCGGAGGCGCTTAATTTCAAAGAAGTAAAAAGATCATCCACTTCTTTCCAATCATCATTAATATCTACAAGGAGCAAAGCCAGATCAGCATCCTCCAGCGCACTTTTCACCGCCATCATCATCTTTTCATGCAACTTATACTTCGGATCAATAATTCCCGGCGTATCAGAAAATATAATTTGGTAGTCCTCTGTTGTTAAAATACCCTTAATGCGGTGGCGCGTTGTTTGAACTTTTGAAGAGACTATAGCAAGCTTCTCACCCATTAAAGCATTGAGCAATGTACTTTTCCCTGCATTAGGCTTACCAAATATGTTTACGAAACCTGACTTCACCCTTGAATTATTGACCGGCAAAAATAGACTATTAAAATTGTTTGGTAATAAAGATGTATGCTTGTATATTTGCAACCCACATCGCGAAGTAGAGCAGCGGTAGCTCGTCGGGCTCATAACCCGAAGGTCGGAGGTTCGATCCCTCCCTTCGCAACAAAATCCCCCGATTCGGGGGTTTTTTATTACCCGTTCTTGTTGGCTTCTGCAACCAATAAAACTTTTATTACATTCTACTTTTTAGATGTGTTAGCAGGGGGAAGGCCATCATTTTCTTGTACCTCATTACCTGTTCCACGTACTTTTTGGTCACCAGTATCCTGTATACCTGAATAACCAGCATTATTATCGGCATTTTTTCCCTTCACCATATTATCCCTTTCCACTTCTTGATTGGTAAGTATGCCTCCCTTATGTTCCTTTCTTTCCATAATCAAACTTTAAATAATGAACACAAAAAAACTGCCATATGCAATAAGCCCCGGTAAAAACCGGGGCCTGTTGTTTTTGTTTCTGCTTATGTATATTATTAAGATTTCCTGGAAATGGAGCTGGCTCCACTGGTCTTGATGTCCCTGATTAAGGCGGTTCCTTTATAAGACACACTACTGGCCCCACTTAATTTGGCAGACAATTCCTTGTCAACAGTTATTTTAATGCTACTGGCGCCGCTTGCATCCACAGTACAATTCGTAGTCCGGAAATCATAGGCTTTCACATCGCTGGCGCCACTGGCATCTATTTTAACTTCGTCAGCTGTTCCATCAATCTGCACATCGGAGGCCCCACTTACATGAATGTCCAAAAGGCCATTCACATTCAATTTACCTTTCAGATCACTGGCACCCGAGAAATCTAATTTTAAAGCTGAGGAAGAAAGTGAACCATCAATTTTGATATTGGAAGCACCTCCTGCTTTTATTTCATCTACATTTTTAATGGAAATATAGGCTTTCAGCTTCCTGTTTTTTGGCCACCATCCTTTCTGGTCAAACCATATTTTAAGTATGCCATTGTCAACGGATGTTTTAATTCCGGAAATGTCATCTTTATTATTTGCACTAACAGCTAAACCCTCTTGTGCATTTTGTGATATAAGCACTTCAAAAGCATTGGAAATCTGAATAGCATGAAAAGAACCGACAGTTCTGGCTTCAGCATTGGCATCATTGACAACTTTTTGCGAATAAGCGGCAAGCCCTGAGCAAAATAAAATAACAGCAAGCAGTAAGGTCCTCATAATATGTTTTTTTAGTGGAACGCCAGAGTGTGTAAAAGGTTACACTGAAACAGAAAAAAATCTTTATTAATTTTGCACTGATAATTTCAGATTCCCGGGGTGCTGATTCGCCAAAAGGCTGAAAAGGCTGAGATAATACCCGCAGAACCTGATCAGGGTAATGCCTGCGCAGGGAGGCTTTGTTAATTCAAGGTCGGTTTTCAGTGTACAATGAAAACCAATAACTTGAATACTCATGTAACCTTCTCTTTCAACAGCATTTCCCTTTCATTTTAAAATTTATATCAAAAAATGAAAAGGATTGTTTTCTCCATTTGCATGGTAGCTTCTTTACAGCTTACCGCCCAGCAAAAAGACACTACGGAACTTTTACCTGTAGAGGTACGGGCCGTTAGAGCTGGTTCTACAGCACCATTTGCTAAAATAAACATCAGTAAATCCCAGATTCAAAAACAAAACCTGGGACAGGACCTTCCATTTCTTTTATCCCAGACCCCTTCTGTAGTGGTGAATTCTGATGCAGGAAATGGAATCGGATATACCGGAATCAGAATTCGCGGTACAGATGCCTCCCGGATCAATGTTACGCTCAATGGCATACCATATAACGATGCGGAAAGCCAGGGCACTTTTTTTGTCGATCTTCCTGATTTTGCATCATCCGTCAGCAGCATACAGGTGCAACGGGGGGTTGGTACATCTACAAATGGGGCAGGTAGTTTTGGTGCTACAATAAACCTGAGTACTAATGAGGTTAATAAATCAAAATACCTGGAACTGAATAATGGGTTTGGCTCATTTAATACTTTAAAAAACACTCTTAAAGCCGGCACAGGATTAATGGGAGGTCATTTTACCGCAGACCTTCGATTATCAAGAGTAGCCAGCGACGGTTATATTGATAGGGCAAGCAGTAACTTAAAGTCCTTATATTTTTCAACTGCTTACCTGACCAACAAATCTGATATAAGGTTAAATATATTTACCGGGAAGGAAAAAACTTACCAGGCATGGTATGGAGTTTCAGAAGCTGACCTTGTCTCTCACCGCACCATCAATTATGCAGGGATGGAAAAGCCAGGTGAACCATATTCTAATGAAACTGATAATTATACCCAAAATCATTACCAGTTATTTTTCACTCATCATTTCACTCCTTTTTTTGATTTCAATGCCGCGCTTTTTCTAACAAAGGGAAAAGGATATTATGAAGAGTATAAAGCTTCACAAGCCTATTCAGATTATGGTATTACGAGTCATGCCCCAGGTATTGATACCACTGATCTCGTTCGCCAATTATGGCTTGATAATAGTTTCTATGGATCTATTTTTTCACTTCAGCATCATTCAGAAAAAACCTCGTTAATTTTTGGAGGAGCATTGACTCAATATAAGGGTAACCATTATGGTGATATAATTTGGGCAGAAAAAGGGTTGAACAATCCTTACAGATGGTATTTCCTGGATGCCCATAAAAATGACCTTAATTTTTATGGAAAATGGCAACAGGATCTTACCAGGAACTTACAAATATTTACGGATTTGCAATACCGTAATGTAGTGTATGATCTCAATGGATTTAAAGATAATCCCATGCTAATCATTAACAAAAATTACCATTTTGTAAACCCAAAATTCGGACTCAGTTATCACGCTGATGGTTGGTTGGCTTATGCATCTTATAGTGTGGCTAACAAGGAACCCAATCGTGATGATTTTGAAGCCAATATCACTGAGCAACCAAGGCCTGAAAGATTAAATGATGTGGAAACAGGCTTGGAATTTAGAAATTCCAAAACCAGCCTCGGTGCTAACTTGTATTATATGAAGTACAAGGATCAATTGATTTTAACCGGCAAGATCAATGATGTGGGCGCATACACCCGCACAAACGTGGATGATAGCTATCGCCTGGGTATAGAATTACAGGGCTCTGCTATTGCCAGTAAATGGTTACGTATAGCAGCCAACCTTACACTGAGTAGCAATAAGATCAAAAACTTCAAAGAGTTTATAGATGATTATGATAATGGAGGACAGAAAGAAAATGTATATCCTGAAACAGATATTGCCTTGTCGCCTTCCGTGATCAGTTCCGGAACCCTGAGCCTTTCTCCAATTCAAGCTCTTTCGATTGATCTATTAAGTAAATATGTTGGCAAACAATACCTTGATAATACTAAAAATGAAACCCGCCAGTTAAAAGCTTATTTTTTACAGGATGTCAGGGCATCCTACGAGCTTAATTACAAATGGCTGAAGAAGGTGAATCTGATTTTCCAGTTGAACAATGTATTTAATAAGAAATACGAACCGAATGGCTATACGTTCAGCTACTATTACAATAATAACCTAACCACTGAGAATTACTATTTTCCTATGGCGGGAACCAATTGGATGGCTGGTATTAATATCAAGTTATAGCCTGATAAGATAAAATCCCGCCAGGTGGCGGGATTTTATCTTATAATTTATCTATTCCAAAGTTATCTCTGATCTCCAAATTTTTCTTTCCAGGCAAGTATACCTCCTTCCACATTATAGGTGTTTTTAAAACCCATTTGATCCAGCACCATACATGCCATAATGCTCCGTTTTCCACTACGGCAATGAACCAGTACTTCTTCATCTTTCAGGTCCTCCAGCTCTTCCACCTGCATGGTCTGAATTTTTCCTAAAGGCACTAATTTGCCGCCCAGGTTAAATTCTTCATACTCATGTGGTTCACGGCAATCAATAAGATTGATCTTTTCACCGTTATCCATTCTTTGCTTTAATTCTTCTACTGTAATACTTTTCATTGTTATGGTTCTTGGTCTATAGGTGATTGACTGTTTTGGGTAGAGTCTGTAACCGGCTTTTCCAAACTCAACCAGATATCGATCATTTGGCCTGGCCTGATTCGCAACCTGGCGCCATCAGCTGTCCGGGGCATAGGGTTTTGTTTGTACACAAAAGCACTGGCCGTATCCCTGACATTAGGATCAACTATAACCAGGCCAGATAATCCTTGTGCGTCCAGTAGGGCTCTTGCTTCATCATAGTTCCTTCCCACCAGGTCTGGCACATTCACATCTTCATTAGCAAGACCGCTACCTAATACTAAAGATACAGTACTTCCCATTTTTAATTTTGTGCCGGCCTTAATGTTACTACCATTATACAATTGTTCCAGCACTGAATTTTTAGCAAAATCAAATCTATAAGTCGTGTCTCCCATTCGCAGGCCCAGGTTCTTCAACACCATTTCTGCATTTCGATAGCTTGATCCTAAAAGATTGGGCATTTCAACATCCGGAGGCACAAACCGGTTAATGGTCACGTATACAGTCCTGTTTATCTTCACTACTTCGTCAGCTTCAGGCACTTGTCTTAAAACAAATCCCGGCGGTAATGAATCGTAATACGCAGAATCCTGCACAACCACTTCAAAGCCTTTGGTATCAAGGAATTTTTCAACCTCATTAATGTTTTTTCCTACCACGGCAGGTACTGTCCTGGATTCCCCGTGCCTGGTGATCCAATTAAGAGACAACAGAAATACAAGTATGAGTATAACGACGGCCACTAAAGCAACGGCAATATGAAACCATAGCGGTTTTGATGGTTTTTTGCTTGCGGTCTTGGATTGTTGGGTTTTGATCATTCAGGTTTTTCTGTTTGGTGCTGCAATATATAAAATTGGTGCAAAGTAAGCTCCTGTCACTTATGACGCAGTTTTTTAATGGTTTTGCAGCGCCTCATCCAGCAGTTTAGAATAAAAATCTTCCAGTTTCTCTCCCTTGGCCCTCACCTGTTGTGGAATGACACTGGCATCACTTTGCCCCGGTATGGTATTGATCTCCAGCATATAGGGCCTGTTTTCTTCAGCATTATATATAAAGTCTATGCGTATGACACCCCGGCAATTAAATACCTGGTAGATCTTTGAGGCCGCAGCTTCCAACTGCTCTTTCCAGTCAGGGGCGATTTCTGCAGGGGTTACCTCGGTGGATTTACCTCCATACTTTGCCTCAAAATCGAAAAAATCCTTTTCCTGGTGGGCAATCACTTCAGTGATAGGCAGAACTGTAATTTGATTTCCGGTCTTAAAGACACCCACGGTAAATTCCCGGCCCACAATCATCTGCTCTACCAATACCTGGTCATCTTCTTTAAATGCCTTCTCCAGGGCTTCCTGGAGCTGGGAGGGCTCATTTACCTTGCTCATACCAATGCTTGACCCCCCATTATTAGGCTTTACAAACAAAGGCGGCCTTAGCTTTGATAAGATCTCATCATTACTGTATGTATTATTCTTGAACAGGTGCATTGACCTGGCCACAGGAATACCTGCCATATGTGCCACTGCCACCGTATATCTTTTGTTGAAGGTAAGTGCTGAGGTAGCCGCATTGCATGAAGTATAAGGCAGGTTCAGCATATCAAAATAGCCCTGTAATTTTCCATCTTCCCCGGGAGTACCATGCATTCCTATAAATACAGCATCGAATTGTACTTTATGACCACCAGCTGATATGCTAAAGTCATTTTTATTGACCTCTGTCTTCGCACCATTTTCATCTTCATAAAACCATCCAGCCGGAGTAATATCAATTTTATAAACTTCGTATTTCTCTTTTTCAAGGTGATTATAAATCGTTGTCGCCGATCTGTAAGAAATGATAGCCTCACCTGAATAACCGCCTGTAACTAACGCAATTTTCTTCTTCATGTATATTGGTAATTAAAATGGGAAAGTAGAAAATAATTTGAAAATATAAGGAAGGAGATCTTCCAATAGTGGCAGAAAACATTTGTTTACTAAAGATCCTTAGTCCGGTGCATTCATACAGCTGCATTAATAAGAAAGGTGAAGAAATTATACTCCTTCACCTTTTTACACAGGACATATCACCTGTTTATTTAGCAGCAAAGCTGCACCCTTACGGATAATGTTAAGGTACAACAATTATATATGAAGACGCTCTTTTTTACTCAATAATTCTTCCACGGTTTCTCTATACATTTCATCCGGAACACAGCAATCTACCGGGCAAACAGCCGCACACTGTGGCTCCTCATGAAATCCCTGGCATTCTGTGCATTTGCTGGGTACGATATAATAGGTGTCAACCGCTATTGGAGCATTTCGCTGGTCAACATTCACAACTGTACCATCCACCAGGGTATATTCACCTTTCACAGTGGTTCCGTCTGCTATAGCCCATTCTACCCCACCTTCATATATTGCATTATTAGGACACTCGGGTTCGCAAGCTCCGCAATTGATACATTCTTCTGTAATCTTTATAGCCATAAACTAGTTTAATTTGAAGGGAATTAATTTTGCTGACAAATTTAAAGTTCGTAAATGAAATTACAACAAAGAAAAGAGTTACTGGGCCAATTAGGAAACTATATGCTGGGAAAAGACCCGGAGTGGGCCCTTATTAAACAACAGGCTTACCTGGAAAACAATTGGTTTATTCCTGAATTTATAGATCTTGCTATAAAAAATATTGCATCGGCTTTTTTACAACCGGCTCAACTGGATAAGCTGGATGAGGCTTATTCAATTCCTGAAGAAAATCTTACACCTCAAACTATCGGTATCGTGATGGCCGGAAATATTCCCCTGGTTGGATTTCACGACCTGCTTTGCGTTTTCATAACAGGTCACAAGGCAAAAATAAAAACATCATCCAAAGACCAGGTATTGATCACCCACCTGGTAAAAAAAATGATTAGTTGGCAGCCTGATGCCGGTGAATATTTTACATTCAGTGGTATGCTCAAAGAATGCGATGCCTATATCGCCACTGGCAGCAATAATTCATCCAGGTATTTTGAATATTACTTTAGCAAGTATCCTCACATCATTCGCAAAAACAGGACTTCAGTAGCCATTTTACATGGAAATGAAAATGTTACAGAACTGGAAGCTTTGGCAGATGATGTATTACAATTCTTTGGACTGGGGTGTCGTAATGTCACTAAGATATTTGTGCCTGATGACTATGATTTTCAACCCCTGTTGCAAGCATTTAAAAAATACGATTACCTGGCCGACAACCATAAGTATAGAAACAATTATGATTACAACCTGGCTGTATATATGTTGAATAACCGGTATTATATGACCAATGGCAGCATCCTGCTGGTAGAAGATGCTGCCTTCACATCCCCTATCAGTCAATTGAATTACGAGTATTACAGCAATGAAGGCGAGGTGCGGGCAAAGCTGTTGAACAATGAAGCCATTCAATGTGTTGTAGGTAAAAACAATATTCCTTTTGGTGAGGCCCAATGCCCTGGAATACGCGATTATGCTGATGGAGTGGATACATTGGATTTTCTTTTGCAACTGAAAAATAGCAAGCAATCAGGAACTGTTAATGAAGTACGAAGACCTTAGTAAATTAATTGTTAAACTCCCTGACAGGCTTGAAAATCGCCTGACATAATAGTTATTTTGTTTAGCGAAGGCACACAATTTGAAACAGTAGATTAATAAATTCAAACTGAATAACCATGAAATTTAAACAGCTTCTTTTAATTGTTGCAATCAGCGCAGGTTCTGCAGTGGGCAGCGTGGCATTGTATAATAAATATTTAGACCATGATAATGTTATGGTAGGCTCAGCAGAGAAAGGTCTACCTGCAAATTATGCAGGATTTTTTGATGGCAAACCCGGTGCGCCTGCAGAGGGACTTGATTTTGTAAAAGCTGCCAACTCTGCTATCCCTGCAGTAGTTCATATCAAAACTAAGATACCGGCAAAAAAAGTTTCTAATAACCTTCCCCGTAACAGGAGCTTTGATGATTTTTTCGATCAGTTTTTTGGCGAGGGTTTTGGCCCCAACATTATTCCTGAACAAAGAGCTTCCGGCAGTGGCGTCATCATCAGCGAGGATGGATATATTGTTACCAATAACCACGTAATATCCGACCAGGGCGGTGGTGTAGCTGCAGAGATCAATGTTACCCTTTCTAACCGTAAAACATATAAGGCCCGTGTCATTGGTCGCGATCCAAGCAGTGATTTGGCCGTACTTAAGATAGATGCCTCCAAATTACCCTTCATGGTATATGGCAATTCAGATAACATACAACTGGGACAATGGGTATTGGCTATAGGCTATCCGCTAACTCTAGACGCTACAGTGACCGCAGGAATTGTGTCAGCTACCGGTCGCAGCATCGGTATCAATAGCCGCCAGACTCAAAAGGGTGATACACCTGTTGAATCATTCATTCAAACAGATGCGGCAGTGAACCAGGGAAACAGCGGTGGTGCACTGATCAATACCAATGGTGAACTTATTGGCATTAATTCGGCTATCCTGGCACCTTCAGGTACTTACGCCGGTTATTCCTTTGCCATACCGGTAAACATCATCAAAAAGATCGTGAATGATATCATTCAATATGGTGACGTACAAAGAGGATACCTTGGGGTTAGCTATTATCCTACCGATGATGTATCTGATGAACAATTGAAATCTTTAGGTATTCCTACTAATGTAGAAGGCGTATATGTTTCATCTGTTAGTGCTGACGGCGGTGCATCTGCAGCCGGCATCCGTAAAGGTGATGTGATTACCAAGGTCAATAACAACCGGGTAGTTTCAGGCCTGCAAATGAGTGCGCAAATTGCTGGTTTCCATCCTGGAGATAAGGTACCGGTAACCTATATACGTGGAGGCAAGGAATATACTGTGAATGTTTCCCTTAAGAAAAAAACAGATGTCATCAGTGCCAATATCTCTACCCGATTGAAAGCAGACCTATCCACTCTAAGCAGTGATAAGGCTGCCAAATATGGAATCGACGGCGGTGTGGTGATCAATAAGATCTATGAGGACAGTCCTTTTGGCCGCGCCAGGATACAACCCGGATTTATCATTATCAGCGTCGCTGGTCAGCAGGTGACGAGCGTCGATGATCTTACCGACCTGTTATCAAATATAGCAGGTACTGTCAAAGTGGAAGGTGTTTATCCAGGTAACGATATGCCTTATTCCTATCCTGTAAATCTGGACCAATAATAATAATAGTATTAATTATAGTTAAATGCCATCTCTAAAAGAGGTGGCTTTTTTAATGGTAGGACAGTTCTATGTACACTCCTCTACCACTTATCACTATATCCACAATGATACGCCCGGCTCAGCAAGTGATTACTTATATTTAACACCAAAAATTCTACATGCGCTTTTTCTTTTTTTGTATTGCCATAGCTTTTGTGGCGGCAGGATGTAATAACAGTACAGTTCATGATGCATCCACTGCTGCAGACTCAATGACTAATAAACCGGATGTCTTAGCCGTGAATATGGATACCACTGTGAAGCCTACAGAAGATTTCTTTTTGTATGCCAATGGTGGCTGGATCAAATCGAACCCCATTCCATCCGACCAGGGAAGCTGGAGCATTGGAAACCTGGTGGTGGAAGAAAATTTAAAGAGACTGCGATCCATTAGCGAAAAAGCAGCTGCTACCAAGGCTGCTCCCGGATCTACCGAGCAAAAGATCGGCGATTATTGGTCAACGGCCATGGATAGCTCAAAGATTGAACAACAGGGACTTCAACCACTAAAGCCTTACCTGGATAAGATCAATGCCATCAATGACATTAAAACACTGGTGGCAACCGTTGCTGAACTGAAGAAAATAGGCTCTTCCACCCTTTTCAATGACTATGTGGCGCAGGATGATAAGAACAGTGATGTCATGAGCTATAAGCTGGTACAAGGAGGTATTGGACTACCGGAAAGAGAGTATTATTTTAAAACGGATTCTGCTACTTCCAATATTCGCAGGCAATATGTACAGTATATCAGCCGCACACTCACCATGGCTGGGGAGGACAGTGCCAAAGCTGTCAGCGATGCCAATAATATCCTTGCTCTTGAAACCAAACTGGCCAGGGCATCCAGGAAGATCGAAGACCTTCGCGACCCCTATGCCAATTACAATAAAATGGCCTTGTCCGAGCTTCCTAAAATGTCCCCTGATATTGACTGGACCTTATTCTTAAATAACACCGGGGTTAAAAACCTCGACTCAGTCATTGTGGGTCAGCCTGAATTTTTTAAGGCGCTCAACAACATTATAAAATCCACACCATTGGACGTATGGAAAAGTGACCTGAAATTCAATTTGATCTCAGACTTTTCTGGTGCACTACCCGACCAATATGGTATAGAAGCCTTCAACTTCACCAAACTCTTTACGGGAGCTAAAGAAAGAAGACCCAGGTGGAAAAGAGTGATTCAAAGTGAAGAATCTTCCATGGGTGAAATGCTGGGCCAGCTGTATGTAAAAGAATTCTTTAGCGAGACAGCCAAAAAACGCTACTCAGATATGGTAGAAGCTATCCGGGAAGCGCTAAAGCAAAGGATTAGCCAACTCACCTGGATGACAGACAGCACCAAACAAAAGGCATATGTAAAGCTGGCTGCTATGAAGAAAAAAGTGGGGTACCCTGACAAGTGGAAAGATTTTTCTTCTATGCAAATCGGCAAAGAAAGCTTTGTTCAGAACCTGGTGAATGCACATACTTGGTGGCACAATTACAGCATCAATAAACTGGGTAAGCCGGTTGACCGTGATGAATGGGATATGACGCCACAAACTTATAATGCTTATTATAATCCTTCCAACAATGAGATCGTGCTACCAGCCGGCATATTCACAGTTCCGGGCTACCGAGATGAACAACTGGATGATGCGACTGTTTATGGCTATGCAGGCGCCAGCACGATCGGCCACGAGATCACGCATGGATTTGACGATGAAGGCCGCCAGTTTGATGAAAAGGGGAATCTTAAAAGCTGGTGGACACAAAAAGATGAGGAAGAATTTAAAAAGCGGGCAAATGTTATGGTCAAACAGTTCAATGAATATGAACCAGTAAAAGGCTATCACATAAATGGCAAAGCCACACTGGGCGAGAACATCGCGGACCTGGGTGGTATTCTGTTAGGAATTGAAGCATTTAAAAAGACTGACCAATATAAGAAAGGAGAAAAGATCAGTGGACTGGCTCCTATGCAGCGTTATTTCCTGGGTTATGCATTGGGATGGCTGGGCCAGATACGTGATGAACAATTGAGAAACAGGCTTTTGACGGATGTGCACTCCCCTGCTAAATACCGCGTGAATGGTCCTTTTGTGGACGTGGATGAATTTTATAACACTTTTGATATCATGCCCAATACACCCATGTACAGGCCAGATAGCTTAAGAGTCAGGATCTGGTAATTTCAAACCGCAAAAAAAGAAAGCTCCCTTACAAAATAAGGGAGCTTTCTTTTTCTATTACTTTATCAAGCCAACATTTTTGTTTTGTCAGAATGAAAAACTTCACCCTGGTAACTGATTCCAAGTCCAGGTGCACCGGAAGTTTGTATGTAACCGTTAGCATCATATTCAAGCCCCGTGGCCAGGTCTTCTTCCAATAATAATGGGCCGTCAGCATCAATAAAATCTGCCTGTGGCATCAGGTGGGCAATAGCGGCAGAGCCAATGGTAGATTCATTCATACTGCCGATCATTACCTTCATATCCAGCTCCCTGGCCCTTTTGATCATGCGCAAGGCAGGCGTTAATCCGCTGCATTTTGTCAGCTTGATATTAATACCATGAAAATGTCCATGGCATCTTTCAACATCTTCTTCTGCCACACAGCTTTCATCGGCTATCAGTGGTAATGGAGATTTGTCAAAAAGGTATTTCATTCCTTCCCAATCGTCCTTTGCCAGGGGCTGCTCAATGAACTCAACTCCCAGGTCTTTGAAAGCCTTAATTTTTTCAAGAGCTTCCTCAGCTTTCCAGGCAGCGTTGGCATCAATCCGGAACACAGCATCGGTATGTTTTCGTAATTGCTCGAGTATTTCAATATCCTTGTCCGTACCTAATTTTATCTTATATATTGGCCAGGGAGTTTCCTTTAGCTTCTCCACCATCTTTTCAATGGAATCGATCCCTATTGTGTAATCGGTCTTAGGTGTCAAAGGAATATCTACCTGCCACAGTTCTTTGAGCGGTTTGCCCTTGATCTTACCATACAGGTCCCAGCCCGCAATATCCAGTGCACATACCAAAAAAGAATTGTTGGGAAATAAATGATGCAGGTAATGCCAGTACCGCTCCGGTTCTGTAAAAGCAAATTTTTCAGTAAACAGTTTCTTACGCTCCAGGTCTTCGATCATCTTTTCTACGGGAATGTGATAATAGCTGATAGCAGGGGCTTCCCCATAACCAATATGTCCCAGATGCTGCAGTTCCACCACCAGGGTTGGCTGATGTGTTTTGGTCCCCCTGGAAATTCCAAATGGATATTTGAACTTAAGATTATACGATTGGTAAGAAACTTTCATAGTATTAGATCCATTGATAAACTAAAAGCAAAGATTTAGGGTTCAGGACTTTTTGTTTGCCCTATCGACCACTATTGCCGATGTAATCTTTCAGCTCTTTATTGAATTCCTTTTCCTTAATTAATTGTTCCAGTGGAATATGGATGCGGTAATTCCAGTAATGATTGGGATTAGCCGGGTTGTTGATCCTTTCTTCCTTGGGATCTTCCCTGCGTAATCTTTCATTCATACCCAGGATATCCTGCAGCTGGAATATGGCCCACATGGCTGGTGAATATAAATGTTGTAAAATAATAGCCCTGTTCACCCATGGCTCGCAGAAATAAGGTGCAGTTCCCTGCTCTCCCAGCACCTGGTTGTAAAACCGCTGGGTCTTTTCCCTGCTTTCTTCCCACCAGCCCCTAATGGTGCTCATATCGTGCGAAGATGGTGTGATCACTGAAAGATAAGGCGCGTCTTTTGGATGGAAGAATTCTGTTTGTGGATTCTTCGGCATTCTCTGGATCTCAAGACTCAGTATGCCCAACTGCTGCATCACCTCAGGCACCGAATGGGGCACCATGCCAAGGTCCTCCCCACAAATAAGCATATCAGTGGCATCCTTTAATGCCGGGAGTTTCTTCAGTGCTTCTTTTTTCCAAAACTCATCCTGCCGGCGGTAAAAATAATCAATATACAATTCCTTAAGCTTATGGCGGTCGTTGTCATTCAAATGCTGAAAAGAATAAGTAGAATCAACCAGGATGCGAAAATGGAATTGCTGCTGGTGGCTGCCGGGTTCCTCAAACAGGATCACATTGGTAACCAGGTCAAATAATCCCTGTTTGATAAAGGCATTATGATCGGAGATATCTTGCAGTGCAAAATATTCTTCTATCTTTTGCTGGGTGGCAAACTCATCTTTCAGATCATAGCCCTGCTTGTCATTAGCCTTTACAAATTGATCTTTCACCATTCCTGCATGCTCATGAAAAATGGATTGCAGTATAGCATCTGTGATATAAGGCTTACACAAGCGGTCATAATCGAACCATATTCCTCTTTCACCAAATTCATTTACATGCACAGGCAAGGCTGGAATAAACTTTCCCAGGATGCCTTCTACAGCATGTATCGGTATGCTCCAGATCCTGAAAAACCCAAGTATATGATCAATCCGGAAGGCATCAAAATAGTTGCTCATCTGGTGAAAACGCAGGCGCCACCATTCGAAATGGTCTTCCTCCATTTTCTTCCAGTTGTAAGTAGGAAAACCCCAATTCTGGCCCTTTATGGTAAAATCATCTGGTGGGGCGCCTGCCTGCATGTCCATATTATAAAGTTCAGGGGCTGTCCAGGCATCACACCCATACCGGTATATGCCAATAGGTATATCACCTTTTACAGCTACCCCTTTTTTATGCGCATAATCTGTAGCTTCTTTTAATTGCAGGTGCAGCTGGTATTGAACAAAATAATAAAATGCAATCGAGCGGAATAGCTTTGACTTATTTGAAGTCAGCTTTTCAATCTCCTCTTTATTATATACCGAATAGGATTTCCATTTGGAAAAATCGGAAGTGCTGTATTTGTCACGCAGAAAACAAAAGGCCGCATAGGATACCAGCCATGACTTGTTATCTTCAAAGAATGACTCGTATTCCTTTTCTTTTACAAAGGCCATGTCATCCATTTCGTAAAGTTCACGTAGCACATTGATCTTGAAATGGATCACCTGTTCGTAATCAATTTCCGCCAGGCTGTTTAATTGTTTTTGTTTTTTAGCCAGCGCCTTAATGATCTGGCTGTGCTTTTTGCCTGCTACCTTCTGCAGGTTGATGTAAATGGGGTGCAATGCAAAAGCTGAAATGGCAGCATAGGGATATGAATCTTTCCAGCTGTAAGTAGCAGAAGTATCATTTACCGGTAATAGCTGTACCATTTTCAAACCGGTTTCCTTTGCCCAGTCCACCAACAGTTTAATATCGGCAAACTCTCCCACTCCAAAGCTATTGTTACTACGCAAACTAAAAACCGGGATGGCTATACCCCCACCTTTCCAGGTGGTATTCGAAACTCTTAAAAATCCATCATGTACCAGTATCTTTTTATCGGCTGGTATTTCATAATGTAATACGCGGTTATCCCCTTCTTCAAACCGCACAAATGCTTCCTTTTTTACATCATAAATACCATACTTATAGGCTACAGGGAAAATGGTATCCGAAAGATCTGTCTCCAGCACCCACCAGTTTCCTTTCTTTTGCAATAACAAAGGTTTGTCAATATCCCAGTTATTAAACGCAGATGAATTACCGGCTATGCAAACTGCTTCATGCGATCCCAATAACGGAGCCTTTATTTTAATAGTATGTGTAACCCTGTCAGGCTTTTTCTGCCTGTTTTTAGCACCGGATCCCACCAGGAAAACATCAGTAAATGGAGCCGTAAAGAATGCATTCTCATACAGGCTGCCGTCATTCCAGGTATCAAATGTTACCACATCCTTTGGGTTCTTCTTCAACTCTATGACCCTTTCTTTCTCAGCCTCTTTTTTACGCTCCCCGTGTTCGTTGGTAAATACGTACCTGTAATGCACTGAATGATACTCCGCAGGATCTATTTCTATGGAACCATGCCAGAATTCTTCATTAAAGAAAGTAAGTGGCAAAGCTTTATTTGCATCATTAAGGCCCAGGGAGGGAATATTTCCAACAAGCGAGATCGTTTGACCGAATTGCGTATGAAAACGCAAATAAAAATCTATTCTCATCAATGTTATTTAGACAATGTTAACGGTCGTGTGCAAAATACACATTACGGCGAAAATAATAAACCTTTACAAGATTACTAAACCAACCGGGAATTATATGCGATTATTAAATTCTGTGCCCTATTTTTGCGCAAAATTTTTATCATGGAAGTGAAAAGAAGCTCAAAAGGATTATACTGGATCTTATTCTTTATTTCTGTAATTGCGCTTGTGGTTGCCATTGCCACCCATTGGCCCTGGTTAACGCTGATCCTTCCTTTTGTGACTACCTTCTTTGTCCTGGCTATGGATATTATTTAAGAGCTATCAACCTCTGTTCATAATGCCGGCTACATGCCGGCAATTTTATTTAATAACCTATCGTGGCTTCATACAAGGCAGAACGTTGAGTTTTCTGTATCGATCTAATGGAATCACGGCTCATGGACCTCATCCTAAGCATGTCTGTTTTATACTGATCAGCAATTGCTTCCATTTGTTGAAGGCTCCCGGATTGATTAATATAGGACCGGTGATGATTCAACAGGTGTTTATTTTGTGTCATTATATTAGCGGCCATCTCAAAATTGTTTTTATCTACCTCGCTCATCGCTGCTTCCATGTTATCACCTGCTGCATACAGAAGTACTTTATTGATAACTTCCCTGTTATATAATCCAAAGTACTCTTTGGCCCCTGCTGGCTTCAGCAGGTGGCGGTTCACCAATTTCTTTGCCTGGCCTGAAACAGCATCATTATAGCTTAGCTGCACTCTGAATGGCAATGGATGCCGGACCGTATCCGCAATTTTCAAGTCCAGCAATACCTGCTTGCGCTCTCCTTCATGCATATCACGTAACCTGATCGTCACCACCTGCCCGTTTACAGTATAGAGAAAGGAGGTCATTTTATCTGGTTTTACACCCAAAGGGAGATCCAGGGTCAGCATCACATCGCGCGCTGCCACAGGTAGCAGGCTTTTGAGTTCCACTTCCATCATACCCGTTATATTCACAGGATCTTCAATAAAATAATAGTGTCCTGATCCTATTTCGGCCATTTCGCTCAATAACACCTCGTTGAAGTCAAGCCCTACACCAAAACAGGATAGCGTGATCCCTTCATCATCTTTATACCGCTGAACATTTCCCTTAATGTTTTTGGAACTGGTAATGCCCACATTGGCCAATCCATCACTGACCAGGAAAACGTGGTTGATATAGCCTGGTTTTGCATGGTTCATTACCTGGTAATAACCGGTTTCACATCCACCCCACAAATTGGTGCCTCCCCGCGGCCTGATCTGTTTGATCTTTTCCTTGATCATGTTTTTATTACTGGCATAAATGGAAGGCTGTATCACTTCCACATCGTCTCCATAGATCACAATACTCACCATATCGTTGCTGCTAACCTGGTCCACCATATGACAGGCTGCTTCAATCGCATGATCCATCTTTTCTCCTTTCATAGATCCACTTGCATCAATGACAATGGAGATATTCAATGGGAACTTTTTCACAGGTATGGATGAAGCACGTTTTATTTCGGCCTGCAGGTATAGATAGCAGTGCCTGCCTATAGTGTCTTCTTGATAACTGACATTATCAAATCCCGATGAAAACCGGGTAAGATCATTAGAATCAACCACATTGGTTGCGTGGTAACCTAGTGCCTTCACAAAAGAAGGATAACTGGTATCAGGTGAGAAGAATAGCTGCTGACAAAATGGGTTATGGGCATACTCAAACGGAACCAGCAATAGCACCACCAGGGGTATCAGGATCATAACTGGCAATCGATGGCACATTATTACATGCAGTTAGTAAAGCTGGAAGTGAATAAAAAAAGGTAAGATAATAAATCGTGTGAAAGAAATGTAGCGATAGCAAAATATACTGCATTTCCTTCAATATTCCTCTGTTCTTTCCATGCCTTTTTTCTGGAATTAATAGGTAACTTAGGGAAAGCCTATTTTTATGAATCCAGAATTAAAACAGAAATTACACCTTTTGGTGGACAACTGTTCCGATGAATTTTTGTTGGAAGAAGCTAAGGCCGTTTTGGAATCAGATCAATCAGGGAAAGAGTTTTGGGATGAACTAGACGAAGAGGACAAGGAATCCTTTTTAGGTAGTGAAGAAGAGCATGAGCAGGGGCATTCCATTACACACAACAGGTTGATGCACCAATTTGGTGAGTGGAAAAAGAAATAAGATCATCTAATCGAGAGATGTTTGCCCCCGGTTGATAACCGGCAGTACGCCTTATTTTGCCAGCATTATAATGTACAAAAATGAAAGATCCCACAGTCACCTGCGGGATCTTTTTACTTTATGATCAGCCTGAAAGGCCGTGGTTATTTCACTTCTTCATACTCTGCATCTGTCACGTTCTCACCCTGTCCACCCGGGCCTTGCTGGTCGCCTCCAGCTGCGCCGGCACCATCTCCTGCACCTGGCTGACCTGCACCCTGTGTAGCCTTATACATTTCTTCACTGGCTGCTGTCCAGGCATTGTTCAATTCTGTTACCGCCGGGTCTATCTGGTTAATGTCCTGTGTTTTATGTGCCTCTTTCAATTTATTAAGAGCCCCTTCTATCACAGATTTCTTTTCACCAGGGATCTTGTCGCCATATTCTTTTAATTGCTTCTCTGTCTGGAAGATCAGGCTGTCGGCCTGGTTCAGCTTTTCTACCTTTTCACGCTCTGCCTTGTCTGTAGCTTCGTTGGCCTTTGCCTCTGCCTTCATCTTTTCTACTTCTTCCTTGCTTAAGCCACTTCCTGCCTCAATACGTATCTTTTGTTCTTTACCAGTGCCCTTATCCTTAGCCGTTACATGCAGGATGCCATTGGCATCTATATCGAATATCACTTCTATCTGGGGTACCCCTCTTGGTGCTGGGGGAATGCCATCCAGGTTGAAGATACCAAGGCTCTTATTCTGGTTGGCCATCGGGCGTTCACCCTGAAGTACATGGATCTGTACGCCGGGCTGATTGTCAGAAGCCGTAGAGAAGGTCTCAGATTTTTTAGTTGGGATCGTAGTGTTAGAAGGGATCATGGCTGTCATCACACCACCATACGTTTCAATACCCAGTGTCAATGGTGTTACGTCCAGCAGCAATACATCCTTCACCTCCCCGGTCAATACGGCGCCCTGGATGGCAGCACCCACTGCTACTACTTCATCGGGGTTTACACCTTTGTTAGGTTTCTTGCCGAAGAATTTTTCAACGATCTCCTGCACCTTTGGAATACGGGTTGATCCACCCACCAGGATCACTTCATCTATTTGCGAAGTGCTCAGGCCTGCATCTTTCAATGCCTGGGTACAAGGCTTCAGGCAGCGCTCAAATAAGCTGTCAGCCAGTTGTTCAAATTTTGCGCGGCTCAATTTCTTTACAAGGTGCTTGGGTACACCATCAATAGCTGTAATATAGGGAAGGTTGATCTCTGTTTCGGAAGAAGAGGACAATTCCACCTTGGCTTTCTCTGAAGCTTCCTTCAAACGCTGCAGTGCCATAGGATCTTTGCGAAGATCCACATTCTCTTCTTTTTTAAATTCCTCTGCCAGCCAGTCCATGATCACTTTATCAAAGTCATCACCACCCAGGTGCGTATCACCGTTGGTAGATTTCACTTCAAATACGCCATCACCCAGTTCAAGAACGGAAATATCAAAAGTACCTCCACCCAGGTCAAATACGGCAATATGGTGATCCTTACCGCCTTTATCCAGCCCATAGGCCAGGGCAGCAGCAGTAGGCTCGTTCACAATACGGCGAACATTCAGGCCAGCGATCTCACCTGCTTCTTTAGTAGCCTGGCGCTGGGCATCATTGAAATAAGCCGGAACGGTGATCACCGCATCTGTTACTTCCTGGCCCAGGTAGTCTTCGGCCGTTTTTTTCATTTTCTGCAGGATCATGGCAGATATCTCCTGCGGTGTATATAACCTGCCATCTATATCTATACGAACGGTATTATTGTCACCTTTAGCCACTTTATAGCTCCAATGGCTGATCTCTTCAGTAACCTCGTCATAGCGGCGGCCCATAAAACGCTTCACGCTCATAATGGTGTTTTGCGGATTCGTAATGGCCTGGCGCTTCGCCGGGTCACCCACTTTACGCTCACCATTTTTTAAAAATGCCACCACCGAGGGAGTCGTGCGCCTGCCTTCATCATTCGCTATCACCACGGGCTCATTTCCTTCCATTACAGCCACGCAACTATTAGTCGTACCTAAGTCAATACCTATTATTTTTCCCATTGATTAATTAATTTAATAGTTCACTAGTATTTATCAATGATTATGCCGTTGGGTATAAGAATGCAATTTTGGCAGTAAGCACCACGATTCACTCACTTATGACTTACCACTTGCTGTCAGGTGCTCAATTCGAACATCAGGCTCATTGAAAACCCTGATACTATAGTGGACGCCTTATGCTATTTTAGCTTAAATATTCTTCCAATGCCAGCAACCTCCACGGCTCAAAAAATGCGGATCAGGGAAGGTGATACCATCCTGCCCATTCATGCGCCTGCTACTTTTCAAAAAGAGCTGGAGCCCCTCCCACCCCATGTTACCATTAATGCCAGGTCTAAAAAATTCAACCAGGTGCACTGGTTTGTCAAGGACAAAGCCCAATTGGAGGAAGAACTGGATGATGTGATCCAGATGGTCACGAATGACGTCATTTGCTGGATCTATTACCCGAAAGGCAGCTCTGGGATACAAACCGACCTTACCCGCGATAAAGGCTGGGAAGCTTTATTACAACATAAGGAAATGCAATGGATCAGCCTGATCTCTTTTAATGAAACCTGGTCGGCCTTTGGCATGCGGCTACAAACCGAAAAGGATAAGAAGAAAGAGGTCGCCCCGAAGGAAAGAGCGATATTTCAATATATCGACCCGGTTAAAAAGCTCACCTTCCTGCCCGACGATTTCGCAGCCGCACTTCTCAAAGCTCCGAAGGAAGAGCAGTTTTATCAATCCCTTTCTTTTACCAACCGGAAAGAATACCTGGAATGGATCGTCTCTGCTAAAAAGGAAGAAACCAGGGCCACCAGGATCAGGGAATCCCTTGACAGGTTATCAAAGGGCTGGAAAAATCCTGCCAACAGGTAAATGAAGCATTCCAATTAATTATTTCTTTCCCTGGACAGTTGGCAATATGCAGAAGTATAATAACTTTAAATCACCAAAACTTCAAAATGAAGACTGCTTTACACATTGAAGAAGAAAATCTGAAAAAGGCCGCGTTAAGACTGAGAGCCATAAACAATAAGCTCCGGGTGATCATCATGCAGTTGATCCATAAGAATGGCTCCATGATCGTTCAGGACATTTACCGCAAGCTCAAGATCGAACAATCTGTCACTTCCCAACACC
>JAEZLJ010000023.1 GCA_023415275.1 Bacteroidota bacterium
CGTCATCTGTCAATCCATTGAGGTCTTTCACCACGCGGTTGTAATCCAATATGGCCAGTTGATTGGCAGGAAATATAGTGGTGAGAAAATATTGAGCTTCTTCATTACCAGGAAATTGCTGGCTTACTTTGGCAGCGGACGCTGCACGGTGGTGCCCATCGGCAATATAAGTAAAGGGAACTTTTTCTTTGAATATATTGGTAAGGATATCAATTGTTGGGATGGAGTTTACCACCCAAACCGAATGTGTAACGCCATCATCGGCTGTAAAGAAATATGCAGCATTGTTATCTCTCTTCCAATGTTCCAATACATCATTCAGCTCCTTAATGTCCTTGCAGGCCATAAATACGTTGCCTGTTTGGGCCCTGATGGCCGCCATATGGCTGATGCGGTCCTGTTCTTTTTCAGGCCTTGTAAATTCATGTTTTTTGATGGTGTCATTAAAATAATCCGCCACGGAAGAAACACATACAAGTCCCGTTTGAGTTCGTCCTTTCCAAGCCAGCTCGTAGATATAATAACAGGGATAATCTTCAAAAAAAAGGATCCGGCGGTCTATCAGGTGCTGCAAATTCTCTTTTGCTTTTTGATACACTTCATCACTGTGCACATCCACAGAGGGGTCAAGGTCAATTTCCGCCTTGGTTACATGCAGGAAGGAAAGGAAATTACTGCCAGCCTCTTTTCTTGCTTCTTCAGAGTTCAATACATCATAGGGCCTGGAGGCTACCTGTGCCGCATACTCGTTATGAGGACGTAATGCTTTGAATGGTCTTATTTCTGCCATATCTAATATTTGTGATTGGCAAAGTAAAGCATTAAATCGGTCAAAGCTTTTACGCTTTCCAATGGCATTGCATTGTACATAGATACCCTGAAGCCTCCCGTGGTGCGATGGCCTTTGATGCCTATCATGCCTTCTTTTTCGCAAAGCGTCACAAATTGCTTTTCCACTTCTGCATTTTCAGCCACAAACACGGCGTTCATCTTACTGCGGTCTTCTTTTGCCACTGTGCCCCTGAAAGCCGGGATGGAATCGAGTGTCTGATAAAAGAGGTTAGCTTTTTGGTTATTTCTTTTTTCGGCTACGGCCACACCTCCATTGTTTTTCAGCCACCTGAGGGTGAGCATGCATATGTAGATGGCAAATACCGGTGGCGTATTCAGTAATGATCCTGCTTCAATATGATTGCGGTAGTCCAGCATGGTGGGCAGTTTGCGATTCACTTTGCCGAGGCATCGTTTGTTCACTACCACTACATTGACTCCTGCAGCACCAATATTTTTTTGAGCCCCTGCATAGATCAGGTCAAACTGGTTGAAGTTCATTTCCCTGCTGAGGATATCACTGCTCATATCTGCTACCAGCGGCACGTTCTTGTCATAAAAAAGGGAGAGGTCCTGCCATTGGGTACCATACACTGTATTGTTAGTAGTGAGGTGTAAATAGACTGATGAAGGATCTACCTTGAAATCTTTTGGCAGGTAAGTATAATTCTGCTCCCTGGAGCTGCATACTACATCTACATTACCAAACAGTTTGGCTTCTTTAATAGCCTTGGTACCCCAAATGCCTGTATCTGTATAAGCTGCAGTTGCTTTTTCATCAAGAAGGTTCATTGGTACCTGGAAGAATTGAGTGGAGGCACCGCCATGCATGAATAAGACTTCATGCTCTGCATCCAGCTGCATCAATTCCTTTAAAGTATGAATGGCTTCATCTATTACTGCCTGGAATGTTTTGGTTCGGTGACCGATCTCCAATATGGACAAACCCGAATTATTGAAATTGATAATGCCCCTGCTGGCTTCTTCAAATACTTCCTTAGGCAGGATAGATGGCCCTGCTCCGAAATTGTGTATCATGGTTGGCTGACTTCCATTACCCGTTACCTGGGTCATGACTTCTTTATTGGCATTCATGCTGTATCGTTGAACTACAAATTTAAGTTCTAAAGAAGCATGCGCCTTTATACGTTGATAAATGGCCAGTTGAGTCCATGGCTAATAAGCATCCACAAGTAAGTTATTATTTAAAAATAACAGGTAATAAATGGCATCAATCTTCTTCTCTTCCCTGCATTTTGCCATTTTTCCATGCCTGGTTCAGCTTTTCAAATTCAGCCTGTTCCTGGGCCGTAAACAGGGTGGTGTTCAATGGGGATAACTCAGGCTGGCCGGCGTTGACCCATGCGGTGTACCAAAAGCAGGCAATTGAATACATAGAAAGCCGCATGCGTCGCTGTATCATTCCTTTTAGTTTTTCATCATAGGCCCTGCTGAATGCCGAAGAGTACTGGCGGATGATGATGCCGTTTCTTTCTTCAAAAGAAAACTTTTGAGATGAGGGGAAATTATTGGATAATTCTTTTTCTACTTGCAACACTGTATCCGCTGCGGCGCCGCTCTCTGCGATCCTTTGCCAGATATAGGCGGAAGGGTTAGAGAGATATTGGGCCTTACCTATAAAAAAATCCCAATTGTTATCCGCCAGCAATTCAGGTATGCGACTTTCCCAGAAAGCATGTATGCCTTTTTGATCTGTGAACTGCCCATTGTGATTACTATTGGCATGCAAAGGCACATGTGCATCGGCAATGTAATGCCCGATCTCTGCCGACAGTTTGAGGATCCTGGCTGGGTCCTTTTCCCTGAAAGCCGCTGTAAGCCGTTTTTGCATTATATCTACCCACCAGGGTACAATTCCATATTTTTTCAATGTATCCTGTGTAAACCTGGCTACTGCATCTTCCCATTTATGGGGTATGGAATCATAAGGAAACTGTCCATATTTATCCATATCCATAAAATGCCTGGACCCTTCATCAGGTAGTATGTACCTTCTTTTATCCGGATCCACCGCATGTTCTGAAATAAACTCTATCTGTGGTTTGTAAAAACGGATCAATTCGGGCGGTAAAAGAAATACAGAATAATAATTGATCTTTTTATGCCCGAAAAAGCCCCAGGAATAACAATGAAGGTGAAAAAGCACGGATAGGGCACATAACAACAGCGCCCTTCTAAGGACAATGATTCGAAAGCTGTTCACAAGCAAAAGTTTGGTTGATGCTGCCTTTAAAATACCGCTATTCTTCCACTTTTTCAGCCAGCCTTTCCTCTTCCACGCTGGTCACTCCTCCGCTGATGGCAAATTTCATAGCTTCAGAGGCCCCGATATTGATTACCGGCTTGATCCTGTCGCGCGGTAACAAATACACATTGCCGGCAATAGAATAAGACATGGGAATATATACTGCTACATAATCTTTTAATCCAAAATCAGATGCATCTTCATGAGTCAAAAACCCAATGCGCCAAACATCCTGGTCGTCAATATTGGCCAGCACCGGCTTGTTGAACTTTTTCTTTTCCCCGGCAAAGGCTTCAAAGAAATCCTTCACCGACGAATAGATGAACCGGATGCCCGGTGTTTTCATTAAAATGCTGTCAAACAAATGAAATAACCGGTTCTTAATGAAAAAGGAACTCAGGTAACCTATCAGGCAAATAGCTGCTATAACTATAAGGAAACCAAGGCCATAGTTCTGTATATAGATCCTTCCCGATTCATCCTTTGCTGTGAACAATGGTATCAGGCTATCGATAGAAGAAACGATCCAATAAACGGCATAAGCAGTGATAGCCACGGGAGCAATGACCAGTAATCCCTGTAAAAAATACTGGAACAGTTTCCCTGCCTGGAACCCTTCTTTCTTTATCTGCGTATCATTCATCCGGCAAAGGTAATTCTACAATTCATCCTTTGAAATGTGCCGTTTATAAATAATTAATACAGGAAACTTTGGTTACATAAAAAGTTTCCATAGTTTTGCCGGCCAAATATGGAACCTAAAGATCGCATATTAAAAAAGGCAGATGAGTTGTTTAACCGGTTTGGTATCCGTTCTGTTTCTATGGATGACATTGCCTCTCAATTAGGTATGTCGAAAAAGACCCTTTACCAGTACTATGCAGATAAAGATGAATTGGTGACTGATGTTTTTACCAGCATTATGGAGTGCAATAAGCATCGTTGTACTGAGGGGCATAACCTTTCAGAGAATGCACTGCACGAAGTGTTCTTATCCTTTGACTGGGTGCAGGAAATGTTTGCCAATATGAATCCTGCAGTATTGTATGATATGGAAAAGTATCACCCGGGGTGTTTCAAAAAGTTCAAGGAGCACAAGAATGGGTTTATGTACCAAATGCTGAAGGCCAATATTGAAAGGGGAATTAAGGAAGGACTATACCGCAGCGAGCTTGATGTAGATATTTTGACAAGATTCCGCATTCATAGTATCCTGCTGGCTTTTGATCCGGATGTATTTCCTGGCAACCGGAACAATGTTGTTTATATAGAAGGGCAATTGCTGGATGTGTTTTTAAATGGCATTGCCACACCAAAAGGACATAAACTGATTCAGAAATATTTAAACCAACGCACCAAAAAATAAATAGATGAACAGAAAGGCTTTAATGGGATTTCTATTCCTGCTATTGGCAATCGTGTCGCAGGCCCAACAAAAATATGAATTGACAGTAAAGGAGGCAGTGGACCTCGCTTACAAGAATGTAGTTGATCTGAAGAATGCCCAGGTCGACTACCAGATACAGGTAGCCAAAAACAGGGAGATATTCGGTCAGGCTTTACCCCAGTTAACAGGCAATGCAGGCGCTAACCGCTATTTGAAAGTACCTGCACTTCTATTTCCTGATGCTACCTCCACCGCGGTTTATTCTATATTGAAGGAAGAAGGCGTTGCTGGGAACAATGGACCCATCACTACTGTGCCTTCTCCCACATTAAGACAGGTAAGCTTTCAGCAGCCATGGAACCTTAGTTTGGGTGCCACGGTTACCCAACTATTGTTTCAGCCGGATGTTTTTGTGGGCTTGCAGGCCAGGCAGACAGCCCTGGATTATTCGCAGGCTCTGGTAGAGCAGGCAAAAGAAAAGATCAAGGATTCCGCATACAAAAGATATTATGCTATCCTTATTGCAGAAAAGCAATTGCACTTCATTAATGAAGGCGTGCAAAGATTACGGAAGCTATACCATGATGATTCTATCATGTATAATAACGGGTTTGCAGAAAAGCTGGACCTGGACAAGGTGCAGGTGCAACTGAATAACCTGACCACTACCCGTAGTGCCATTGAAAATGCTGTAGATATTGGATACGCTGCTATGAAGTTTGCTATTGGATTATCGCAGCAGGATACTATTGTATTGAAGGATGACCTCAACTCTGCTTCTGTTAAGGATAATATTTTATCGCAAGGTTTTCAATACGAGGACAGGACAGAAATAAGGACCCTGAATCAATTGGAAAAGTTGCAAAACCTGGATGTGAAGCGGAACCAATTAGGTTACCTCCCTACCGTGGCATTGTCTGGCAATTACACACTGAACGGTATGGGGCCAAAATTCTTTACTTCCGGCCAGGACTTTTGGTTTAGCAGTTCTTTCATTGGCATTAATATCAATGTGCCGCTGTTTGACGGATTTCAGCGGAGGTATAAGGTGCAGCAGTCTAAACTCAATGTTCAGAAGTTGCAAAATACCATCGTCAATGTGAAGCAGGCCATAGACCTGGAGCAAAAAATAACCAGTGGAAGCCTCCGGTCTGCTCTTTTTAACCTGGATGTGCAGGAAAAGAACATGGAACTGGCCCAGAAGGTTTACAACGGCACCAAGCTAAAGTTTGAGCAGGGATTGGGAAGCAGCTTCGAAGTGCTGCAGGCAGATGCTGATATGCAAACAGCGCAATCCAATTATTTCAATGCCTTATACAATGCCATTGTAACAAAGATCAGTTACCAATCATCACTTGGAAAACTTCAATAATGAACCACTACACTCACCATAAAATTTATTTCATGAAATCGAAATTGATAGGATTTATCATTGTTGCTTTTTTGGCTTCTGCCTGTGGCAATACCAAAAAAGATAATGAAGGCTCACTAAATGATAAAAAGGCACGCCTGGAAAAACTTAAATCAGAACAGAAAAAGGTCAATGAAGACATAGCCCAGCTGGAAGCTGATATCAAAAAGGCTGACCCGACTGCGATTGTAACCAACGCAAAGCTGGTAACTGTGTTGCCTCTGGCTACCCGTGATTTTTCACATTATATAGAATTGCAGGGAAAGGTGGACGCTCAAAATATCTCTTATGTAGCGCCACCAAATGGGCAAGGCGGAATTGTAAAAGCGCTGTACGTGACCCAGGGCCAGCCAGTGCGTAAAGGCCAGGTGCTTGCCCGCCTCGACGACCAGTTGATCAGGCAGCAGATCGAGCCATTGCGTGTGCAGTTAGCGAGTGCAGAAGACACCTACCGTCGCACCAAAAATTTATGGGACCAGGGAATTGGCACCTATCAGCAAGTGTTATCTGCCAAGACCCAAATGGAAAGCCTTTCTAAACAAATAGGAGTGATTCAAAGGCAAGCTGCTTTAATGACTGTAACGGCGCCCACTTCGGGAATTGCAGACCAGGTGAATGTAAGAGTAGGAGAAATGTTTGTTGGCGCTACGCAGGCTGGACCCCAAATAAGGATTGTGAATACCAGCGATCTTAAGGTGGTGGCCAGTGTTCCTGAAAATTATTTAGGTCGTGTTAAGCAGGGAAGCAGGATACAGATCGTTCTTCCGGAACAAAATAACCGCGTGATAGATGCCGTGGTAAACGTGGTGCAAAAGGTAATTGATCCTAACACCCGCTCTTTTAATATTGAAGCAAGGATACCATCTGATGCCAGTTTGAAACCTAATCAAATTGCCCAGATACGCATACTGGATTACAGTGCCAAGGAGGTCATTGCCATACCATTGAATGTGGTTCAAAGCGATGAGAATGGAAAGTATGTATATGTGATGGAAAAAAGTGGTGATAAAATGGTAGCCAGGAAGAAAGCTGTTTCAGTGGGTGAGTCTTATGAAGATCTTATTGAGATCAAATCAGGACTGTCGCAAGGTGATCAACTGATTACAGAAGGATACCAGAACCTTTATGAAGGGCAGGTGATCGCTACCGTTGGTGCCACTGCCGGTAAATAATATAAGGCCGGTCCTTATAGTTCAAAACTCATCATCATGTCTTTCCTATAAAGGGAAGGTAAAAATATATCACAATGAAACTTTTAGAAGGGATAAAAGATAAGTTCAAAGAATTTGGCCCTACCAGTTGGGCTGTGAACAATCAAACGGTGATCTATATCCTGGCCATACTGATATCATTATATGGCTTGAATAAATTCACCACCATGCCCAAGGAGCAATTCCCTGACATTGTAGTGCCCACCATCTCAGTGGTTACAGTTTATGTAGGTAATTCTCCCAAGGATATAGAGAACCTGGTGACCAGGCCTATAGAAAAACAGATCAAATCTATCAGTGGAGCCAAGGTGAATAAGGTTAATTCTGTTTCACAGCAGGATTTTTCGCTGATCACTGTAGAATTTGAAACTGATGTAAAGACGGATATAGCCAAGCAAAAAGTGAAGGATGCGGTGGATAAGGCCAAGACAGATCTCCCTACTGATCTGACCTCTCAACCTGATGTGCAGGAATTCAACTTCAGTGAATTCCCCATCATGTATGTCAACATCAGTGGTGATTATGATCCTGTGAAGCTGAAACAGTTTGCCGATAAGATGCAGGACCGGTTTGAGGAGCTCAAACAGATCACGCGGGCAGATATTGTGGGTGCACCTGAAAGAGAGATCCAGGTGAATGTGGATCCTTATAAAATGCAGGTGGCCAAGCTTTCATTTACAGATATTGAAAATGCCATCAACAGGGAAAACAGGGATATCAGTGGCGGACAGGTAGAAGTGGGTAATATGAAACGTACGCTTCGGGTAAAAGGCCAGTTTGTGTCGGCCCTGGATATGCAGAACATCGTGGTAAAGAATATACAGGGAGCCCCTATTTATTTACGTGATGTAGCACAGTTGATTGATACGGTGAAAGAGAAGGAAAGCTATGCCAGGTTGGATGGAAAGAATGTAATTACCATCAACATAGTAAAGCGGGCAGGAGAGAACCTGATTGATGCGGCGGATAACATTAAGGCTACTGTAGCTGATATGAAGGAAAAGCAGGAACTGCCTCCCAACCTGAGGGTTGAGTTTACGGGTGATCAAAGCAAGCAAACCAAGACGTCATTTAATGAACTGGTCAACACCATTATCATTGGATTTATATTGGTATTGCTGATCCTTATGTTCTTTATGGGGGTTACCAATGCCTTTTTCGTGGCCTTGAGCGTGCCATTGAGTGTATTTGTGGCCTTTATGTTCCTGCCGCTTGGCGACTTGTTGGTGGGTGGAACCATGACGCTCAACTTCATTGTACTCTTTGCCTTGTTATTTGGTCTTGGTATCATCGTTGACGATGCCATTGTGGTGATAGAAAATACACACAGGATCTATCATAATGGAAGGGTGCCCATTGTACGATCTGCCAAGCAGGCGGCGGGTGAGGTTTGGATACCTGTGCTGGCTGGTACATTAACCACGTTGGCCCCATTCTTCCCCTTATTATTATGGAAAGGATTGATAGGTAAGTTCATGATCTATCTGCCAACCATGTTGATCCTTACGCTGGCAGCTTCCCTTATTGTGGCCTTTATTTTTAACCCTGTTTTTGCGGTTACCTTCATGAAGCCGGAGGGAAGGGAACATGAAATGCCCAAACGGGAGTTGTTCAGGAAATGGTGGTTCTGGGCTGCATTGGCTTTTGGAATTTTATTTCACCTGGCTGGTTGGCATGGCTTTGCGAACTTCCTGCTCTTCATGGCGGTGATTTCCATCATTAATGTTTTTGTGCTTCGTGATGTGATCCATTATTTCCAGAATCATGCATTGCCATGGTTAATGTCTTATTATGAAAACCTGTTGAGATGGGCATTGTTGGGCAGAAGACCTGTTAGGTTGCTGGTAGCATTGTTTGTATTATTCCCTGTAGCGGCGGCCTTGTTTGTATGGCGCACCCAGGGCGAGCAGACTTTCTTTCCCAGTGGTGATCCGCATTTTATCTATGTGTACTTAAAGATGCCCGTAGGTACGGATATCAAATACACTGATTCTATTACACAGGTATTGGAAAAACGTGTGCATAAAGTATTGGAAAATGAGAAGCCTGGCACCGAAGGCTCTATTGTAGAAAGCATCATCTCCAATGTGGCAGTGAGTGCCAATAATCCAAGGGATAATAACCGCAGTGTACAACCTAACCTGGGAAGGGTGCAGGTATCCTTTGTGGAATTTGAAAAGCGTCATGGCAAAAGCACTAAACCATATCTTGACGCCATCAGGAAAGCTACACAGGGTATTCCTGGTGCAGAGATCACTGTAAACCAGGAAGACGCCGGTCCACCAACTGATCCGCCTGTGAATGTGGAAGTGATAGGTGATAATTTCGAGAGCATAGCCAAGGTGGCCTACGATCTGAAGAACTATCTTGATACCAACAGGGTAGAAGGTATTGAACATTTGAATATGGATGTAGATGTCAATAACCCCGAGATCTCAATAACTGTTGACAGGGAAAAGGCTATGATAGAAGGAATTAGTACGGGGCAGGTTGGTATGGAAGTAAGAACGGCAGTTTTTGGTAAGGAGGTGAGCAAGCTGAAAGAAGGTGAGGATGAATACAAGATACAGCTTCGGTATAATGACCTTATCCGCAATAATGTAACAGACCTGATGAGCAGGCCTATTACTTTCAGGGATTTCAATACTATGGCCATTAAACAGATTCCTTTGAATGCCATTGCCAAAGTAGATTATACCAATACCTCGGGAGGCATCAGGCGTAAGAACCTGAAGCGGACTATCCAGTTGCAATCCAATGTGTTGGACGAAACACAAACGCAAAGGATCAATGCAGACCTGGCAGTGAAGATAGATGAGTTCAAATCAAAGTATAAGATCCCGGCTGATGTGACGGTACGCCAAAGTGGTGTAAGTGAGCAACAGCAGGAAACCATGTCTTTCCTGGGCAAATCATTGATCTATGCCCTGATGCTCATCTTCCTGATATTGGTAATGCAATTCAATTCAATGAGTAAGCCATTCATTGTATTGACGGAGATATTCTTTTCAATAATAGGTGTGATGCTCGGGTATGCGGTAACAGGAATGACCATTGCTACTATTATGCTGGGAGTTGGAATTGTAGGTCTTGCTGGTATCGTGGTGAAGAATGGTATCTTATTGATTGAATTCACAGATGAACTCCGTAGTCGTGGCATGCGCACAAGGGAGGCCGCCATACAGGCAGGGAAGATTCGTATCATTCCTGTTTTGCTGACAGCGCTTGCCACCATGCTTGGATTGTTTCCATTAGCTGTAGGACTAAATATAGATTTTGAATCTTTCTTTAAGCATGGCGATCCACACCTGTTCTTTGGCGGTGATAGCGTGGTGTTTTGGGGCCCTTTGAGCTGGACTATTATATTCGGACTTATCTTCGCTTTCTTTTTAACACTGGTGATGGTGCCGAGTATGTATTTAATTGCTGAACGCCTGCGCAGGCCGATGAGCAAGTTTTATGGTACTAAGTTCATTGCCTTGTTAGGATTCCTTGGACCATTTTTCTTTATATTCGTTGGAATAATGTTCCTCGTAAGAAAATTACAAGGTAAATCGGTTTGGATGGGTCAATTAAGACCTGCACCTGGCCGGCATACATAAAATAGCTGGGCGATATATCAGGAAGGTTTTTAAACTTAGTTAGGCAGCGGTCCTTTTAGGACCGCTTTTTTTATTGAATCAATTGTTTGGTAATGCCTGAAGTTTTAAGCAATAGCTGGTGCCACTGTTTCGCCTTCATCTCCTTTTTCGGCCGCTACACTATGTCTTTTCATAGGCTGTCTTGACCAATATGTCAGGCTTCTCCACATCCACTCAAAAGGTCCGAAGCGGAAATAATACAACCAGATGTTGCTGAAAATGATTTGGAATATCCAGACACAAAAGACTACGTAGTATTCCTGGTAACGCTCCAACTTTCCGTATAATCCAAAACCATAACCATAAAAGATGAGGGAACATATAATGGATTGCATCAGGTAATTGGTGAAAGCCATCTGCCCTACACTGGACAGCCAATTTCTAAGGGTTGTTGCCAGTTGGTATTTATACAGCAGCATGATAACACTTAAATGGCCCAATGCCATTATTATTCTTCTTTCCTCATATATATCAATAATAAAACGCTCAAATAAAAGTGAACGGTCAAACCGGACAGCCACCAGGCTGTAATGCTCATAAAAACTTAGCGGTAATCCAATACCATAACAAGTGGCCAGCATGGTCCAGTAAAACCTCTTTGATCGTTCACCGGTCAGGATCTTCCATTCGTAAAAAGCCATTCCCAGGAAAAGGAGGCAAATGATATCAAAGAAATAGTAATGGTAAAAGATCTTGCTCTGGATCATGGTGTTAATAGAGCTCAAATAACCCATTGTTCCGAAGTAGCCTTTTTTACTTATTCCATTGATATCTTTTTGTGCTTCTTTCTTAAGATTTTCGATCTTTTGCTTGTCCTGAAAAGCAACCCACTTTTCTTTAGCCTCCTTTTGATCCGCGGTGAGAGGGGATTTTTGTTTTTCAAGCAACAATGCTTTTTCACCATTCGTGCGCAACTTATGGTACTTAAACATTTCATAACTGCGCTTGGCAGTGCCACAAAGCAAAAAGGCTATCCCAATTAAAAAAAGATGGCGCGCCTTCATATTCCTGAAAGGGAATAAAACGAGCCCGCAAATAGCATAAGAATATAAAATATCACCAGGCCATAAAAATATAAAGGCATTGATCATACCAAACAGGAACAACCATAACAGTCGTCGGTAGTAGATATCGGCAGCATTGTTATTGGTATTTCTTTTTTCAAGCCTGGATAATAAGAGTATAGAACCTGCACCGAATAACATAGAAAAAAGAGCCCGCATAGTGCCTTCAAATAATCCATTAATTGTCCACCAGGTGTAATAATTCACACCATGGTATTCATTCCTGACATTAAGGTTAAAACTCTGAACTTCCGGGTTGGAGAAATAGGGGATGTTCATCATTAATATGCCTAAAAGGGCAATGCCGCGCACCGTATCAATGATTTGGATGCGTTCTTTTTGTGCCAATGGGGCAGAAGCAGGAGGTATCATTTTGGTTGGTATTAACAGTGTCAATGATACGGTGTTTAGAAGGGGAGATTATATATCAATTTAGGAAAAATCCATAACTAAAGCAAAGGCAATAAAAAAAGCTGCCTCCTGCTTTTTAAAGTCAGGAGGCAGTTTAACTCTTTGGTAAAATTATTACTAGAATACTTTTTTAGTATCTACCTTATTTCCATCACTATCCAGTTCCACAATTTCATAACCCAGTTTTTTTACTCCATCAATCACTTTAGCTTTATCCCCAACCAATAAAATATTGATCTTTTCAGGGTGCAGGTACTTTTTAGCAAAAGCCTGCATTTCAGCTTTAGTCATTCCATTGAGGATCTTAGTTTGAAGGGCGGTATAATTAGCGGGCAAATTATAATCCAGGATGCGGCGTATGAACATGGCCTTTTGAGGACCGGTTTCATAACGCAGGGCATCACTTTGACCCACAGCTCCTTTCATAAATGCCAGTTCTTCATCTGTAGGTCCATTTTGTACATAATTATTCATTTCTCTCATAACCTCGGCTAGCGCACTATCAGTGGCATCTGCCCTGATACCTGAAGAGAAACGAAATTCCCCGGTATTGTTATCGCCAATGAAACGGCTGCTGGCACCGTACGTCCAACCTTTTTCTTCGCGAAGGTTCATATTCAGCCTGCTGTTAAATCCTCCACCCAATGGGAAATTGGCAAGGAATGATTTGTAATAATCCCCTGTGGCGTCATACTTCAAGCCGGTAGCATATCCTACCCTGAATTCTGTTTGAGCACCTTTAGGAACATCCACCAGGTACACCTTGGTCTTATCAACGTTAGTGGCCACGTTAGAAGGCCTGGCTAAGTTCACTTTTTTATTAGGTAATTTTTTAAGAAAGTCCAACTGAGGCAATACTTCTTCCTGTTTGATATCTCCTACTACAACTACTTTAGCTCCCTGGGAGGTCATGTAATTTTTGTAGTAGTCCTCTATGTCCTGCAGTGTAATATTTTTTACTGTTTCTTCTGTGCCATCTTCACTTACTCCAAGGATATTATCAGCGCCATAATTCAATTTGGCAAAAACGCTGTTGGCAATGGTAGCCGGTTGTCCTTTAGCCGCTTTTAGTGATTGTAAGGTTTGTTGTTTTAACCTGTCAAAAGCATCCTGTTTGAATTGTGGCTGGTACAAGCGCTCTTTTAAGATGGCAAGTGTTTTGCCAAAATTCTTTTTCAAAGACTGGACAGTATAGGTTACATCATCGGTATTGCTTACAATGCTGATGTTGCTACCTAAAGATTGCAGGGCGGCAGTCAATTGTTCTGCTGTATGCTCTTTTGTGTCTTCCATCATCATATCGGTAAAGAAGCTGGCCAGTCCTGCCTTGCTCAGATCATTGGCTGAAGCCAGGTGTCCTCCCGGAATACTAAGGGAAAAAGTCACTGTAGGGACTTCGGTGTTTTGTGCACCAATCACCTTAATGCCATTTGGGAGGTCTTTCTTCCAGAATTGAGGCACTTTAACCACCGGGTTGGCTCCTGTAACTGGTATTTTCTTCCGGTCGAAATTGTCTTTTGCCTTTACATATTTCAAACCATTGTACCCGTAATCAGGAGCTATATATTTTGTGGAATCTATTTTAAAATTATCTGCACCTGCTATAAGGGCATCCTGTCCTTTTGGCGTCGAACTTAATATAACGGCACCCTTACCTTTCAGGTAGGTATTATACACCCTGAGTACATCTTCTTTTGTAAGGGTGGAATACATTTTCAACAGGTCAGCGATCTTATTGGGATTACCCGTAAAGGTTTGGAAGTTGGCCAGCTGGCTTACCTTTCCCTGCACACTTTGCAATCCATTGATTAATTGAGCTTCCCTGGATCCTTTGAATTTGGCAATATCTTCATCGGTCACGCCTTTGGCTTCAAAACTGTCAAGAGCAGCCCTGTAATTTTTTTCCAGTTCTGCAAGGGATTTACCCGCCATAGGTGTTAACTGGAAAATAAATTCACCAGCCAGTTCATCAAAGCGGCTGAAGGCGCTGGCCTGCAATGCTTTTTGTTTTTTTGTCAGCTGTTGGTATAGGACGGAAGTTCTTCCCTGGCCAAGTAACTGTGCCAGGCATTGAAGCGCAGCCATGTCCTTATGATAATTAGGTACGGTTGGATACACAATAGCTAATAAAGGAAGTTTTGCATAATTATCAGTGTAAGAAGCATAACGATCGCTTTCTACCTGTACAGCTGGTAATACTACTGGCTTTACTTCCGGTCCTTTTGGAATGGAACCAAAATACTTTTCTACCATTTTAACTATAGCTGCAGTTTGCACATCCCCACCAATGGTTAAGGTGGCATTATTAGGTCCATACCAGCGTAGGAAGAAGTTCTTCAGGTCATTGACATCTCCACGATTCAGATCCTCTATATACCCGATCACTTCCCATGAATAGGGGTGACCATACGGATAGAGGTTTTTACTAAAGGTTTGGGATACTAAACCGTAAGGCACGTTGTCCACGCGCTGCCCTCTTTCGTTTTTCACTGTAGCTCTCTGTACTTCGAAACGGGCCTGGGTTACTTGCCCCAGCAAAAAGCCCATGCGGTCTGCTTCCAGCCAAATGGCCTTTTCTACCAGGTTACTGGGTATGGTCTCATAATAGTTGGTACGGTCACGGTTGGTAGAACCATTCAGTGAACCTCCTCCACCGGTTATGATCTTGTCATGTTGTCCTTTTAAAGCATTGTCTGATCCTTCAAACATCATATGCTCAAAAAAGTGGGCAAAACCTGATTTGCCAATCTGCTCCCTGGCCGATCCCACGTGGTACGTAACATCTACGTGAACCACCGGGTCGCTATGATCTTCATGTACTATCAGTGTCAAACCATTGGGCAATACATATTTTTCATAAGGGATAACAATCTCCGCACCTGTTTTGGTAACCTTTTCTACCAGCTTTGCCTGCCCGAATGTGGTGGTTATGCCCACACATACAAGGGAAGTAAGCAGCAGTAATCTTTGTTTCATGTTTGTGTTTATTTATTAATAAGAGAGGCGACAAAATAGATCAAAAATGAATGCAGCAGGTTACCATTGATAAAAAAACTGCATACAATCGATCAATGCCTCATAAACTACGCTAAAAGGCGAGCCTTTCTGATTTGATACTGCTATCAGCATATAGGGGCTTCCCTGGTTTGATCTTCCCGGTTATCCATTTCCCCGCAAGCAATTTCAGGTTTCTCTTACCTTAGAAAAAAATTTAAAAGAATGAATGGATATAGCCAAAGGGCTCATGAGATAGATTATCGCATCATAGGTGAAGAGATGCAATGCGTAGAAATAGAACTGGATCCAGAAGAAACAGCCATTGCGGAAAGTGGTGCGTTCATGATGATGGACGATGGCATTCAAATGCAAACCATTTTCGGAGATGGCACCGGTCAGCGCCAGGGACTGCTGGGCAAGTTAATGTCTGCAGGTAAAAGGGTGTTAACAGGAGAAAGCCTGTTTATGACCACCTATACTAACGTAGGCCATGGTAAAAAGAAGGTGTATTTCGCGTCCCCATATCCTGGTAAGGTAATTCCGCTGGACTTGATCCGCCTGGGGGGCAAAATGATCTGCCAGAAGGATGCCTTTCTGTGTGCAGCTAAAGGCGTGATGGTAGGAATTGAGTTTCAGCGGAAGCTCGGTACAGGTTTATTTGGTGGGGAAGGATTTATTATGCAAAAGCTGGAAGGGGATGGAATGGCCTTTGTACATGCCGGCGGGCATATTATGGAAAAGGAATTACAGCCTGGCGAAGTGCTGAAGATAGATACTGGCTGTATCGTAGCTTTTACACCAAGCTGTGATTATGATATCCAGTTCGTAGGTGGAATCAAGAATACCATTTTCGGTGGGGAAGGGCTTTTCTATGCCACATTAAGAGGACCCGGAAAAGTATGGGTTCAAACACTTCCTGTTAGCCGTTTGGCCAGCCGTATACTGCAATATGGTACGGTTAACCGCAAAGAAGAAGGGGGCCTTCTCGGCGGATTGGGCAATATGATTGATGGCGACGGCTGGTAACATTTACTTTAGCAAATAAGAAAAGCCTCCTAAGGAGGCTTTTCTTATTGATCCTCATTATTGCAGTTTAACAGCCAAAACAAGATTTGATAGCCTCAGGGGCAGGGTGTTATTTACCCACACATTACCAGGTTATTTTCTTTTCTGCTTTCTTTGCCCTCTTTTAAACCAAACTATCTATGTCTGTATTTTTTCCTGCCTTTTTTGAAAGCAATGAATACTTTATCGATGAAAAAGTCTCCTTCTTAAAGTTTCATAATGAATATAAAGTCTATGATCCCATGGGTTTACAAGTGGGAAGTGTTCGCCAGCATGTTCCAGGCTGGCATAAGTTCCTGAGACTTTTTCTGAAGAAAGCCTTTTTCCCTTTCAACCTGCATGTTACGGATACCAACGATGTTTTATTGGCCAGCATTCAGCGGGGATGGACATTTTGGATGTCTAAGATCATGATCACAGGCCCTAATGGAGAAATCACTGGTTCTATCAGGCAAAAGTTCCGATTCCTGAAGCCTCGTTTTGTGATCTATGATGCTAATGAACAACAGATAGCTGAGATCAATGGTGACTGGAAGGCCTGGAACTTCCGGATCACTGATACCAATGGAGCAGAAATAGGTTCGATCAATAAAAAATGGGCCGGAGTAGCTAAGGAACTTTTTACTTCCGCCGATAAATACCACGTGAGCATAGTTCCTGAATATGCCGAAGACCAAAACAAGATGAATATTGTGATCACGGCTATTACCATAGATATGGTGCTCAAGGAAAGCAAATAACGGAAAGCTCCGTAATACGGGGCTTTTTATTATTTTATAGTTGTAGAGTCGATGTCGTTACCACCTGCACCAGGGTAAGCACTAACCAATGACAGTTCGTATTCATCCTTTTCCTTTAAGATCTTAATAAGTTGTCTTAGCTGGAAAGAATCTGCACTTTTTGCATATACCTGGTCATGCGCCAATAGCACCAGGTGGTCTGGATGTTTGGTATTTCCTTTTTTAAACACACTGTCTATTTCATCCGAAATGCTGGCTGCACTACTTAAAACACTCAATGTTTTATGATCAAACTGCCACTCAAGGTCCCATCCCATGACTATAAATCCTGCTTTTTGAAGCGAATCAGCCGCAGCTGCGCTCTTTTTAATATCTGTAAACTGGATGCTGTCGGTTCTCCAGATATTCCTTCCGGGAGTTCGAACAATATCATTGGTTAAGTGCAGGCTGTCCTGGCTTCGTTCAAAATCATGAACTACCGAGTCAGGGTGCTGGTAGAATTTTTCATAGTGATTGTGGGCATGGGAGTAACTGTGGTTACATAGTTCTATCTCCCTCGCCATTTGCAGGCTGTCCCACATTCTGCCCTGGCTGCTGCTGGCAAATACGTGTTCACCCACAATGAAAAAGGTGACAGGTACTTTCTCATCCTGCATGATATGCAGTACGTTTTTGGTACCCCTGTTAGGACCGTCGTCAAAAGTGAGGTACAGCTTTTTCTTTTTCTTCTTTTTTACCACGGATTTAGAGGTGCTATCCATACTTTTCGCCTTTGCCACATTGGCTTGTTTTACAATGGCAGGAGGAGAAAAAATTACCATGGAAGGCTTGTGACAGGAGAACAATAAAACAATTAAAAGGAGGCTGGTTTTGGTTAAAGTGGCGTAAGGATCACCACCATCATCTGAGGATTCCATTTGGAATAAATATTTACTATGAATGTATTACTGGAAATGCCCTTCCTGCAAATTTCTTTGGTTAAAGAAAATGTAAATACAGATGTTTATTGGTACGGAAGCTAATTATAGAGATTAGCATTTTCAACACGATCATTCATTAAAAACAACAGGTAATTTTTTAACCGTGATCCATTCATTTTCCCTTCGCATTTTACTTTGTCGATAAAATAAAAGCTTCGGTCTAAATTATTTGTTACACACATACCTAAGATGAAGTTTTGCATCCTACAAAACCACTATCCAAATGTTTAACTTATTCGATATTCAATCCCTAAGGGCAACTGTAAAAGTGATCGCAGTAGTGATCATGCTCCTGGTGATTGTAAATCTATTTGCCTGAGAATAATCAATCCAGTTTTGCCTCTTGTTGTTATTGGCCTTATCGCCCTGGTTCATAATCATAGGGCAATAGATCTGCCAGGTTCTTCCAACTCCAGTATCCCTGGTTGATCCAGCTTCTCTGGTCCACAAAATATCCATTGGGCTTAATCAAAATGGCATCCAACAAGTCCACATAGGAAATCTGGGTCTTTACATCCAGGGGAAGTCCGTATTGCTCCAGGTACTGTTTTTCCGGGGCTTTTTTAGTATAGGTGATGCTGACCTTTCCCGGGAACCATAATTCAGCATCTGCAGTGGAGTCATTGAAATAATAATAACTGGTATCGTATGGGTTGGCCAGCCTGTCAAACTTGGTAGTGCTGTTTTTGGATAATAGATCCACAGTAAAACCGTTTTGCTTTAACGTGCTGTCATAATAAGACCTGATAAAATGAAGCCTGGATCCATAATAGGCAGTTTCCCTGGCCTTTTTCCATTCAGCCTGTTGTTCGGCTGTGCCTTCCATATCTGTATATAAACAATAACCCCTGAATGAGTTGATCTCGGTTTTGTAGGAATGAACAAAAGAATCCAGCTCGTAGCGCATAGTATATCCCAGGGCTGTATTCCTGAGTTGTAAAGGCTCGGTAGCGAGCACCTTCAACCGGTCGTTCCTTTTGTAATAAAAGAACTTCAAAACTTCCGGATTCAAAAGGCTGCAACTGTCCGCAAAAGGTGTTCTGCCTATAAAATGATCCGTAAAGAACTTGCCATACTTCTCCCAACCATCAGTGACCTCATTGCTGCTCCTGATCACGATCTCACTCATGCTGTTATCTGCCTTTTGCAATTCCAGGTTAAACTCCCTGTCTGCTACTGCCTCGAAGTTGATAGTCCGGCTCACATAGCCTGTAAAAGAAACGATCAATTCATACCCGCCCTTATCCAGGTAAAGCTTGTAATTACCTTCTTTGTCCGTAACGGTGCCCTTGGTTGTATTCTGCGCAAACACAGAAGCACCTTCAAGGGGTAGCTTGGTTTCGGCATCTGTAATTTTACCGGTTACCGTACTTTGTGAAAATACAATGGCAGATATCAATAGGGAAATAGTGGCCAGGAGGAGGTGTGGTCTTTTCATAGTGGTACTAAAATAAAAAAATTAAAGCGTTATTTCACCTCTTTGCAAAGCCGCCTTGTATTTTTCACAGGAATTTGCAATTACAGTTTCCAGGTTCGTAAAGCTGAATCCTGGCAGGGCTTTCAACAAAGAAGAATTATCAAAACTGGTCTGGCTTTGGGCTACCTTGGCAGTTTCCCTTGTTAACAGGGGTTTGTTACCTGTGATCATTGATTTCATGCTTTCCAGGCGCCAGGCTAATTCACCCATTGTTTTGGTGGCTTCCCGGGCAGGTCTTGGCTTGCCAAAATGATCTGCTATGGTATTAAATAGTTTCTGGAACGGCCAGTTTTCGGCATTGATAATATATCTTTTCTGGCTTAGGTCCGATTGAAGCAGCTGCACAATAGCTGTCGCTACGTCTTCCACTCCTACAAAACCATTCACGCCTTTTGTGTACCAGGAAAATCCCTTATAAGCATTTTTAAAGATGGCGCAGCTTGACTGGTGCCAATTTCCATAGCCCAAAATAGTGCTCGGGTTAACCACTATACCTTCCAGTCCTTCGGCAAAACCCCGGTACACATGCATTTCTGCATGGTGCTTGGAGATCGCATAATGGGTGGTGTTGCTATTCTCCTCCCATTTCTTTTCCTCGTTTACCATTCCTGATTTAGTGGTTCTTCCAAGGGCGGCCACGGAACTTACATGCACCATCCTTTTCACCCCGGTTTCAATGGCTGCATTCACCACGTTGGCTGTGCCCTCAACATTCACCTGGTACATCCTGTCCCGGTCTTTTTTATCAAAGGAAACAATAGCGGCGGAGTGTATCACTGCGGATGCATTGGCCATGGCGTCCTGCAAGGAAACCACATCCAGTACATCACCTTCCATCCACTCCACTTTGTCCAGGATATGGGCCGGAATATAAAATGGCAGGGCAGCAGACCGTTTGATGGCGGTTACTTCTAAACCTTTTTCAACAAGTTCCTTTATGATATAAGCGCCTAGAAAGCCAGTACCGCCGGTAACTAAAACCCTTCCTGTTTGAATTGTTGCCATTGATGGGGGCGAAAATATTACGAATCGATGGTTTCACCTATCATCTGGGTACTAATAATCATAATACCCTTTTTTGGTCTTCTTGCCCAATTGGCCTTGCTTTACCTTTTCTTCCTGCAGGTAAGAAGGTTTCAGGCGGTCTGGTTTATTCAACTGTTCATATACCGAGACGCTCACCGCATAGTTGACATCATTCCCAATCAGGTCCATTAATTTGAAGGGACCCATCTTAAATCCCGTTTTTTCCAGGATGGTATCTATAGTGGCATAATCTGCCAAACCTTCTTCGGCTATACGCAACGATTCTATATAAAATGGACGTGCTACCCGGTTCACTATAAAACCAGGGGAATCCTTGCATATTACCGGCTGCTTCTCCAGTTTGCGGGTAAATCCTACCAAGGCATGTATAGTGGTTTCGCTGGTTTGTTCGCCCTTCACCACTTCCACCAACTTCATTACCGGTGCGGGATTAAAAAAATGCAGGCCTGCAAACCGGTGAGGTCCTGGAATATAGTTAGCTATGGCATTGATGGAAAGTGAGGATGTGTTGGAAGCAAATATGGTTTGTCCGGTATTGATTTCAGCCAATTGATCAAATAGAGCTGTTTTAGCTTCCATTTTCTCAATAATGGCTTCTATTACCAGGTCAGCGCTGCAATCAGCCAGCGAGTTGCTAAACCGGAGTTTACCAAAGGCCGCATGTTTTTCAATAGGAGTGATCTTTCCCTTTTCTACTAGCTTATCAAGATCGGCATTGATCTTTTGTTTGGTTTTTTGCAATACCTCTTCCTGCAGATCATAGAGCAAGGTGGAATATCCGGCCATAGCGCACACTTGTGCAATGCCACTCCCCATTGTCCCACCACCGGCTATGCATATCTTATTCATCGGTTGATATTAGTCAGTAAAAATATGGTACAATAATTTCTAACTTTATAAAGACCAAAGAAATCAAGATGAAATATAAAAATGCCATATTGGTTGCGGCAGGTGCAGCTCTGGCCACAGTGGTTGCTTTTTTCCTGGTAAGGAGAAAACAGGAAATAGCGGGTGAAAGGCCCCCGCGCAAGGCTCCACAATTGAAGAACGTGGCCAATCCGGGCGATCAATCTGAATTCTTAACCTCTCCCAGTGATTCTGAAATAGGGTAGCCTGGTATGTTCTTTCGTGCCCCGTAAACCATTTGCTGAAGATTCATTGTCCTATCATAAATAAATCTTCATTATGCCAACAACTGCAGGAAGCGGCGTGTTTCAAAAGGGGTATAGCACTTCTATTGCTTTCCTCGTAGCCTTATTGCTATTCTTTCTTCCCTTCGTGGTCATTAAATGCAACAATCAACCCTACGCTGAAAACACCGGCTTAGGCCTGGCATTGGGCACCAACTATAACGTTACCGCCCAAAAAGATCTGCCGGATATTTTGCAAAAAGGCAAGAATGAAAGTGTTCCCAGGGAGGAAGAGAAAGGAAAATTGTATGTCCTGGCACTGGCCTCGCTGCTTGCTGGCATAGTAGGCTTGATGTTTTCTTTATCAAAATCACGTTCCGCATCTTCAGTGTCCATGCTCATGGGAATGGCAGCAGCGCTCTGCCTGGTAATACTGATGTTTCAGATCAGCAGCGACATCAAACGAAATTCAGGAGGAAATGTCTTGTCGGGGAGAGATAGTAATATCAGGGTTACTGCCAGCTATACTATCTGGTATTTTATTGCCATTGCCAGCTTCCTGGCAGCGGCATTTTTCAGTTATAAACGAAGAGATATAACAATATCTCCGGGGGGTGACCGGCTACGGCCGGAAAGAAGCGAAGATGGTTCCAGCTTGCCAGACGGCTGGTAAGCCGTTCAATGATAAAAAAAGACCTTCTTACTGGAAGGTCTTTTTTTAAGTAGTTATACAGTTAAACCGCACTATCAAACTGTTTCAGGAAACGTGCATCGTTTTCACTGAACAGTCTTATATCATTTACATCATATAATAATAACGCCGGGCGTTCAATGCCCATACCGAAGGCGTAGCCTGTGTACTTATTACTGTCTATCCCGCAATTCTCTAATACTTTCGGATGTACCATGCCACATCCCAGTATCTCTACCCATCCTGTATGCTTACAAATCCGGCATCCTTTGCCTCCGCAAATAAAGCAGCTCACATCCATTTCAGCACTTGGTTCTGTAAACGGAAAGTAAGAAGGCCTGAAGCGAACCTTAGTATCCTTGCCAAACATTTCCTGCACAAAGAAATAAAGCGTTTGTTTCAGGTCAGCAAAGCTTACATTTTCATCAATATACAATCCTTCTATCTGGTGAAAAAAGCAATGCGACCTGGCAGAAATGGTCTCATTGCGGTACACACGACCGGGGCATATGATCCTGATGGGCAACTTGCCCTTTTGCATCTCCCTGATCTGCACATTGCTGGTATGTGTGCGCAACAGCCAATCAGGATTCTGGTGTATATAGAAAGTATCCTGCATGTCACGGGCAGGATGGTTCTCCGGCAGGTTCAATGCAGTGAAGTTGTGCCAGTCATCTTCTATCTCCGGGCCATCTGCCACTGAAAATCCAAGTCGCTGAAAGATGCTGACCATGCGGTTGCGTACCAGCGTAATAGGATGGCGCGTTCCAATCGTGATAGCATCCCCTGGCAGGGACAGATCCATTTCTTCTTTTGCTGTAGTGCCATTATTGGCAAACAGTTCCTTAGCCTGGTCATACCGGGCTTCTGCAAATTGCTTGAATTCGTTCAATACCTGGCCAAACGCTTTCTTCTGGTCATTAGGAACATTACGCATCTCACCAAAAAGACTCTTTACCAATCCTTTGGTACCCAGGTATTTAATGCGGTATTCCTCCAGTTGTTGTGCTGTTAGGATCTCGTAAGCCTCAATATCTTTCCGGAAACCTTCAATTTGCTGTAACAATCCTTCCATGCCCGCAAAGATAGGAGTTGAACCATTAGACCCGAAAAGGACCATATATGCCGCCGGACGCTAAAGAGAAGAATAAAAGGCTATAATTCAGTAGCGTTGAATGTGTCGCCCTGGTTGATATCGCCGGTGTCAAAACCTTTTTTGAACCAATACATCCGCTGGGCGGAAGTGCCGTGGGTAAAGGATTCAGGTACCACATATCCTTGTGCTTCTTTTTGCAGCCGGTCGTCACCAATGGCATTGGCCGCATTCAGGGCTTCTTCTATATCGTTGGCTTCCAGGTAGCCTTTACCTTTCTCATAATGCGCCCATACACCCGCAAAAAAGTCGGCCTGTAATTCCAGTCTCACTGAATATTGATTGTATTCTTCTTCGCTCAGGCGGCTTCTCAATCTTTGCACTTTATCCGAGATGCCTAATAAATACTGAATATGATGTCCAACTTCATGAGCCACCACGTAGGCCATGGCAAAATCACCCGGGGCACCAAAGCGCTCTTTCAGATCATCGTAAAAAGAAAGATCTATATATAATTTCTGGTCGGCAGGACAATAAAAAGGTCCGGTCGCTGCACTGGCATTACCGCAACCTGATTGAGTAGCCCCGCTGAATAATACCAGGGTAGGCTTGGGATAATCCCTTCCTGACTTAGAAAGAATCTGTTGCCAGGTATCTTCCAGGTCTTTCAATACCACGCTCACAAACTGTGCTTCCTGGTCCTGGGCTGCCTTTTGCTCAGTACTCATTGGCTGTCCCTGGTTAGGCAGCGGTAGTTGCGTATTACTTCCATCGCCTCCTAGTAATAGGTTCAATACCAATGCTATCACACCAAGTATTCCTCCACCCACTGCCACCTGTCCACCTGATACGCCTCTCCTGTCTTCTACATTATCACTGCCTTTTCGTCCTTGCCATAGCATAATTGATTCTTTTTGAATAATGTATAAAAAAACGTGCCCAACAGGGCTCATCTTTATCCATGCCAATCCCAATTTACTGCTTGTTTGCCAATTTCATTCCTCCCAAAATATAGATTCGGGAAAAAACTATTTTATTTGCGCTCCATGAGATCTATTACCCGGTTAGCTAAACAAACCATTCTTTTTTTTATCCTGATCAGTGCCGTTTCCTGTTCCGTTTTCAAGAGTAGCAGGAATGACAATAAACTTGAATTAACCTTTATACATATCAATGACGTTTATGAGATAGCTCCTCTTGCTGGTGGCACACAAGGAGGAATGGCAAGAGTGGCTACACTAAAAAAGAATTACCAGGCTAAAAACCCAAATACTTTATTGGTGATAGGGGGCGATTTTCTAAGCCCTTCGGTATATAACAGCTTACAATACGAGGGGAAACCCATCAGGGGCAAGCAAATGGTGGAATCCATGAATGCCGCAGGTATGGACCTGGCCGTCTTTGGCAACCATGAATTTGATATCAAGGAATCAGAGCTCCAGGAGCGCATCAATGAATCGGATTTTCAATGGATTGCTTCTAATGCCTTTCACCGCCAGGGACAGGAGATAAAACCCTTTGCAAAAAAGGATTCGGCATTTCCCAAAACCTATATCATGAACTTGCGGGATGCTGACGGCACAATGGCCCGCATAGGATTTATGGGTATTGTGTTGCCATTTACCAAGGCAGACTATGTTTCCTATGCCGATCCGCTGAAATCAGCCAGGGAAGCCTATAATATGCTTAAAGATTCAGTAGATGCTGTCGTTGCTATCACACACCAGGCAGTTTATATGGATAGCATCCTGGCTAAGGAAATACCAGGGCTGGCCCTTATCCTGGGCGGTCATGAGCATGATATGCGTTTTCTGCAGGTGGGCAATATTTATATAGCTAAGGCACATGCCAATGCCAAATCGGCCTACGTAATGAACCTTACCATTAATAAAAAGAGGCACACCATCAGTGTAAAGCCTAAACTGGTTTACGTAGATACCACGGTGGCCATTGACAGCGCTACCAATGTGGTAGTTCAAAAATGGACAGACATTGCCAACCGCAATTACAGCTCTCTTGGATTCGATGCCGCTAAAGTGGTCATGGATCATAATGGGCCATTGGACGGTAGGGAAACAGAGATCAGGTCTCATGCTACTAACCTTACGCAACTGATCATGAACTCCATTAAAGAAGCCGTGCCTTCCGCAAAAGCTGTATTAATGAATGCAGGCTCCATAAGGTTGGATGATTTTCTGCAAATGCCATTAACGGAATATGATATTATACGCACCATGCCTTTTGGTGGGGGCATCCGGGAAGCTGACCTTAGGGGCAGCTTGTTGATCAAAACCCTGGAGCAAGGTCATAAAAACAGGGGCAATGGTGGTTTTCTGCAATATAATAGCGAGGTGACACGCGAAAATGGTACCTGGAAGATCAGTGGTGAACCCATTAATCCTGAAGGCATTTATCATGTGGGTATTACCGAGTTTTTATTAACCGGCAAGGAAGCCAACCTTGATTTTTTAAATCCCGGCAATCCTGATATCATCAGGATATATAAAGCGGAGACTTCCAATACCGACCCCCGGTCTGATGTCAGGCTGGCCGTGGTGCGCTATCTTGAAAAACACAGTTAAATGGATTTGGAAAAATTGGGGTATATTAAAGCCTCAGAAACCAAAACCTAACACTTATGCGTACATTTTTTTACCTGCCAGCTATGGCAGTATTGGCGCTTGCATCTTGCAGCAGCAGTAATGAACAACCTTCCGATAAGAAGACCGAAGATATTGCCGAAACCAGGAAACTGGAAGGCGAAGCACTCGTGAAAAGAGGCGATTATATTGTTACCGCTGGTGGTTGTAACGATTGTCATTCTCCTAAGATCATGACCCCTCAAGGTCCTGTAGTGGATTCTTCCAAATTACTCTCTGGTCATCCGGCCGGTTCTCCATTGCCTCCTATTAACCCTGCTGCCTACAAACCAGGCAACTGGGTGAATATGTCTCCTGATGTTACCGCCTTTGTTGGACCATGGGGAATTTCTTACGCAGCTAATCTTACTTCTGATTCTGCTACAGGCATTGGTGCATGGACGAAAGAAGTATTTATTAAAACCCTTAGAACAGGGAGGCACCTGGGCCTGGATAATGGCAGACCCATCATGCCGCCAATGCCCTGGAATTATGTGAGTCAATACACAGATGAGGACCTGGGCGCTATATATGCTTACCTGCATTCGCTTCCAGCCGTAACCAACAGGGTTCCTGAATATACACCACCCCCTGCACCACAGGCTTCTAAATAATGCATAAAGCCCTCATTGAGGGCTTTTACTTTCTTCAATAGGGCCATAAAATAGAAAAGCCCCGGTCTCTTTCGAGCTAGGGAGCTTCCTACAGTTTTAATTTTTATAAGGTAGATATCATATAGAATTAAAAAACCGTGCCAGGCTCTGAGCCATGTTTCAAATCTTCATCCTGAACATTCTGTTTTTTTAATGCGCACAGGAAAACTGGATAATACTTAAACAGGTTGCGGTTCTAGCTTTGTCTTTTGCGCGGCCTTAGTGATTTTTCATCATGCGCATGCGCATTCCAGCTTGACACACGCATTTAAACCATGCACTGCACAGTCAAATCAAGTAATTTTATTGCAAATCAAACCTATGCGCAGATATTTTTTCCTTCTTTCTTCCATAAGTCTTTTCTTTCTTTCCTGTTCTGTTAACCGTCCCACTTCTACTGTTTCTTCCTCCGCCAGCATTGATGGCCATCCTGCGTGGATAGAGCAGGGCAATATATATGAAGTGAATACCAGGCAGTATACGCCCCAGGGAACTTTTAAGGCTTTTGAGGCCAGTCTTCCCCGCTTAAAGGATATGGGTGTGCAAACCCTCTGGTTCATGCCTATCAACCCAATATCGGTCAAAGACCGCAAAGGACCATTGTGAAGCTATTATGCTGTTTCCAGCTACACTGCTATTAATCCAGAATATGGAAACATGGACGACTGGAAGAACCTGGTAAAGCATGCGCATGATATGGGCTTTAAGGTTATCATAGATTGGGTGCCCAACCACACTGGTGGCGATCATCCCTGGCTGGCTACCCATCCTGATTTTTTTGTACGGGATAGCATTACTGGCCAGCCCATCTCTCAATATGACTGGACAGATACCCGTAAGCTGAATTATAAAAACCCCGAAATGGTTGACAGCATGATAGCTGCCATGAAATTCTGGATCAGGGAATCTGACATTGATGGCTTCCGTTGTGATGTAGCCCCTGCCGTGCCTAAGGAATTCTGGACCAGGTGCATCACCGAACTGCACCAGCTGAAGAACGTTTTTATGCTGGCCGAGGGTAATGATGCCTGGCTGCATGAAGCGGGTTTCGATGCCTCTTATCCCTGGGATGCTTTCAATATGATGAAACTGGTAGCCAAGGGAGAGCGCCCTGCATTTGGTATTGATAGCATCCTGCAAAAAGTAAACAGCACCTATCCAAAGAACGCTATAAGAATGTACTTTACTTCCAACCACGATGAGAACAGCTGGAATGGTGCAGATTGGCAAACCATGCCAGGGGCTGTGCATGCACCCTTTGCGGTGCTCACCCAGACTATAGAACGTTCTGTTCCTCTTATTTACAGTGGGCAGGAAGAGCCCTTCCTGGATAGCATCCGTTTCTTTTACAAGGATACCATCACCTTCGGCAAATTCCAGCGAGCTGCTTTTTATAAAACCCTGCTCAACCTGCGAAAAAACAACCAGGCACTGGCAGCCAATGCCTCTTTTAAAAAGCTGGCTACGAACAATGATGCGGCATTGTATGCCTTTGAAAGAGAAAAGGGTGGTGATAAGGTATTGGTGATCCTTAACCTTAGTAAAAATCCCCAGCAATTAAGCTGGAAGGACCAGCCCTCCGCAAAAGAATGGAACAATGTCTTTGCTGGTAATAAAGAACCCGTTGATAAAGGTTTCGGCATAGAACCCTGGGGATATGCAGTTTACCAACTTCATTAAAAACTGTTGAAGGAACTCCTTAAAATTGCAGAATGTTTGAATCTATTATAGATTTTTTAGATCCCATAAATCTTGGCCTGGTCTCAAATGATACAGGATATAAAGAAGGGCAGATAGGAAGGGTGATCAAGGTGTATGAGGATGAGTTTCCTGATCTTGACAACGTGGATATTGTGCTGGTAGGTTGTGGTGAGCAAAGAGGCGCCGCACTGTTGCATCCCGGCAATGCCGCCGATGTGATCAGGAATGAATTTTACAATCTCTATTACTGGCACCAGGACATAAAGCTGGCCGATATAGGGAATGTGAAAATAGGCAAGGCTAACACTGATACTTATGCGGCATTGAAGGTGGTGCTTCATGAAATGATGCTGGAAGGGAAAACGGTCATAGTCCTGGGTGGTTCGCACGACCTGACACTTGCCCAATATTATGCTTTTGCAGATGAAAAAAGGCAGGTGGACGCGGTGGGAGTGGATGCCGTCATTGATATCAATATAGATTCTCCTTTCCGCAGCGACAATTATTTAATGGAGCTGCTTACTGCCGATCCTAACTACATGCGGCACTACAATCATATTGGCTTTCAGAGTTATTTTGTACATCCGCGCATGCTGGAAACAATGGACAAGCTGCGCTTTGATTGTTTCCGTGTAGGTACTGTCAAGGAGCACATTGATGAAATGGAACCCGTGATCCGCAACTGCCAGATCTTTTCTTTTGATATTTCGGCAGTGGCTCATGCCTTTGCTCCGGCCAATATTGTCACACCCAATGGATTGAATGGGGAAGAAGCCTGCACTTTGATGCAGTACGCCGGCATGAGCAGTAATATGCAAAGTGTGGGCATATACGGCTATCGTCCTGAAAAAGATGTAGAGCAACTTACCGCCAAACAGATCAGCCAGATGCTCTGGTATTTTATGGATGGCCGCAGCCGCGGCAGCCGCGAAGCGGTTATAGATGAAAGAGAATCCTTCAATGAGTTTCATACTGCCTTTGCCGAGGTGGAGACCACATTTCTTCAAAGTAAAAAAACAGGGCGTTGGTGGATGCAGCTACCGGATAAGCAATTCATTGCCTGCTCTTACAAAGATTACCTCCTGGCCAGCAGTAACGAGATACCAGAGCGATGGTTGCGCTTCCAGGAAAGACCCTGATAAGTCAAAAGGCAAAAGTAAAAAGTAAAAAATGGGAAATCGTTCATTACCCGGCTGGGTTGATTTTATACCTGCATTTATGCATCTGGAGAGAATGGTACCTGTTGGATAATGCCTTGTTATTGTATTTCTATGCTTGCTTTTATATTTGTAAATAATTATATAGCTTAAAGCCAAAAGGAGACTGTAACCTAATTATGAGAAAAAGAGCATTCCTTTTCATGATTGGTATGTTGGGTATGGCAGCCCTGCATGCGCAGAAAGTTGATAGCTTGTCTGAAATTGCCGGGCAACAGTATTTGAGTTACATGAAAAAACGGTCTACTAATAAGACTTTCGGCTGGGTGCTGGTTGGGACCGGTGCAGCACTGTTTGGTTCTACTTTCCTAATCAATAATAACAATGGCTGGAATGGCCCCACGAAACACCAGGACCTATTTGTAGTGGGTATTGGCGCTGCAGCGCTGAGCATACCCTTTTTTATATCGGCATCGGTAAATAAAAGAAAAGCAGGACTTGTTCTCAAAGGAGAAAACGTGGCATTTCCAGGCAACACTCTACATTCGCCTTACCCGGCTATTGCAATAAGAATAAATTTATAAGGAGCCCTGAAATAAGATACAGGTTTTACAACGGCTTGATATTCACTCCATGTATGGTTGGTAGACAACAGATTGGGTGAGAATTGAAGCAATGAGAGTGTTAACTTAACTGTGTAAGCTGGTTTTTTATCCAGTTTAGATAACTGTGCAAAGGGTTTATACTTGAACATCACATCTATCTTGACCGAATATATCAATAAAGTTCACCAGCATGGTGGCCCAGTCATCCTGAGGCTGGCTCCATTTTCTTTGTATTTGCATTAATGCCAGGTACACTACCTTTTCCACTGCCTGGTCGTTGGGCAGGCTGCATTTTGTCTTGGTGTACTTTCTGATGATCCTGTTGATGTTCTCAATAATATTGGTGGTGTATATTATTTTTCTGATGCACCCTGGAAACTCATAAAAGGTGCTTAGATTTTGCCAGTTAGCCCGCCAGGATTTTGCGATAAAGGGATATTTTTTAGACCATATGGACTCAAAGTTCTCAAGGTAGTGAAGGGCAGTAGTTTCATCTGAGGCATTGTATATCTTTTTAAGTTCTGCGACCACAGCTTTTTTGTCCTTCCACATGACAAACTTCAGCGAGTTACGCAGTTGATGTACTACACAGATCTGGGTTTTGGCCCTGGGATACAGGGTGCTAATGGCATCAGTAAAACTCCGCAGGTTATCTGTACTGCTGATTAGTATATCGTGAACCCCTCTGCGCTTTATATCTGAGAGTACATTCATCCAAAAAGCAGCACTCTCAGTACCAGAAAGCCACATGCCCAAGACCTCCTTATACCCACGGTTGTTTAGCCCCACAGCAATCTGCATGGCCTTATTTTGAACCTTGCCATCCTGCTTTACCTTAAAGACTATGGCGTCCATCCACACTACCAGGTACACCTTTTCAAGGGGTCTTTGCTTCCACTGGTCAATGTGCTCCAGTATGCGGTCCGTAATATGGGATATATGCGCTTCACTTACCTCTACTCCATAGATGTCCCGAATGGCACTTTCAATATCTCGGGTACTCATGCCATGGGAGTAAAGCAAAAGCACATGATCTTCGATCTCCTCCATTACCCGTTTTCGCTTGGGTACCACCTGGGGCTCAAAGCTCGAGTCCCGGTCCCTGGGCACCTCTATGGTAATGTTACCAAGCTTGGTTTTAAGTGTTTTAGAGCTGACCCCATTGCGGCTATTGGGGTACTGATAGGCATCAGGAGCATGCTTTTCATAGCCTACATGATTGTCCATTTCTGCCTGAAGCATCTCCTGGATTGCCTCTTTGAAAACCTGTTGCAATAAATCGCTGATGCCACCAGCGCTGGATTGCTGCTTTATCTGCTCTTTAAGCAAAAGCTTTAATTGTTCGCTGACTTCCATAAAAAGAACTGTGTTTTAAAGTTAACCAATATCGTCCGGCAACAACAGCTGAGGTAATCCTCATCAGCCAACTGCTGTGCCTCCCTATCCCTTTACACAGTTATCTAAACACTACCCGTGATTGAATGTCTGCCTGTGGGAGCCCCCTGATTTGGAATAGGAAAATTGGCGGAAGAAATAGCAGTTTGTGCTGTTAGAATAATTTAGATTGGCCGGGAAATGTGAACCGCGTGATGTAATAATTACATAGGAATCAAGCTTCTGAATTATTTTTACCTCATGAGCGTGATCCGCAGGCAGGCCATCATTTCTTCCCTACTCATTTATATAGGTTTTGCCTTCGGGGCTTTAAATACGTACCTTTTTACACGGCAGGGTATATTCACACCGGAACAATATGGCCTCACAAGGGCATTTATAGTAATAGGCCAGTTTTTCTATGGATTTGCAGGTTTTGGCTTTGCATCTGTCATTTATAAGTTTTACCCCTATTATAAGGATAACCTTCCCGCTGAAAAGAACGACCTACTGAGTGTGGCCCTTATTGTGGCGTTTTTTGGATTCCTGCTAACCATAGGCGGAGGTATCATGTTTCAATCCGTGGTGGTACAGAAGTTCATTGCCAAGTCGCCGCTAGTGGTCAAATATTATTACTGGGTATTTCCCTTTACCTTCTTTCTTCTTTTCTTTTCTGTATTGGAAGCCTATGCCTGGACCATTGGCAAAACCATTATTCCTAATTTTTTAAGGGAAGCCGGGTTCAGGGTGTTTACCACTTTCCTGATCATTGTCTTTATTCTAACGGGTAAGAACTTTGACCTGTTCATCAGGCTTTTCTCCCTGCTTTATGCTATCAGTTTCCTGGTGCTGCTGGTGTACCTTATCAGGCTGCACGAATTTAGATTCCTTACAGAAATAAGCCGGGTGACCCGGAAATTTAAAAAGAAGATACTCATATTAATGGCCTATACCTATAGTGCCAATATCATCAGCATCACTGCACAAAGCGTTGACTTCCTGGCTATCGCTTCTTTTAAAGGCTTGAATTTCGGGGCTGTTTTTGATTTCAGCTCTTACCTGGCCAACGTGATACAGGTGCCGCAGCGAAGCCTGGTATCCATATCTATCCCTGTACTTTCCCGTGCCTGGAAGGATAAGAATTTTGCCACTATAGACAGGGTCTATAAACGGTCAAGCCTTAATCTTTTGATGATTTCCACCTTTTTGTTTGCCCTGATCTGGCTCAACTATGAGTATGCCGTGGCCTCATTGCACCTGGACCCTATTTATGAGCAGGGGAAATGGGTGGTATTTTTCCTGGCCATGAAAAATATTGTTGATATGGGAACCGGCGTGAATGGGCAGATCATAGGCACCTCCACTTATTGGAGATTTGATTTCTTTAGCGGGGTCATTTTATTGGTGCTGGCTGTACCCTTGAATATTATCCTGGTTAAGAAGTTTGGCATTATAGGTTCGGCCTGGTCTAACCTGGGCTCTTATATTATATATAACACCATAAGAATTGTTTTCCTGAAACGCAAGTTCAACTTACAACCCTTCACCAGGCAAACAGCTTATGTATTGATACATAGCATTGGTTGCTTTTTGGTCACCTATTTCCTGTTTAAAAACCTGGAAGGATGGCTGGGCATTTTCATCAGGAGTATAGCATTTGTAGTACTGTTTACCTCAACAGCCATTTACCTGAAGTTATCTCCAGACCTGGAACCAGTGGTCCAATCAGTAAAGAAAAGATTAAAGCTTGGAAATTAATACCGGGGCTTGCTGGGTTTCCTGTACTCTGCCCACGCCAACAAATCGTCTTACCCAATATTCGTCAAAAATGTCGCTGATAGTGACACCTGAAGAAGACGCATGCACAAACTTGTTATTTTGAAGGTACATGCCTACATGGGAAATGCCGCCTGTTGTATTGAAAAATATAAGGTCGCCTTCTTTCATTTCAGTGCGTGAAATTCTTTCCGAATTAATGTATTGCTCCCTGGCGGTTCGGGGAAGCGTAATACCATAGATGCCGGCAAAAAGTACCTGCATGAAGGCAGAACAGTCAATTCCCGATTTGGTGGTACCTCCCAGGCGGTAGCGGGTGCCCATCCATTCATCTACCAGGCTTACCAGGTTCATGTTCTTGACCAGTTCAACCTCGGTATCGAGCAACAAAGCGTATTTGAATTGTAATTTCTGAGCATTCTCAATCTCAGGCTTTGCTGAACTTTCAGCTTCTTTTCTGCCTGTGAATAGAACATCAGTTTTTTTAAGAGAATTGTTTTCCGAGCTAGCTGATGTGTTCACACTCACTGGTGCTACCTCAACAGTAATATCATCCAAAAACTTTACATCTCCTTTAGAACTATTTAAGCTAACTTGTTTGGCTTGTGCAAATACGGGTTGATGAGCTCCAAATAAAAAGAGAATGGTGGCTGTGGAGAGGATGGCTTTAATCATTTGGCTATTGATTAGTTGGATGGTGGATATTCACGAAAGTATAGATTTTTTCCCACAGGTTGTGGATTACTATCAACGTTTTGATTAGATAATTATTGCCAACTTCGTATTTTCTTGCCGAATTATGGTGTATGAATCATTTACTTTGATTCATATTAAGAGGATTACAGATTATGAAATTTTCACATTTACACGTACACACTCAATATTCATTGCTCGATGGCGCTGCGTCCATTTCCGGGCTTTATAAAAAGGCCATTGATGATGGGATGCCTGCCCTGGCCATATCGGACCATGGTAACATGTTCGGGGTGTTTGAATTTGTTTCACAGGCCTATAAGAACCTGGATGAAAATGGAAAGCCCAAGGTAAAGCCCATTGTAGGCTGCGAATTTTATGTGGCTATAGACAGGCACCGGAAAACCTTCACCAAGGAAGAAAAAGATCAGCGTTTTCACCAAATATTATTAGCTAAAAATGAAACGGGGTACAGGAACCTTGTAAAGCTGACCTCACTGGGATTTATGGAAGGGCTTTACAGCAAATATCCCAGGATTGATAAAGAACTGATCATTCAATATAAAGAAGGGTTGATTGCCACCACCTGCTGTTTGGGCGCCATGGTACCCCAGGCCATCATGAGAGGTTCGGAAGCAGATGCCGAAAAAGAATTTAAATGGTGGCTGGACTTGTTTGGAGATGATTATTACGTGGAGTTTCAACGCCACGGAATGGCTGAGCAAGACAAGGTAAACGAGGTGCTGATCAAGTTTGCCAGGAAATATGGTGTAAAGATCATTGCTTCAAATGATTCGCACTATGTGGACCAGTCAGATTATAATGCCCATGATATTTTGCTTTGTATCAACACCGGGGAAAAACAGGCTACTGAAAAGTTGGGGAATTTTTCTGATGATGATGTGAATGCAAAAGGAAGAAGGTTTGCTTTTCCCAATGACCAGTTTTATTTTAAGAAGTCAGATGAAATGATCAAGACCTTCCGGGACCTGCCGGAGGCCATTGACAATACCAATGAGATTGTAGATAAGGTAGAGCTGCTCAACCTGAAAAGAGACATACTGCTACCTGCCTTTCCATTGCCAAAGGAATTCCAGATCCATGCTGATTCTAACCTGAACCAGTGGGAATTTTTGAAACACCTGACCTATGAAGGTGCGAAGCAACGCTATTCTGAAATAACAGAAGATATCCGTGAGCGACTTGATTTTGAGTTGTTTACGATCCGGACCATGGGTTTTGCCGGCTACTTCTTAATTGTAAGTGATTTTATTAAGGCAGGACGTGACCTTGGGGTTTTTGTGGGGCCGGGACGTGGTTCAGCAGCAGGAAGTGCTGTTGCCTATTGCATCGGGATTACTAATATAGATCCTATCAAATACAATTTGCTGTTTGAGAGGTTTCTGAATCCTGACCGTAAGTCTATGCCCGATATAGATACGGACTTTGATGATGAAGGCCGTCAGAAAGTGATCGATTATGTGGTTCAGAAATATGGTAAGAACCAGGTGGCCCAGATTGTTACCTACGGTACCATGGCTGCCAAATCAAGTATAAAGGATGTGGCGCGGGTAATGGACCTGCCACTAGCCGAATCGAATGGGCTGGCCAAGCTGGTTCCGGATAAGCCAGGTACGAAGCTATACCGGGTGCTCCATGCACCCATTACTGCTAAAGAAGGAGAAAAACCATTAGAAGATGAATACAGCAGTGAGGATATTGAAAATGCCAAAAGATTAAGAGAAATATACAACAGCAAAACGCTTCAAAGCGAAGTGCTGCATGAGGCAGAACGCCTCGAAGGCTCGGTAAGGAATACTGGAATTCACGCGGCGGGTATCATCATTGCTCCTAAGGACCTTACCGACCTGATACCTGTTTTCACTTCAAAGGAATCTGACCTTTATATTACCCAGATAGAAGGCAGTATCATTGAAGATTCGGGTGTGATCAAGATGGACTTCCTGGGATTGAAGACGCTGTCCATTATCCGCGATGCCCTCATCATGATCAAAGAGAAACATGGTGTGGACATCCAGATTGATGAGATCCCATTGGATGACCCGGAAACGTATGAGCTGTATCAACGTGGCGATACCATTGCCACCTTCCAGTTTGAAAGCCCGGGCATGCAGAAATACCTGAAGGAACTGAAGCCTGACCAGTTTGCCGACCTCATTGCCATGAACGCCCTGTACCGTCCCGGTCCAATGGCATATATACCTCAGTATGTAGATCGTAAGCATGGCCGTGAAGAAGTGCAATATGACCTGCCAGAAATGGAAGAGTACCTGAAGGAAACTTATGGTATCACTGTGTACCAGGAACAGGTGATGCTGCTGGCACAGAAGCTGGCCAGTTTTTCCAAGGGAGATGCTGACGTGTTGCGAAAGGCAATGGGTAAAAAGGACAGGAAGACCCTGGACAAGATGAAGAGCAAGTTTGTGGAAGGGGCCACTGCTCTAGGTCATAAAAAAGAGACTTTAGACAAGATCTGGACAGACTGGGAAGCCTTTGCACAATATGCGTTTAACAAGTCGCATTCCACCTGTTACGCATTTGTCGCTTACCAGACCGCTTACCTGAAGGCCCACTACCCTGCTGAATACATGTCGGCAGTGCTGAACCATGCCAACGCCATTGAAAAACTCACTTTCTTTATGGAAGAGTGTAAGCGCATGGGCATCAAAGTGCTTGGCCCGGACATCAATGAATCGCAAAAGGGATTTGCTGTAAACGATGCAGGTGAGATACGATTTGGATTGGGTGGCTTGAAAGGTGTAGGCGAGAATGCTATTGAAAATATTATCCTGGAACGTAAAAAAGACGGACGTTATAAAGATCCATTTGATTTTATTAAAAGGATCAACCAAAGGGCTGTTAATAAAAGAACACTGGAAAGCCTGATTTATGCCGGTGCATTTGACACCTTTCCCCAGTTGCACAGGGCCCAGTATTTCTGCATTCCTGAAGGAGAATCGCAAACCGGTCTTGAAAAGATCACGAAGTTCGGTAGTATAGTACAGGCCCAGTCGGTAAATACTTCCAACACGCTATTTGGAGACCTTCCTACAGTATTGGATATAAAGCCACCACAGATACCCAATTGCCCTCAATGGTCATTGACCGAGCAATTAGATAAGGAAAAGGAAGTGACAGGTATTTATTTGAGTGGTCACCCTTTGGATCATTACAAATTTGAGATACATCATTACGGTATTACTCCTGTAGAAGATTTCAATGAGGTAAAGGAATCGCAATTGCTGGCAAGTGCCGGAAAGACCTATAAATTACTTTGCCTGGTTTCTGCAGCTAATCACAGGATATCAAGACAGGGAAATAAATTTGGCTCCTTTGTTTTGGAAGATTATACAGGCAAAACAGAGATCGTGCTGTTTGGGGATGATTATGTGCGATACAATGCCTACTTGCAAAATGGCCAGGCTGTAATGCTGATCGGATCATTCAAGCAAAGGTTCAATAAGGCAGAGTATGAATTTAAAGTAAGCAGCATTGCCCTGGCTGAAAATGTGAAACGCCAGCTGACCAAGCAGTTGCAACTGGAAATAGATGTTAGGAATGTACAGAAAGAAATGATCGACTTTTTGGAAGAAAATATAAAAAAATACCCAGGTAAATCATCTCTCAGGCTGATCATATCAGAACCTAAAACGGCCATCAAAGCCAACCTGGTGACATTGGATTCTGGATTGGAAATGAATACAGACCTGATAGATTTCCTTCAAAACAAGCCTGAGATAGAAGTGCAGGTTCAGGCTTTATGAACGGACCGGGCTCATTGATAAGAAAAGAATATTATACGACACTGTAATTATTAAAGTAAATTGATAAGTCTGCCAAAATGAAACATTAACTGACAAGTATTCCTTGATAAAGGTGTTGGAGTTAAATTTGCAGAATCAATTCATCGTTTGAATATTTTAAATTAAGAAATATGGCAAAAGCATTCACAGATTCTAATTTTCAAAATGAAGTACTTAGCTCAGAAAAATTAACCGTTGTTGACTTTTGGGCTGAATGGTGTGGTCCCTGCCGTGCTATAGGGCCGGTAATTGACGAGTTGTCAAAAGAATATGATGGCAAGGTGAACGTGGGAAAGGTAAATGTTGATGAAAACCCACAGGTTAGTATGAACTATGGTATTACTTCAATACCAGCTATCCTTTTTATAAAAAATGGCCAGGTGGTAGATAAACTGGTTGGTGCTCAACCAAAAGGTAATTTTGTAAAGAAAATTGAAGCTCATTTAAGCTAATTACTTCATAATACCTATAAAAAAACCCCGGATGCAGTTCCGGGGTTTTTTATTTATCAGTTCAATTAATGCGGAGTCATCTCCAGCGCTTCTGCTTCATTGATTTCCTGTTTGTTAGCCACATGCTTATGTTTAAACAGCAAGAAAAATAAGACTGCTACAACTAATGCATATAAAGCAAATGAGATCCAGATGCCATGCCAGTCCTTACTGTTGTCTGCATTGGTAAAATAATGCTGGATGACCAAGCCACTGATGAGACTTCCTAATACGGCACCTACCCCATTAGTCATCATCATGAATAACCCCTGTGCACTGGCTCTAATGGCCGGACTTGTTTCAGTTTCAACAAATAAGGAACCTGAAATATTAAAAAAGTCAAAGGCCATACCATAAACAATACAAGAAAGAATGATCATCCAAAGACCGTTGCCAGGATCACCATAAGCAAATAGCCCAAAACGCAACACCCAGGCCACCATGCTTATCAACATTACCTGCTTGATGCCAAAGCGGCGCAGGAAGAAAGGTATAGCCAGGATAAACAGCGTTTCAGATATCTGTGAAATGGACATGATTATGGCAGGATATTTTACAGCAATGCTGCCCTTATAAAGCGGGTGATTGGCAAAGTCATGAAGGAAGGTATCACCATAGGCATTGGTAAGTTGCAATGCAGCGCCCAATAACATGGCAAAGAGAAAGAACATCGCCATTTTATAATTCTTAAACAAGGCAAAGGTGCCAAAGCCAAGAGTCGTTTGGGTTCCCTCTCCCAGCTTTACATTCCTTAACTGGGGTGGTGAAGGCGGCAAGGTAAAGGAATACAATCCTAATAATACGGAAGCAATGGAAGCCACATAAAACTGGTTGGGCGAGGTTTCAAAATGAAGCAAACTAACCACCCATAAGGCTACAATAAAACCTACAGTACCCCATACGCGAATAGGTGGAAAATCTTTAACCACATTGGTACCACTTTTCTTTAAAGCAGCATAGGCAACTGCATTGGAAAGCGCAATTGTGGGCATATAAAAGCACATATTCAGCAATAAAACCCAAAAGAACCAGGTGGGTGTACTAACCATGGGCAGGCAAAACAAAACGACACCTCCACAAATATGAAAGATGCCGTATAACTTTTCGGCATTGATATATTTATCTGCCAGGTAACCAGCTATAGAAGGCATGAAAAGAGAAGCTATGCCCATGGTGGAGAATATAGCACCAAATTGATCCGGAGCCCAGTTCTTGTATTGAAACCAAAAGGCCCCGATAGTGATCAACCAGGATCCCCAGACGAAAAACTGTAAAAAGTTCATTACAGTAAGACGAAGCTTGATATTCATGCTGCAATTGATGTTTTGATTAAAAATCGAAAGATAGCTTTTTTAGTAAAAGCAAAAAATAATGCTGATTACCAGCCCATAACTGCCATTAAAATTTTAATCTCAAAAAAAGACAGTATTATGATAGACGGCTGCTCAGTTTCTTCGTATTATATTGAAGAAATGAGTTATTATTGTTGTGAGAGCGTGTTCAGTCCCAACCTTAGCTTTATATAAATTTTTGCCTGCTTGAAAAAGGTTTATTCTAATGTATTTCTGTTGCTCATTTGTTTACTTCAAACAATCAGCTCCATAGCCCAGCGAGCTGAAAGTGGAAGACAAATAACAAGGTGTGTAACCATGCAAAGGATTGAAAAACTTTTTTCAAATGATCTTCTTTCCCGGGCAGCCAATAATCAAAGAACTGGTAATACAAATACCGGCCCTGCTATTACCTCTTTCCGGTTGAATGCCGTTGTGACCATTCCAGTGGTGGTACATATTGTTTTACCTAATCCATATGTAGTTTCAGATGCAGATGTGCAGGCCCAGATCGACCGCCTGAATCTTGATTTTGCTGGTATGAATGGAGACAGTAGTAACGCCTCTTCTACCTTCCTGGCATTAAGAGGTCATAGCCTCATACAATTTTGCCTGGCTAAAAGAACACCATCAGGACAATTGACATCAGGAATTGAAAGAAGAACAAGTGAAACTAAATCCAAGCCACTTACTTCGGAAGACCCGATCAAATATCAATCAATGGGTGGCCTGGACCAATGGGATCCGTCTTCTTATTTGAACCTTTGGATTGGTGATGATGAAGGCACTGGTGATATACTTGGTTATGCTCATTTTCCTGGCACTACGCCTGTGGCTGAAGATGGCGTATTTATCAACTACAGAAGTTGGGGATCCAGCACCTGCTATACACTTCCTGATTATAATAAAGGACGCTCAGCCACTCATGAAATTGGCCACTACCTGGGTTTAATGCATATATGGGGGGATGACAATGGCTGTTCAGGAGATGATTTCAGGAACCTTACAGAAGTTCAATCTACCTGTTCACTTCCTGCAGGCTTGTTTAATCCTGTAGGAAAAGGTAATACTGCAGAAGATATAGGTGATACGCCCAACCAGGCGGGAGAAACCACCAATTGTTCTGTAGGCGAAACGACCGATGCCTGCGCCTCCACTACACCTGGAAAAATGTACCAGAACTTTATGGATTATTCCCTGGATGCCTGCCTGACCATGTTCACCAAAAAACAGGTAGAACGCATGGAATGGGTTTTGGATCATTGTCGGGCCTCTTTAAAGACTTCCCTGGGATGCCAACCTCCTTCCAACTCCGTAACAAGGGATGCCAGTCCATTGGAAAGTGTGAATCCTGGAGGAGTTGAATTAATAGGCTGTAATACAAAAAGCTATAGTTCTGTTGTATTATGTGCAGGCTCATTTGTTCCTAAAGTGCGCATCATCAATAACGCTTCCGCCCTTTTAACAACCATTACTGTAGGCTATGAAATAGATAAGGGCACTGCAGTTTCAAAAACTTTTACAGTTAATCTTGGCTTGGGCGCCACTACAGTAGTTTCTTTTGATGCTATATCCATAAGTGCAGGTAATCACGAGATCAAATTCTTTACTTCCAATCCAAATGGAAATGCAGACCAGGTACCAGCCAATGATAACCTGACCACCAGCTTTACAGTAAATGGAACAACTTCAGTACCCTTTACTGAAAGCTTTTTAAGTGCGACCTTCCCTCCAGTCAATTGGTCGGTAATCAACCCCGATGGAGACATTACATGGCAAAGGAACGAGTTGGGTAAGAATAACCCTGGCTCTGCGTATGTAAACACTTTTAATTATGATAAAAACAATGAGGTTGATGACCTGGTGTCACCCAGGATAAGTTTCAACCCTATAGGTATTGATTCCATAAAATTATCCTTTGACCTGGCAGCAGCAACCTACAGTGATCCAGGTGATCCTTCTATTACTATGGACACTTTGCAGATACTGGTGAGCAAGGATTGTGGGAATACATTTACAAGTGTTTATAAGAAATGGGGAAAGAGCCTGCGCACTGTGGATATACCGCAGACAGAGGAATTCCTTCCTACCTCCGAACAGTGGAGAAAGGAAAATGTGGATCTTTCTATGTTCTCGGGGCAAAGTCCTATCCAATTGTTCTTCAGGGTGAGCAATAACTTTGAGAATAATATTTTTATAGACAATATCAACGTGATAACAAGTACGGTTCCAGCCTTGTTAAAGTCACAGGGTTACCTAGTGTTACCGAACCCCTTCCGGGAAAATTTTGTGGTCTGGCATTATCATCAGCCAACAGATTTACGTTACATCCGGGTATTCAACTCACTGGGACAGTTAATGTGGACGCAGGAGTTCAAAGGCAATGCAGATACCTTTATCACAATTGACCTTTTTGGTAAGCCCTCGGGTATCTATTTTGTAAGAATGGAATACCAGGACGCGTCTAAGAACTTTAGCCAACAGATTGTCAAACATTAACCAGCCGTAGGCTATCTCTATCGTTAAAATTCAAGGTCATTAATTGACCTGGGTCATGTAGCAATTGCCTGTACTACTTAACTTTGCAGCGCAAATCAATGATATGATAGACGCCCCAGCAGCAAAAGTGCCCTTTGTAGATGTCAATCCTGGTTTACAGGCCATAGCTCAAAAAATATATAATGGTCAAAGAATAAGCCCTTCCGAAGGACTACTTCTTTTCAAAGAAGGCTCCCTGGCTTTTGTAGGTTCATTAGCTAATCATGTAAGAGAAAAACTTCATGGTAACAAAACCTTTTTTAACCGCAACTTTCATATTGAACCAACAAACGTTTGTGTTTTCTCCTGTAATTTCTGTGCTTACTCCAAATTATATGCACACCGGGATGAGGGATGGGAATTGAGCATGGAAGACATGTTGAATATTGTTAAAAAATATGACAATAAACCTGAAACTGAAGTCCATATTGTAGGAGGCGTGCACCCTAAAATGAACCTTTATTTCTTTGCAGATCTGCTAAAAGCCATTCGTGCTCACAGGCCCGATCTGCACATCAAAGCCTTTACTGCAGTGGAGTTGGATTACATGTTCAGAAAAGCAAAAGTAAGCATTGAAGAAGGTGTAAACATTTTGAAAGAAGCAGGGTTGAATTCTATTCCGGGAGGTGGAGCAGAGATCTTTGATGAGGAGATCAGGCAACAAATATGTGCAGATAAAGTAAATGCAGAAGGATGGCTGGAAATACATGAAGCCATCCATAACGCAGGTATGCATAGTAATGCCACCATGCTTTATGGTCATATTGAAAAGTATGAGCACCGCATTGATCATATGGAACGCCTGCGCCAACTTCAGGATAAAACCGGTGGCTTTAATACTTTCATACCACTGAAGTTCCGTAATGGTGATAATGATATGAGCCATGTGCCGGAAGTAAGCCTTGTAGAGGACCTGAAGCTTTATGCCATATCCAGGTTGTATATGGACAATTTCCCGCACATCAAAGCATACTGGCCTATGCTGGGCCGGAAAAATGCCCAGTTATCACTTGCATTTGGTGTAGACGACATAGATGGAACTATAGATGATACTACCAAGATATACTCCATGGCAGGTGCAGAAGAACAAAATCCGGCTATGAGTACTGAAGAGATTGTGGCACTGATCAAGCAAGTGAACCGGGTACCTGTGGAAAGAGACACGCTTTATAATACCATTCAGGAATACTGATTGATTTTAAACCTATCAAACCGCTGCAAAGTCAGCGGTTTTTTTATGTCTTATATTTCTTACCAGGCATTATCCAAGGCGGCTAGATGATTCGTATATTTAAGTAAGAAGCTTATTTGTATGAAATGGCCATGGTGGAAAGGCAAAATCATTATTTTTCAATGGTTAATTGCCATAATATCCACAATAGGTTGCCAGAAGGAATATAGTTTTGAAGGCAGTCCAGTGCCTGTTGCCGATACTGTACCTGTACAAACTTTTGACTTTCCTTCCTGCAACAGCTGTCTTTCAAATGATAGCCTTGACCTATGGGCCTGGAAGTTTAAGCTTAATAATGCTACCCTTTGTGGTCATGCTGATACAGCCATTATTAATATAGAGCGGAGCTCTTTTACTTTTTTTGGTCCTTCCACCTGCTCGCTGGATTCAGGACTTGTGATCACAGTTTACCTAAATCCCTGGGTATTGAACAGTGACAAATCAAATATCAATGCCGGCATGGTAGCCTTTTATTATTATGATCATATAGGAAGCAGCTATATCCTCATGAGCCAGCCTAATACTGCTTTTACACTGACCATAGAAAATTATAATGATCTAACCGGGATTACCACTGGTAAGTTTGCGGGATATGCTTATTTGGCTAATGGAGACATTGCCACCATACATGAAGGGAAATTCAAGGTGAAGTTGCGATGATCTGAGAATAGACTAACATTCACTTAAGCTCAAAGGAATATTGATAGCAAGTCCGCCCTCTGCCGTCTCCTTGTATTTACTGTTCATGTCAAGTGCAGTTTCCCACATGGTCTCAACTACAGCGTCTAAAGAAACCTTTGCAAAATCAGGAGAGCTTTGGAGTGCCAGTTGCGAAGCAGTTATTGCCTTAATAGCCCCCATGGTATTGCGTTCTATGCAAGGCACCTGGACCAGGCCTGCTATAGGGTCGCAGGTCATGCCAAGATGGTGTTCCATAGCTATTTCGGCCGCCATAAGTGCTTGCCGTTGGGTGCCTCCCAATACTTCGGTCAGTGCAGCGGCTGCCATACTGGAGGAAACACCTATTTCTGCCTGGCACCCACCCATAGCGGCGGATATAGTTGCCCCTTTTTTGAATATACAGCCAATTTCGGAAGCTGTAAGGATAAACTGTATGATCTTATCGTCGGTAACGTCCTCGTGAAAAACAATAAAGTATTGCAGTACGGCAGGTATAACACCTGCTGCCCCGTTGGTTGGCGCGGTTACTACCCTGCCGAAAGAGGCATTTTCTTCATTGACAGCTAATGCAAAACAGCTTACCCAATCTAAAATATATTGGAAAGAATTGCCACCCTGGCGAATAGCAGTATACCAATCTGGATGGTTACTGTAAGTTTTTCCTTTCAATAATTTTTTACTTAGCTCAGCTGCCCTACGGCGTACATTCAACCCACCTGGAAGTGTGCCTGAAGTGGAACAACCACGGAAGGTGCAATCTCTCATGGTTTCCCAAATCTTTAATATACCTGTCCTTGTTTCAGCTTCTGATCTCCATGACAACTCATTTTCCATTACTACCTCGTGAATAGCCATACCGGTCTTCATACACCAATGTAATAGCTCCTCGGAAGTGTTGATGGGGAAAGGCAATTGAGCCTGGTTGCCTGAGGCCTCTTCGCCTTCTTTGATCACAAAGCCTCCACCAATGGAATAATAAGTTTCTGAGATAGTAGTACCATCACTGAATGTAGCCAGGAAGCTTAACGCATTAGGATGAAAAGGCAATGTTTCAGAGAAAAGAAATTGGATATCTACGGCTGGATCAAAAATAATTTCATGCTGTCCTTTCAGACGGATCTTTTTACCAGAAGCTATTTGCTGTATTTCAGGAGTAATGTCATCAACATTAAATGTAACCGGGTCAGCTCCTTCCAGGCCTAATTGAACGGCAACATCAGTACCGTGCCCTTTACCTGTTTTAGCAAGAGAACCATATAATAAAACGGAAAGTTGTGTTACCTGGTCCAGTTGATCCTTACTTTCCAGGGTATCTATAAAACGTAACGCAGCTCGCCAGGGTCCTAAAGTGTGAGAACTTGAAGGCCCTACTCCAATTTTAAAGATGTCGAATACGGAAATAGCTTCATGTACCACGGGAACAGTTTGAACAAAGGTAGAAGTAAGTAGTGTTAATAACTCTAATATACGGTATTCAGTGTGACATCAAATACAAGGATGGAGTTAGCTGGAATTGAACCTACACTCCTGCTTCCATATCCAAGTGATGGAGGAATATATAAATGGATTCTTCCGCCCTGCTTGATCAGTGGGATGCCATCTGTCCAACCCGTGATGACACCGTTCAACATAAAGTCGGCAGTATTGGCATCAAACTGGGTACCGTCTGTGAGCTTGCCAACATAAGTAGCCCTTACGCCACCACACGCTGCAGGAGTTGCTCCTGTTCCTGGTTCATCTATAGTATAAAATAAACCGCTGCAATGTTGAATGGCTGTAATATTATGTTGGTCAAGGTAATCTTTTACAGCTTGTATCTCAGAGGCCGGTGCTTTGTAAGCACATGGATCATAATTACACTCATAATTGGTATCTCCTTTCAAACATCCGCTAAATGAGATAACGATCAAAAAACAAATAAATAGCCTGTTTATCATAGTTACATTTTAAGCATTGACTTACATTTTAAGAAAGCTGCTGCATGTGATCTTTTTCCTCGTCATTTTTTTTCACCAGTTCCTGGTAAAGCGACTCATTCATGTCCCATTTATGATAGGCAGAAAAAATAGTAATAAAGATCACAATCCCTATAAGAGCTACCAGTATTACCAGGATCAAAGAGGGATCACTATTCAGGACCATCGTAGCTTTCTTGTACCATCCGGAAAATAGGTTGATAAGCAAGGTACTAGCTACCAATACACCCAAAGGCATACCAATTGATAGCTTTCGCAGGAATTGTTTTTTCCTGTTTCGCTGATCCTTCCAATATTCAAAAAACTTTTTTTCTTCCGGGGTCAACATGTTAAAAAAAATCCCGTCCAGGTTGAACTGAAACGGGAGAAGAGGTACCTAGCAGATTCGAACTGCTGTAGGAGCTTTTGCAGAGCTCAGCCTAGCCACTCGGCCAAGGTACCATTTAGTTCCAGGGATGAAGTTAATAGTAAATTATAAACAGTCAAATCTGGTTCTTAAGCGCTGCGAAAATAGGGTTTTTTTACTAAGTAATCCAAGTACATTTGTAGCTTAACAATTCTGAAATAATCCACTATGCAAAGAATTGCAGAATCTGAATTGATCATTAATTCAAGAGGAGCCGTATACCATTTAAACCTCAGGCCAGAAGAATTGGCCCAAAATATCATAACTGTTGGTGACCCGGACCGTGTGGGCCTTGTAAGCCAGTATTTTGATTCAATTGAAAGCAAATTTCAACACAGAGAATTCATTTCTCACACTGGTTATGTAGGAAAGAAAAGAGTGACGGCCATATCCACAGGTATTGGCCCTGATAATATTGATATAGTTTTGAATGAACTAGACGCGCTGGTGAATATAGATTTTGAAACCAGGCAGATCAAACAGGAGCTTACTTCTCTGAACATCATCCGGGTAGGAACATCCGGATCGCTCCAGGCTGATGTGCCAGTTGACAGTTTTGTAGCATCTACTCACGGCCTGGGTTTAGACAACTTACTAAACTATTACCGACTAGAACAAAATGAACAGGAAAACCAACTGTTGCAATCTTTCGTTACGCATACCCAATTAAACTCCAATGTATGTAACCCTTACATTTCCTCGGCTAGCGCTTCAGTTTTAAAATATTTTGTTGACGGATTCCACCAGGGCATTACAGTGACTTGCCCCGGTTTTTATGGTCCGCAGGGAAGAGTATTGCGCCTTGGTATTCAAAATCCGCAACTCATTGACCGCCTCACAGAATTTAATTTTGGACAGCATAGGATCACCAATTTTGAGATGGAGACTTCAGCGATCTATGGACTGGGCAAACTCCTGGGACACCATTGCCTCTCCCTAAATGCGATAGTTGCCAACCGCATACAAAAAGAATTTACCAGGGATGGTGATAAGCTTATAAATAAATTAATTCAGCAAACACTGGAAATTATATCAAAAAGCTTGTAATCCTGCTATATGGGAAGGGATTATAAAAGCTGCTATTTATTCTAAATTTGTAATAACAGGTTTGCTAAACATAAATAGAGATGTTTCTGTTCGATAAAAAATGAAGTATGCTTATTGATTTTTATAAATACCAGGGTACAGGTAATGATTTTGTGATCATGGATAACAGGGACAAAAAGTATGATTCCCTTACCAGGCAACAGGTAGCCTTATTATGCGAAAGGCGATTTGGAATTGGTGCAGACGGTTTGATGCTTTTAAATACACACCCAGGTTATGATTTTGAAATGAAGTATTATAATGCGGATGGACGGGAAAGTACTATGTGTGGCAACGGGGGCAGGTGCCTGACTCAATTTGCTTACGACATGGGTATTGATAAAACCTCCTTTTCGTTCCTTGCCATTGACGGGCCACATATGGCAACAATCAATGAGAATGGTGTAGTGGCATTGAAAATGAATGATGTGAATGAAATAAGGACAGAGCACGGAAATTACATACTAAATACCGGTTCTCCCCATTTTGTACAATTCACCAATGATGTCATGCACCTGGATGTATATAAAAAAGGAAAAGAGATCCGTTATAATAAAGAGTTTGAAAAAGAGGGCATCAATGTGAACTTTGTTGAACAAACTGAGTTAACAGACCGCATCATTGTACGTACCTATGAAAGAGGTGTTGAAGATGAAACTTTTTCCTGCGGCACAGGGGTTACAGCTGCGGCATTGGTAAGTGCACATAATGACAGTGGTTTTAACAGGGTGGAAGTAAAAACAAAAGGTGGATCATTAAGTGTGGAGTACGAAAAAAAAGATGATACTTTTAAAAATATATGGTTAAGCGGACCAGCTGTGAAAGTTTTTAAAGGAACAATTGAGATTAGTTAATAAATCAGTTTGAAAATTGCTGAAGGAATCTTTGATTAAGACATTGTTAGAGAAATAAAGGTCTACAAATAAAATATAAGAAAGCACTGTGATCAAATACTTTGTGAATACCAATCATAAAACTATTGAGATAGACAAACCTGAAAAAGGTTCCTGGATCAACATATCTCCTCCATTAAAACAAGAGGAGTTTACTGAACTGGCAGACAAATTGGATATTCCATTGGATTTTTTGACAGACTCCCTGGATATTGATGAAAGAAGCAGGTATGAAGAAGAGGACAATGTTCGTCTAGTTGTATTGAAAACTCCTACTCAGAATAATTCATTTAGTGAAAGCGATGCTTATTATATAACCATCCCTATTTGCATTATTCTAACCCATAACCAGATCGTTACCGTTAATTCATTTGAAAATCCGGCCATCAAAAGATTTCTTAATACGCTTCAAAACCGACATCCTGATAAAAAGAACCTCATGGTTCTGAAGATCTTTGAAAAGATCGTGCAGGATTTTATGGACCATTTGAAGGAGATCAATCAAAAAAGAAACCTGCTGGAGCAACAGTTATATGATGCCAACAGGAATGAGCAATTATTGCAACTACTAAGGATTCAAAAAAGCCTGGTGTATTTTGTTACAGCACTCCGGTCAAATGAATTATTATTTATAAAGCTGGAACGTACTAATTTTTTAAAGCTTAGTGAAGAAGAAAAAGAAATACTGGAAGATCTGATTATTGACACCTCTCAGGCCCTGGAAATGGCCAATATTTACACCAATATCCTAAGCAGCACGCTTGATGCTTATGCCAGCATTATCGCCAATAACCAAAACCTGGTGTTAAAACGTTTAGCCGTTATAACAATTGTTCTGACTTTTCCAGTTTTAATCGCCAGTTTATTCGGCATGAACGTTCCCAGCGGCTTCGAACACTCACCTTATGCATTTTATATTGTAGCTGTATTATCATTGACCATTTCCATTTTGGTGGGATGGTTCTTCCTGCGTAAAAAATTGTTCCAATAATGTTCCGCTTTAATGTGAGAGTATATGGAGTGCTGATCAATGAACAGGAACAAGTGCTGGTAAGTGATGAATACATCCGTGGCAATTATTATACAAAGTTTCCAGGCGGTGGGCTTGAATTTGGCGAAGGAACAAGGGATTGCCTTAAACGTGAATTTTTGGAGGAAATGAAACTGAATGTAGAAGTAGGGAGGCACATCTATACAACAGATTATTTTCAATTATCAGCCTTTCATCCAGAACACCAGATCATCTCCATTTATTACCAGGTAAAGCCCCTAGAACAAATTACAACCCGTTTAAGCATCCATCCATTTGAATTTGACGAAGCCCAATTAGGAGCGTATGCCCAACAACAGGAGACCGAAAGTTTCCGCTTCATTGATTGGAATGATTTTTCAGAAGAAGTAATGACACTTCCCATTGATAAAATTGTAGCCAAAATGCTCAAGGACAACCCTGAAAGGTAACTATCAACCAGCGGTAGGTATGTTAACAAAACCATCATCCTCATCACCCATTGCTGCTTTTTTCATTTTATAGGCCATATCATGACCTACAAAATTAGCAATCTTCTTTTCAACGAAAACAATGACTGGCGTTAATATCAATGCCATCAAGGCCTTGTATAAATAATTCATGATACCGATGGCAAGAATCATTTGCCAGCTAAAAACTCCGGCAAAAGCAATAAACAAGACTATATAGCTGTCTATTAATTGAGATATAAGAGTTGAACCGGTTGCCCGAAGCCATATGTTCTTTTCACCGGTTACTTTTTTGATCCGGTGAAAAACATAAACATCTACCAGCTGGCTTACTAAAAAAGCAACCAGGCTGCCAATAATGATCCTCATCCCTTGTCCGAATATAGCCTGGAAAGAGGTTTGCATGTTATCTATACCATTGGTAGCCCCTGAACCAATCCAGAAATCTGCCGGGGGAACTCCTATCGCTAAGAAATACATTAAAAAAGCGTAGGAAATCAGGATGATCGCCGTAAAAGAAATTCGGCGAACAGCCTTTGGCCCATAATATTCATTTACAATATCAGTAATAACAAATTCAAGCGGCCATAATAACACTCCACATGTAAGGTTAAATGATAGTCCCGTTTGCCCAAACAAGCTAAAGTTTACAGGATGAAGGCCGAATAACTTCTCAAGGGAAAAGATCTTGGTACCTATGGATTCTGCGATCAAAGCATTACAGCAGAAAAAAGCCGTAATGCCAAGGAATAGTTTAGCTGGTTTGTCTTTAAGTATGTAGTGTATCATTTAAGTATAAGATGTAAAAAAATTGCATAATTAAGAAAACAATATTGGAAATGATCAGCCAGGAAGGAACAATGATCGATAATTTCTTACCAAGAACTTTTACGACCAGGTAAGTGAGATTTACAAATGGATTTAATATTGCAACCATCAGATAGCCTGTTATGGCGATAGTGCCTGTGATCGCTTCTTGCGAAATCCAATTGGTCATTTGTACCAGTAAGGCCAACAAAAAAAATACATTACAGATAAAAGCCAGCCGGGAAAGAAATAATAGCCAATGCATCCAATTTAGTATTGATCATAACTAATTTACCAGTCCTATTTTAAAATAAGGGATCAAACTTTACCAGATTTTTCAATATAAGCCGGTATTATTCATTCAAAATAACATTATTTTGTCGCCATCTAAAAAACGGAATATGAACAAAGGGATCTTTCAACGAATCCTCCCCCATTTAATAGCTGTAGTTGTTTTTTTGGTGGTGGCCCTGATTTATTGCAGGCCAGCCATAGAAGGCAAGGTGTTGAACCAGGAGGATATTACTCAATGGAAGGCCTCAATGAAACAATCAGAAGATTATAAAGCTACGCATGGACAGGTACCATTGTGGACAAATGCCTTATTCAGCGGGATGCCAACCTTTGCCATTGCCTATCCAACTAATAACTACATTCCCTGGTATGCACATGAAATATTAACCCTTCATTTACCAAAGCCCATTCAATTTTTCTTTTTGGCCTGTATATGTTTTTACTTTTTATGTATTGTGCTCAGAGTAAATCCATATATAGGCATTTTTGGCGCACTATCATTTGCCTATGCCACCTATAATCCTATAATTATAAGCGTAGGCCATGATACCAAAATGTGGTCTATAGCCTATATGCCTGCCCTATTAGGAAGTATACTATTGATTTATGATAAAAAGTATTGGTTAGGCACTGGACTTACGGGTTTATTCACTTCGATTATGATATCGATGAATCACCCGCAGATTGCCTACTATTTATTCATTGCATTAACGATCATGACGATATTTTTCATAGTAAGATGGATTCGTCAACAAGATTATAGCCATATGGTAAAAGCTTTATTCTTTACCGTCATAGCAGCGGTGATAGGCTTACTTACCAATGCGGTTTCAATATTATCCACCTATGAATACCAAAAGTCAACTATCAGGGGTGGTTCTGCACTTGCTGAACATAAAAAAGATGATGCAAAAAACGGGTTGGGTAAAGACTATGCTTTTGCCTATAGCATGGAAAATGCCGAGCCATTTGTTATGATGGTGCCTAAAATGTTCGGAGGCAGTAGCGATAAAGCAGAAGTGGACCAGGAAAAGTCAAAAGCTATTGAAGCCGCCAGCACATTACCACGTGAACTGCAACAACAATTGCCATTAACTTATTATTGGGGTGGAATAGGCATAACGAATGGTCCTCCTTATGTGGGTGCAATAGTTTGTTTGCTTGCTATTTTGGCCATGTTTGTTCTTGATGGCAAACACAAATGGTGGATGTTAACTGCTATTTTACTCACCATAGTGATGTCCTGGGGATCTCATTTTGAACAGGTAAATACATTATTTTATAAATATCTGCCTCTTTACAATAAGTTCAGGGCTCCATCAATGATACTGGTGATCCCTCAACTTTTATTGCCGGCATTAGCTGTCATGTGTTTACACAAAATTGCTTTCGATGAAAATAAGGACCATGTTTGGGCATCCGTAAAAAAAGGTCTTATTGCAACAGGGGTGATCTTACTTATCTTATTGATGTTTTATATCTCTTTTGACTTTTTAAGTGAAAATGATAAAGACATTTTGAGGCGGGTAAATGAATCAGGACAGCCCCAGTTAACCGAAGCGCTGCGAACATTCTTCAATGGACTTAAAGAGGATAGAAAATCCCTCATGCTTGGCAGTATATTTCGGTCAATAGGCTTTATGGCAGCTGGTTTCTTGTTTTTATATCTTTTATTCAAAAATAAAATCAGTAAAGCAGTCGGATTTGGTGCTATTGCATTATTAAGCCTTATTGATCTTATTGCGATAGATGCTAAATATCTGAATGAAGACAATTATGTAGATGCTCCATATGAAGGATCAGTAATGGTACCTGAAACCCAGGCTGACCAGATGTTAAAAAAGGATACAAGTTTTTATAGAGTACTCAACGAGGCCGGGGATCCATTTACTGGCAATAATTATGTATCCTACCAATATAATTCTGTGGGCGGATACCAGACAGCCAGGTTAGCTATATACAATGACCTCATAGATAGTCAATTAAGAAAAGGAAATCCGATAGTTTATAATATGCTCAACACAAAGTATATTATTCAAAAGGACCAAAACGGTGCCACCCAGGCCGCTAGGATCAATCCGAATGCTTTGGGAAATGTATGGTTTGTGAAGAGCATCATGTATGTTCCTGATGCACATGCTGAGATGAGAGCACTTGATAACTTAAATCCAAAAGATACAGCTGTGATCCAGCAATCATACCAAAGCAAATTGGGGAATATTCCTGTCTCCTACCCTGCTACTGGAACAATACAACTGATCAAAAACGATAATGAGGTAATTACCTACCGGTCATCAAGTACAGCAAATGAATTTGCAGTGTTTAGTGAGATATTTTACGAACCAGGCTGGAAAGCTTTTGTAGATAATAAAGAAGTGCCCATCGTGAAGGTTGATTATGTTTTACGAGGAATACCGGTAGCCGCCGGCAATCATAAAATTGTATTTAAGTTTGAGCCACCGGGCTTTTTATTAGGAAGGAAGCTTACAACGATTTTTTCAATAATTATGTTACTGCTGCTTATTGCAGGGATCTTCTTTACCTGGAGAACAAGCCGACAGGTGACAGTAAAATGAAGATCGTAAGTCTTGTATGGTTTAAGATATTTCCTGCAAAATATGGAGGTCAAAAAGGCATTGCACTATTTTTAAAGCATTTGTCAGCTTATTTTGAAATCACTTGTATTTGTTCAAAGGATAATATAAAAGAGGATAATATCCTATTCAAGACTGTTCCTATACTTCCAATAGGGAAATGGCAATTTATCAATCCAGTTACCTGGATCAAAATTTTAAAGCATATAAAAAAAGAAAAGGCAGACCTTTTAATTCTTGAACATCCATATCATGCTATAACCGGAATTTTAGCAAAAATGTTATTCAGGATTCCTGTTATTCTTCACCAGCACAATATTGAGTATATAAGATTCCGGGAAATGGGTAAAAGATGGTGGCCATTATTAAAAATATGGGAGCGATGGATAAGTAAGAATGCGGATTTGATTTTATTTAAAACTGTAAAAGATCAGGAAACAGCCATTAAATTTTTTCAATTAGAAGGCAAAAACACTACTGTAATACCTTATGGGGTTGAAATAATGCCTTACGATGAAGATGCCAGGAATACATTACGGAAAAGATTTCATTTAGATAATCAAGCAAAAATCTTTCTTTTTGCAGGCACATTGGACTATAGTCCTAACGCACAAGCTGTAGAAAATATATATACTAAACTTGTACCCATTTTAAACAGGACTGATCAGCATTATGTTATAATAATTTGTGGAAGAAATAAAATGGAAGGTTTTGAATACCTTAATACTTTACAGGCAAAGAATGTGATAATGGCTGGAGAAGTTGCCGACATTAACGAATATTATTTTGGTGCTGATGTTTTCATCAATCCAGTTGAAGCCGGTGGAGGCATCCAAACTAAAACAATAGACGCGGTCTCCTGTCAACTTCCTGTAATATGTTTTAAAAATATGTTGGCAGGAATTCCATCAGAACTTCTGGGAACTGCAGTCTACTCTGTAGAACAAGATTCGTGGGAGCAATTTGCCAACAAAATGCTAATGGTAGAAAAAAAATGTTCCAGCTCCAAACTTTCCGAAGTTTTGTTATGCAATAACTGGAATAGCATAGCTAAAATGGCTGCAGAAAAAATAAACCTGATATAATGATTGCACCTACTATCAGTATTATTTTACCTGTATATAATGGCGAACTTTATTTAAGTAGCTGTATCGAGAGTATACTTAATCAAACTTTCAAAGATTTCGAACTCATAATTGTTAACGATGGCTCGTCAGATAGTTCAGAATCTATTATCAGGTCCTTTACTGATGATAGGATACAGTATGTAAAGAACGATAGAAACCTTGGATTAATTTATAGCCTGAACAGGGGAATAGATTTGGCTAAGGGTGCGTTTATTGCCCGTATGGATGCTGATGACCTGGCATTTCCTAACCGTTTGATGGATCAAAAAAAATACCTTGATACGCATCCCAATTGCGACATAGTAGCCGGACAAGTAGAATTTATAAATATAAAGGGTGAAAGCACGGGGAATTGGGCACTCGATAAAAAAACAATTTCCTACAAATCCATTTTGAACACGATGCCTTTTGAAAATTGCCTGGCCCACCCTACAATTATGGGACGCAGCGCTATTTTTAAAATTTATAAGTATGATCCGAAACAAGTTGATATTGAAGATTATCATTTATGGTTAAAAATGCTATCCTTAGGCATCATCATTGAAAAAATTGACCACCCTGTTTTATATTACCGCAATAATCCCGTTTCGATTACCAATCAAATTTTGAGAAAAGACAATTTTTTCTTTCGGCATGCAAGAATGAAAAAATATGTTATTGTGGAAGCAATTAAAACAAAAAGAGTGACTGGATATCATTTTCTAATCCTGGTAGCAATGGTCATTGATTTATTGAAAGGGTTTGGTAAAAACATTAAATCAAGCTGGAAATAATATGTATAGGTTATACATATTGAAAAGACAAATTGAGGATATTTTCATTTTCCCATTTATCCTGGTAGGTCGCCTGATTGCCTTTCTGAAGCCTTTGAAAAAGGATTACAGGCTTTTTTATTTTTTTCCATTTCATCATATTGGAGGTGCTGAAAAAGTTCATCTACAAATTGCAAAGGCAACAGGTGGTAAGGATACTATTATTTTTTTTACACGCCGTTCGCATAATGAAGGATATTATGAGGAATTCGTAAACACTAACTGCGAGATAAAAGATATATCACGCTATACAGATAAAAAATGGCTTTATTTTCTTAATCTCATTTGCAGAGGAATTATTAGTGGTTATATCAACAACCAAAGTGAGCAACCCATTATTTTTAACGGTCAATGTAATTTTGGTTATAAGATTAGTCCGTGGATCAGGAATTGCAAACAAATTGAACTAATACACTCTCTCAATAGTTTTTCTTATATAAGAATTCCATTTCTGCCATTTATTGATGAAACCATTATGATAAGCAGATTAAGAATTCAAGACCACCTGGAACTATATAAGAAATTAAAGATCCCGGAAAAATATATTCACAGAATTCAGTTCATTTCAAATGCAATTGCATTGCCGGCTCTTCAGGAAGAAAAGCCTGACAAGCCTATAACTGTATTATATGTTGGAAGGGGAACTCCAGAGAAAAGGCCCAAACTTTTTGTAGATATTGCTGAGGAATTTAGAGATAAAAACAACATTTCTTTTCAAATATTGGGAGATGTTTCAGAGAGTATAAATATTGCCAACAAGCCATTCATCCATTTTTGGGGAAACGTTACTGACAAGCGGCAAATAGCTAATATCTATTCTGCAGCACACATTTTGGTAATACCCTCAGAAACTGAAGGATTTCCATTGGCCATGATGGAAGCGATGGCCTTTGGATTGGCAATTATTGCTACACCCGTCGGAGACATTCCTTTTCATTTGCAAAATGGCAAAACTGGATATTTATTCAGTACTATAGAAAATGTGCAAGCTATCATTGAAGAAGCGGTAATTAAGATTAATAAATTGTACAACGATCCAGAACTTTTAAAAATGATCAGTAATCACAACATACAGTATGCCCGACAGCATTTTGATATTGTAGACTTTGACAGATCTTATCAAAACCTATTATTAAAAAAGAAATAAGTTGAAACCTTTAAGCTTTATCATAATTACTTATAACAGGCCTGCTGATGCTTTAGCATTGTTGAAAAATATCTATGACCTGGATAAAGCAATTGAATTACTGGAAGAAATCATTATAGTGAACAATGCATCGGATTCTGATTATTCTGAAGTTGAATCTTTTATTGCTTCCCATTCTGACTTACCATATAAATATTACTATTCCCCCGAAAACCTTGGAGTTGCCAAAGGAAGAAATTATGCTTTACAAAAAAGTTCAAGTCCAATTTTAATAATGTTGGACGATGATGCAGAATTGCAAAATAAAGACTGCCTCATACTACTACTAGAGGAATTTGAAAAAAAGAATACTACCCGCCCTAAGGCAATCATTACGTTTAAAGTATTATACTTTGAAACGAGGGAAATGCAAATCAACGCATTTCCCCATAAGAAATTTGAAGAGTATAAGGATAGGGACTTTTTAGAAACCTATTATTATGCTGGAGGAGCACATGCTATAAAAAGAAGTGTGTTACAAGAAGTGGGTACTTACCCGGAAGATTTTTTTTATGGGATGGAGGAGTATGATTTAAGTTACCGCATTCTGGATGCAGGATATTCAATTGTTTATAGCAATAAAATAGTTATGCTGCACAAAGAATCTCCCCTTGGTAGAAAACCGAAAGAGGAAAAGGTGCGAATGATGTGGGTGAATAAAAGCAAGGTTGCCTGGCGTTATTTACCGTTGCAGTATTTTACAAGTACAGCAGTTTTATGGTCATTGTTTTATTTAAAAAATACAGGATTTCAATTAAAAGGATACATCACAGGATGGAGAGATATTAAGAAAGTAATAAAAACTAAAAGACAGCCAATCCAGAAAAATACTATTGAATATTTGAAAAGCCTTAATGCAAGGCTTTGGTATTAATTCTTTTGGTCTGAATTGATTGATGATTTATCTTATTAATGTTACTATCCCCTTCTTATAAATTGGTTGATTGCTGCATGGGCTTTCTGCCTTTACCTGGTATATATATGCGCCTGATGGTTGTTTTACGCTTTTATAGACACCATCCCAGCACAAGTTTTTATCGGTGCTGTGAAATAAAAGTTCTCCCCAACGGTTATAAATCCACAGTTCAAAATAGGTTGTGCCAGACCAATGATTAAAATTAAAACAATCATTTTTTCCATCATTATTAGGGGTAAATGCATTCGGGATATAAAAACCATTTGTGCCTGACATAAAATTGGCATGTACCAATATTGAATCACTTTCCGTACAACCACCATTTGATACCTGGACCTTATACCATGTATCTGTAAGTGGACGAACAACTGGATTAGCAATACCAGGATAATTTATATTTAGGCTTGGAGTCCAATAAAAGGAACTTCCACCGGCAGCAATTAACTGAGACTCAAGATTTACACAGTCAATATCATTGGATTTTTTGATGTCTATAACAGGCTTTTGGTTGACTTTTATAATGCTGCTTAAAGTATCTTTAGAACACGCTGATTCCAATCTGACGAAAATGGTATCGGTAAGATCAGCTGAAAAATATAGTGACGAGGATGTCGATGTAATATTTGATTTATTAGAAAACCAGGAATATTCATTGGCGCCAGAAGCGCTAATAGTAACATCATCGCCCTTACAAATATCTAATCTATCTGGTACTATAGAAAAGACGCTTTTTGGAATCACCTTAACATTAATTGTATCTTTTTTTTCACAGCCTGGCACGTCCCAACCAGTAACAATATATTGAGAAGATTGTGTTGGAGTAATTAAAGGACTTTGAATATTCGGATCTGAAACAGCATTAACGGGCGACCAGGCAAAATATTGAGCACCACTAGCAGACAAATTCATACTCGCGCTGGCACACAGTGAAGTGTCTTTTCCAGCATTCAAAATAGGGGACTCCACAACATTGATACGAACAGAATCATATTGCAAATTAACTTTTGAAAAGGAAATATCGTCTATGGCAAAGTCATTGCCGTTATCCATAGAATTATCATTAACAATACTAACCTCGGCTTTCATATTGTTACCAGAATTCCATGATGTTTCCCACAAGCGCCAATTGCAGGTAGTACCCTCACCCAAAATACCCTCTCCTATTAATACATTATTAATGGAAAATCTAAGTTTTGCTGGGTTTATCGATTGCAAAGATTGCAACCAAAATGAAAAATTGTAATTAGTATTAGGGTCCACATCTATTACTGTTCTCCAAATTTTAAAGCCCAATACTGAAGATCCATTAACTATCAACATATTTTCTGATCCACTTGTATGGTCTTTGCAATTTGCAAAGATATTATTCCAGTTAGCACTGCTTTTTTCAATCCCAAATTGGCCGATATTTGAATTAAAGCTTGCATAGCTATAATCAGAGGAAAAATTTGAATTACCCATATCGAAGTTTCCATTTGGAATTAGGTTTGGCCCTACAAGTTTAGATGTAACGAAATAGGTTGAAGAGGTTAATGGCTTTACCAATTGTGAACTCTCATTTGTAAAGGAACCCCCATCAGTAGATGTCCAACAATTAGTCAATCCATTAATTTTAGATGTTAGTGCAATAGATTGTCCAATACAAATAGTGGTATCTTTCATGTTTAATAAAACACTTTTTACCGGCTCTGCAATAGAAATAGTTTTTATAAGGCTATCGATACAACCAAATGTATTTTGAGTATTTAATTTGATTTGGTATTCCCCAGAATTTAAATAATTATGTATCACAGTGGATCCTGATCCAAAAGTGCCATCACCAAAACTCCAATTTGCTAATGCCAAATTTGGATTGCTGATTACCAATTTAACCTCCTTAGTATTACAAATTGATTGGTCAGTAGTAAAATCAATAGATCGTGTTGAACTTTCAAAATTGTCATACAATGCATCTATTTCATCTTTATTTAAAGCTCGGTTATACCATCGGATATCATCCATCTTTCCCTTATATGATAGAAGATCCTGTTGCCACCAATTTCCAAAACGCAACTCAGAATTGCATGATAAAAAGCCATTGAATGAAGTTAAACTTTGTGTTTTAAGCTTGCCATCTATATAAATAGAATGATGAACTCCATCAAACACAATTACTATACAATACCATTTGTTTTTACAAATCCAATTATTTGTATTTATATAACTTGAAGAATTAGTATTAGAACATGTTGAATTGTTTCCAACTATATTAGAACCAATGCCTGGAAATGGAGGGTAATTAATGAAAAACTGATATTGAGATCCTCCTGAGCCACTAGAATTTGTAAAGCTTCTTTTTCCAACTAAATTTTGAAGCGCATCTGATTCTGTTTGAAACCAAAGAACAAGACTAAATCGTGGTGATGAAAAAGACCCATTAGCATCGCTAACTTTTAAATAATCATCAATTCCATCAAAATAATAAGCACTGTTTAAATTGCCGAAACGGTCAGTAGTTAACATAGCGTTTCCAACATTTATTGCATTATGACCATTTCCTGACAAGTCATTCGTTCCTCCTGAAAAAGGATAATATGCAATCAGACCAGTTTGCAAGTCAATTTGTGCAAAAGCGGTTAAAAAAGAAAAAATGTAAATAATGGCGCAAATTATTTTTCTCATAGGCTCCAAGGATAAGCAGAGCTGCCAATATATAAAAAATAATGCTACTATCGTATGATAATATAATATTCATAAAAAGTTTGTCAGCTAGTTTGAAAAATTAAATTTCAAACCAAATTAGTTTAAGTTGCAAGTTTTTATATTAAGCGATAGGTAAATGAATCAACTATTCAAGAAATTATTAAAAGCTGTAAGGTTATACAAACCCATTTTAATAATCAAAAAAGAAATTGATAGATTAAAGTCTAAAAGAAATGAAAAATTATATCATAAAAACAGAATAGTTTTTTATAGAAAGTTATTAAAGCCGGGAAATTTAGTTTTTGATATAGGTGCCAATATTGGAAACAGGGTTCAGGTTTTCAAGGAATTGGAATGCAATGTAATAGCTGTTGAACCGCAATTAAATTGTGTGAAGACTCTGAAAAAAAAATTTGGGAATTCCATTGTTATTGAACAAATAGGTCTTGGGAAGCAAGAAGGCATAATGGAAATGTTTATTGCGGATGAATCTACCATTTCTACCTTTTCAAAAGAATTTATTGAAAAAACAAAAAACAACAAATTCAAAAGAAATAATTGGGACCAAAAACAGGAAGTTAGAATAAGCACATTGGATCAATTAATTACCAAACATGGAATACCCGAATTTTGCAAAATTGATGTTGAAGGGTTTGAATCAGAAGTTTTAAAAGGGTTATCAAAAAAAATTCCAATTATTTCATTTGAATATAACGTACCTGAAATGTCTGAAAATGTATACTTGTGTTTGCAATTATTAAATAACATTTCAGAAGATTATTTATTTAATTTTTCAATTGGAGAATCAATGGCATTCAAGTTGGATCGATGGCTACCATACAGAGATTTTTTATCATTAACTCTTACTAAAGAATTTTTAAATAGTGATTTCGGAGACATTTATGCAACAATAAATATCAAACAATAAAATGGTTAAAGCACTTATTTCATTATTAGAAAAAACTGAAGGTTTAACCAGAAGAATAAAAAAGAACCTGAAGATAAAAACCGATACACAGTTTCAGTTACTGGAAAAATGGTATAAAGACGATCCTCATAATATTAAAAAATCTACTTTCTCTCATTTATCCGAAAAAAGTATAGTCTTTGACCTTGGAGGCTATGAAGGCCAGTGGACCAGTGATATATATTCCAGATACAATTGCAACATTTTTGTTTTCGAACCTGTTAGTGCTTATGCTAACCTAATAAAAGATAGATTCATTCAAAATTCTAAAATTCATGTTTTTGATTATGGTTTAGCAAGTTCAGCACAAAAAGTACCTATATCTGTAGATGAATTTGCATCCAGTATTGTAAACAGTAAAATAAAATCCAAAAATACAGAGATTATAGAACTGATTGATTTCAAGGAATTTATGGTTCAACATCAAATTGATTCAATTGATCTTATCAAAATAAATATCGAGGGTGCCGAATATGATTTATTGGAATATTTACTAAATAAAAATATTATTAATAATATACAAATATTATTAATTCAATTTCATAATTTTTCCAAAGACGCACATATAAAAATGAAAAGAATTCAGGAGAGAATGGCAGTCACACATCAACAAGTTTATGACTATCCTTTTGTATGGAACTGTTGGCAAAAAAGAAATTTACAATGATGATTTAATTAGTTTTTTAAATGATCATTGTAAAATTAAAAGGTGGACTTGGAAACCAGATGTTTCAATACGCTGCTGCGAAAGCATTAGCACTCCATAATAACACTCAAACAAAATTGGATATATCGGAATATTCCACTGATCAACTCCGGAACTTTGACCTCACAAAATTGAATGCGGGTATTGCTGTGGCCACCGAATCAGAAATTAAAAGGTTAAAAGCCTATAATTCTATTGATCGGGTAATTTCCCGCATGACTCCAATAAATAAAAGAAGATTTTATAAAGAACCCTTTTTTCACTTTGATAATAACTTCTTTAAACTTGGACCTGATATATATATTCAGGGCTATTTCCAAAGTGAAAAATACTTCAGTCCAATTCAAGAAATAATAAGAAAAGAATATAGACTTAAAGAGAGCATACAATGTAACGTTGAAAAACTATGTCATGAATTGAAATATGTCAATTCGGTTTCAATTCATATCAGGAAGGGAGATTATCAAAACAAAGAAACTCAAGATGTACATGGCATATTGCCTATTGAGTATTATCACAAAGCAATTAGAAAGATTCACCAATTAGTTGCTGATCCAAAGTTTTATATTTTCACGGATGATAAAAGATGGGCAGAAGATAATTTCAACGTACCAAATTCAACTATTGTTTCTGGTAATTTTTCAACAGATCATTTTGAAGACTTGTACTTAATGACCCAATGTAGCCATAATATTATCGCTAATAGTAGTTTTAGCTGGTGGGGAGCCTGGCTCAATGCAAATCCAAACAAGAACGTTATTGCTCCTTTAAAATGGTTCAATAATGGTCCGTCAGATGTTCAGGATTTGATTCCAGAAAACTGGATAAGACTCTGAACCTTTCTTAAATATTATTGGAGAGTGAGTTTTTTTAAGAATAAATGCATTGCTTGTCTTTTTTCATCATCAAGCTTGTAATCGATACATTTAGTGTAGTAAGTTTTCAAATCATAATATTCAAAATGATTTTGCTGCACAATTTCATCAATATGATCAAAGCCCAGGCCATTGGCTTGATTAAATAGTTCTTCAAATTCAGGTTTAAGCCTTTTATTAGCTATCCACGCTGCAAAAACGAAAGGAAGGCCAGTGTGTAACTTCCAGGTTTCAGCCAGATCATAAATATATTTTGATCTATTTCGCTGTTCAAGTGCCCTATCCCCTATTACGACACCTGCAGCAGTTCCAGCAATCTGTTGACGAAAGTCCTCCCCCTTTGCATCTATATATTCCACTTCCTTTTCCCAATATTCCTTTAATAAAACCTTTGCCAGGTTAACAGAAGTACGGGACTGATAATCCAGATATACAGTCTTAATCTTGTCGATAGGAACTTCACTAAAAAGACAAACTGATGCTACCGGACCATTAGCTCCAATACAGTAATCAGTAACAGTATGCCATTCCTTTAGTCTTAGAGTAGCAGCAACAGGTATTAAACCAAGGTCAACTTCATCGTTAATTAGCATTTGAGCGATCTTGGAAGGATAGTCTTCAATAAGTTCTATCTGTTCTCTTACCGGATGGCGCTCAATACCATATAATAGTGGCTTTGTATTGAGATAACTCACTGCTGCAACTCTTATCTTACCCAAATCATTTAATTTTGCGTGCAAATATAAATGCTGTTAATAGTTTGAATGCTATGAAGAATCTTAATTTTGCCTCTTTCTAACTATTTACCTATAAAATTTATTTATAAATACATGGAACTTTCTTCACTGACCGCTATTTCTGCAATAGATGGAAGATATAGAAATCAAGTTCAACACCTTGACGATTACTTTTCAGAATACGCCTTGATGAAATACAGAGTCTTAGTAGAAGTGGAATACCTGCTTTTTCTGGCTAATAAAAGGATTTTTAAATTATCAGCTAAGGCTGCAGAAAAATTGGCCCAAATCAGAGACAATTTTTCTATTGAAAATGCCCAACAAATCAAGCAAATCGAAAAGATAACCAACCATGATGTCAAAGCTGTTGAATATTTTATTAAGAACGAATTGGATACAATTGCGGAATCCAATGTAAAAGAATGGGTACATTTTGGTTTGACATCGCAGGATATCAATAATACCTCTATTCCGTTGTCCTGGAAGCATGCGCTCGAATTTGAATATTTGCCCGGATTATTCAATCTTGTTTCAGAGTTGAAGGTATTAGCAAAGCAATGGAAAGAAGTGCCTATGTTGGCAAGAACACATGGACAACCTGCCAGCCCTACGTCTCTTGGAAAAGAATTAATGGTGTTTACAGAAAGAATTGAAAACCAAATTGAACAATTGATCAATATTCCTATCAATGCTAAATTTGGCGGTGCTACTGGCAATTTCAATGCACATTATATAGCTTTTCCTAAAAAAGATTGGATTGCATTTGGCAATGAGTTTATTGAAGATACACTGGGTTTGCAACGGCTACAATTTACTACGCAAATTGAACACTACGATAATTTGGCAGCAAGCTTTGATTGCATGAAAAGAATTAACACAATTCTTATTGATCTATGCAGAGATATTTGGAGCTATATTTCACAGGATTATTTCAAACAAAAAGTAAAAAAAGGTGAAGTAGGCTCTTCAGCTATGCCTCATAAAGTAAATCCAATTGATTTTGAAAATGCTGAAGGTAATTTAGGTTTGGCAAACGCTATTTTTGAACACCTATCTAACAAACTACCTATTTCCCGATTACAAAGAGATCTTACCGATTCCACGGTTTTAAGAAATATAGGAGTACCTTTTGCGCATACAATCCTTGCATTTAAATCTTTGGATAAAGGAATGAACAAATTAGTGTTAAATGCAGAGAAGATCAAATCAGACCTTGATAACAATTGGGCTGTAGTGGCCGAGGCCATCCAGACAGTTTTGCGTCGTGAACAATATCCTAATCCTTATGAAGCATTGAAAGACCTAACCAGGGGCAATAAAACAATTGACAAAGCCACCATTCACAAGTTTATCGATGGTCTTAAAATTCCATCAACAGTAAAAAAAGAACTTAAGGCAATCTCTCCTCAAAATTACATAGGTAAAACGCCACAATTTTGATAAAGCTATTTATTTGTGTATTTCACTTGTAAAATGAAATTCCACATCAGGATTATTGGTTCTTTCAGTATTTAAGAACCATTCGCTCTGAGCCAGGTAAACCAATTGTCCATCCTTATCTATGGCTATATTGGCAGATTTGAAGCGTATGAAGTCTTCAAGCTTTTTAGGGTCAGAACTGGTTATCCAACATGCCTTATAAAATGGTACACTATTAAACACGACAGATGCACCATATTCGTGTAGCAGTCGATATTGAATCACTTCGAACTGCAACTCACCCACACAACCGATAATTTTCTTATTACCACCAAATTGGGTGAACAACTGTGCCACTCCTTCATCAGTAAGCTGAATCAATCCCTTTTCAAGCTGCTTTGTCTTCATAGGATCTTTATTCACTACTTCTTTAAATATCTCAGGAGAAAAAGAGGGTATTCCTGTAAAATAAAATTCCTCGCCTTCCGTCAGGGTATCACCTATTTTAAAATTTCCTGTATCAAACAAACCCACAACATCCCCAGGGTAAGCATCATCCACAATGTTCTTTTCCCGGGCTAAAAAAGAATAAGGATTGCTGAAACGAACATCTTTATCTAAACGGACGTGATGAAAGTATTTATTGCGCTCAAACTTGCCTGAACATACCCTTAAAAAAGCAATCCTATCCCTGTGCTTTGGATCAAGATTAGCGTGGATTTTAAATATAAATCCACTGAATTTATCAGCATCAACTTTTACCAAACCTTTATTGGTTTCCCTATCACGAGGTTGAGGAGAAATTCGAATGAATGTATCCAGCATCTCTTTAACCCCGAAATTGTTAATGGCACTGCCAAAAAATACTGGTGCTACATCTCCAGCCAAATAATCATTTACGTCCAACTCGCCGTAAACTCCATCTATCAGTTCTACATCTTCTCTTAAAATGGACGCATCCCGTTCCCCTAACTTTTCATTTAGAATATCAGATGAAAGATCAGAGATAGAAATTGAATCCTCATCCGTTGCCTTGGTATTTGCAGTAAAAAGTCTAATACCCTTATTGTGGAGATCATATACCCCTTTAAAATCTTTTCCCTGGTTGATAGGCCAGGTCATTGGATGAAGTGATATACTCAATTCTTTTTCTATCTCTTCCAGCAAGTCAAAACGATTCTTGCCATCCCTGTCAAGCTTGTTAATAAAAACAATTACAGGCGTTTTCCGCATGCGGCATACTTGCATTAACCGCCTTGTCTGCTCCTCAACACCATTTACGCTGTCAACTACCAGGATTACGCTATCAACAGCTGTCAATGTTCTGAAAGTATCTTCCGCAAAGTCTTTGTGTCCTGGTGTATCCAATAAATTGATAAGCGTACCATTATATTCAAAGCTCATTACCGAGGTAGCAACCGAAATTCCCCTTTGACGTTCAATCTCCATAAAGTCGGAAGTGGCTGCCTTTTTGATCTTATTGCTTTTTACAGCCCCTGCCACTTGTATGGCACCCCCGAACAATAAAAATTTTTCCGTCAAGGTTGTTTTACCGGCATCGGGGTGAGAAATAATGGCAAAAGTGCGACGCTTTTCTATTTCATGCTGATACTTCATACAATTCATTCCCAACAATTCATTAAAACCATAATTCGTAACCAAGGTAAATTTACCCTTGCCAACGGGTTTCATAAATTGATTTTAAGAGGCGCAAAAGTACAGCATCATACGTTAAAAGCTTTGAAATAACAGGTGCAAAGCCTAAAAAGTAAACGTATCTCTAAAACAAAGTTTAGAAAAATATAAAAAGTTACCATGCCTTAAACTGGAAGTACCACTTTATATATAGAACCCTGGTGGTTTAATGAGATAGTTTTAGATGGCTTTGAATTTTAGTGATTAGCGTATCAGTATTAACTGGCTTACTAATAAAATCATCAGCTCCATAAGCATCGATTTTGCCCGCCGCACCCGGGTGGCCAGAAAACATGATCACTGGAATATGGCTTGTAGCTTTTTCAGCTTTTAACCTCTGGCAAACAGCCCTGCCATCTGCGCCGGATAATAAAACATCCAACAAAATGATATCTGGTTGAAATTGCGATACCTTATTAAAAACCTCATCTTCCCTGGATGCTGTTTCCACTAAATGACCTTGTTTTTTCAGCAGTATATCCAATACTGTCCTTATATCCGGATCGTCATCAATTACAAGAATTTTAGGCATATCACAATAAAATATTGATCATTCAATTGGTTAAAGACTTATTCCCAGAAAAATGAAACATCCGAAATTAGGGAAAATAGGATATTGTAATCAAAGAATGTGCTAATTTCTACAGGGGTAAAGAAAACAAAGATTTACTTTTGAACTATGCGCCGTATACTGGAAATTATAAGCAGTAGTTTTAAAATGGCACTTCAGGAGCTTTGGAAAAATAAGCTCAGAACCTTCCTTTCACTTTTTGGAGTTACTATTGGCATATTTTGCATAATAGGTGTGCTGGCCACAGTAAATAGCCTTCAAACAAATATTCAAAACCAGTTAAAATCTCTTGGAAACAATACAATTTACATTGATAAATGGGAATGGGGAGGCGGCGCTGATTACCCTTTTTGGAAGTACTCTAAGCGACCGTTAGCCCAGTTTGATGAAGTGGCAGAGATCAAAAAAAGAACCGCTACGGCTAATTATGCGGCTTTCTTTATCAGTTCAAGTGTCAATGCGGAAGTAAATGGAAATACACTAAGTAATGTACGTCTATATGGAGTGTCACAGGATTATTCGAATATACAACCCCTGGATATTCAGTATGGAAGGTTTTTAACTGAAGGAGAATTCCAACATGGCACCAATTCAGTTGTAATTGGAAACGAAATCGCCGAACAACTGTTTGGGGAACCAGAGAGAGCTCCAGGAAAGGTGATAGACATAAAAGGAAGAAAAGTAAATGTGGCAGGAGTTATTAAAAAGCAAGGTAGTCAAATTGTTGGAGGCTGGCAGTTTGATAAAAGCATGATCATCCCTTTTCAATTCGCTCAAACCGTAATTGATGAAAGGCGATCTGACCCAATTATTATGGTCAAGGGAGCACCAAATGTAAGTAGTAAGGTTTTAAAAGATGAACTCACCGGAACAATGAGATCTATCAGGCATTTAAACCCTACCCAGGAAGATAATTTTGCATTGAATGATATCAACGATCTGAGTGAGTCGCTGGAAAAAGCTTTTGTAAGCGTTAATATAGGCGGTTGGGCCATCGGGGCACTTGCGTTTATTGTTGGCATTTTTGGTGTCGCCAATATCATGTTTGTGACCGTTAAAGAAAGAACACCACAAATTGGTCTTAAAAAAGCCATTGGGGCTAAAAGCCGGGTCATTTTGATGGAATTTCTTTTGGAATCTGCCTTCCTCTGTATTATTGGTGGAATCATGGGACTTTTACTGGTATTTATTCTAACCAGGGTAGCCAGTGCTTTGATTGACTTTCCTTTTTTCCTTTCACCTTTCATTATTTTGATCGCGATTGTTATTTGTATAGTTGCGGGAATATTGGCGGGTATTATACCTGCCTCACAGGCAGCACGTATGGATCCTGTAGTAGCAATAAGAAGTTAATTTCAATTACATTTTCCTGGAAAGCCTTTCCTAGACCGCTAATCTCATTTCTTTGCAAATAAATTTTACATGACCGAATATAAATAACATGGAAAGCCAGCAACAACCTATTACGATACTCGGAATAGAATCTTCCTGTGATGAAACTTCCGCTGCCATTTGCCGGAATGGAAAAATCCTTTCCAATTTCATAGCTAATCAAAAGGTTCATGAGCAATTTGGAGGCGTAGTGCCTGAATTAGCCAGCAGAGCTCATATGCAAAACATTGTACCAGTTATAGATATCTCTTTAGAGCAAGCTGGTGTAGATTTGAACTCCATAGATGCCATTGCATTTACACAAGCCCCTGGTTTGATTGGATCATTACTAGTAGGATCTCAGTTTGCAAAATCCCTGGCCTTAGCAGTTAATAAGCCCCTGATTTCTGTTCATCATATGCAGGCGCATGTTATGGCTAATCTTATTGCTGACAAAAAGCCTTCGTTCCCTTTTTTATGCCTAACCGTAAGTGGAGGTCACACACAAATTGTAAGGGTTAATAGTACATCTGATATGCAGGTTATAGGTGAAACCCGGGATGATGCGGCAGGAGAAGCTTTTGATAAATCTGCCAAACTCTTAGGACTTCCCTATCCTGGAGGACCATTGATTGACAAATATGCCAAAGAAGGCAATGCCACTCGTTTTCAGTTTGCCGAACCACAAATAGAAGGATTTGATTTCAGCTTTAGTGGATTAAAAACTTCCATTCTGTATTTCCTTCAAAAAGAAAAGCAGAAAGACCCCGATTTTATAGAGCGTAATCTGGCAGACATTTGTGCATCCATACAGTCAATGATTATCACCATATTGTTGAAGAAATTCAAAAGAGCAGCTTTACATACTGGTATAACTGAATTATGTCTTGCTGGAGGGGTATCCGCAAATAGCGGGCTCAGAAAAAGCTTTGAAGCACTATGCCAGGATAACCATTGGAACGCTTATATTCCTGCATTTGAATATTGTACCGATAATGCAGCTATGATAGCTATTACTGGCTATTATAAGTATTTAAATAAAGAGTTTACCGATCTTTCCGTGAGTGCAAGTGCACGGGCTGCCTGGCAATAAATGATTTAAGTGTGCCAAATTCCTATTTCCAGTTTAAACAATTTACAATTTACCAGGATCAGACCGCAATGAAGGTCACCACTGACGCTTGTTTATTTGGTGCCTGGTGTGCATCCGAAATTCAACACTTACAATGCAGCACTATATTGGATATTGGAGCAGGTACAGGCCTGCTTTCTCTCATGATTGCCCAGAAGAATAATATAAATATCAAGGCAGTTGAAATAGATGAGCATGCAGCCAATCAGGCGCTTGACAACATATCAAATTCACCTTGGAAAGATCGTATTTCGTTATACTTTACTGATATACTTAAACATGTTGGAAGTTATGATTGCATTGTTAGCAATCCTCCCTTCTATGAAAATGAACTGCGCTCTCCACACAGCCGGAACAACCTGGCACATCACAGTACAGGATTAACTCTTGCAGACCTTATACAGTACGCAGAGACCAACCTTACCAATAATTCGTTTATGTTTTTGCTGCTTCCATTCAAAAGAATTGATGAAGCTGAAAAAATGTTGAATTCCAAGAACTTCTTTATACATAAGAAATTACTGGTCCAGCAAAGCACCAGGCACTCACCTTTCAGAGCTATGTTGATGATGGGGAAAGAGAAAATTGACCTTCCAACTACTGAAATTATTTCTATTAAACAGGGTAACGATTATACGGAAGATTTCAAAGCTCTTCTTAAAAATTATTACTTGTACCTGTAGTTATAATTTTACCTGCTGCATAATCTTGCAGGTATTCAAACCTGGGCGTCAGTTTTCCATCTTTAACAATAGTGGCCCTGGTCAATACCTCAGACCCTCCCTTAAGAAGGTCATCCAATATATACTTGATCAATTGTTCTCCAAAATATTTTGATGCGTCCCTTGGCAATTCATTAGGAAGGTTTCCAACTGCCACTACATCTATAGAATTAGGTAAATAAGGAGCTGTTTTTGCAAAGGTTTGCCTGTCCACTCCATAAACCGGGTCTTCAATGGTCTGATCTCCCAGGTTAATTGGTATTGATCCATTGGCGTCATCAGTAATATCTGATATCACTTTTATTCTAAAATCTGGCTTAGTCACTGCCTGCAACTCGAAAAGTCGTGGCACGTTGATATCCCAATAAACTCCATTCATCAGGATATCAGTTTCGGATAGATAATTTTCGAAAAGACACCGGTAACTGTTAGGATACAGGTGAAAGTCCTCCCTGTTATAAAGACGTGTTTGTTTGTGAGCATATAAGTCAGCTCCTTTTAATTGAACATACACAGGATATTCAAAACTTCTCGACAAGAACTCTTCCTTTTCTACCTCTATCACACCCATCAGGTTCATCACTTCTAATATTCCATGGGCTACTCTGCCCGACCCAGTTATTGCGATTTTGATATTGGGCACCTTCAAACCAAAATAACAATGAATAAGTTCCTTAAAGTCCTTTTGCTTATACACCCTATCTAATTGAAAACTTCCTGTTCTGTGTCCATAAACCATCATCCCGTTATGTGCCCCTACAATTCCTGCAAAAAAACCGAATCCAATAATTCTTTGTCCATCCTGGTGTTCCATGCATTCATAATCAATAAGGGTACATTTCTTCTCAATAATAGTTTGTAAAAGCCGCTGGTTATAGGCTTGTTTCTTCCGGGTGTGCGAGAAAAATAAATAGGTTTTACGCTCGAGAATTTCAGAAACAGGAACTTCTTTAATTCCCAAAAGAATATCACAATCTGAAAGTTCTTCTGCTATTGTGAATCCAGCCCGTTTATATTCCTCGTCAGTGAAACACCTGTTGGCTGAATGCTGAACCATTATTTTGATACCAGGGTAATGCTTGACAAGCCATTTACATTGAGCAGGAGTAAGTGCCACCCTATTATCTGCGGGAATTTTGCCTTCTTTCAATAAACCTATTTTGATCATAGTCAAACAGTCTGATAGAATGAACCATTATTATCCAATCACTCTAAAAATCATTCTTTAATTATGCTAAAAAAGGAAATTAATGAAACTATATAAATTATAAGGTATTGTAGTTGAATAAATGGATAAAACTGCAATAGAATCCAGGTAAATGTTAATACTGTTTTCTAACCAATGAATATTCAAAATAAGTATGAGCTTTGCAGTTCAAACAAGTGCGAATATGACTATACTAAAGAAAATAATCTATTTGTTAGGTAGAATACTGATCCCAAAAAAAAGCTGTTGTAAATAGTCATCTTAAAAAATACATAGAGATTTCTGTCAATTCGCGAGAAAGTTGTAACATTGCACCCCTTTTATTCCTGTTCCAAGGTTAAAAGGAACGCCCGGGTGGCGGAATTGGTAGACGCAGCAGACTCAA
>JAEZLJ010000037.1 GCA_023415275.1 Bacteroidota bacterium
TGGTTTAATCAATGCATACAAGGCCATGAGGAATTAAAAAATTCGAAAGTCATATTTGTTCCTGAAAGAAAAAAGCCCTCCAGTGGAGGGCTTAAATATTTCAATATCAATAGATTACCATTTATCAACTTCTTCTGATGAAGCGTTGCTGCTAGGAGAAGGTGCCACATTGGTATTAGGTACTTCCACCTCTGCACCCACTTCGTCGTTTTCACCTTCCATTCCTTCCACATCATCGTGGTTATAGGCATCAAAATCAAAATCAGGCATTAACTGCGTTTTTACATGGTCAACTGCCTCTGTCAAAGCCTTTATAAACTTGTTGAAATCTTCCTTATAAAGGAAGATCTTGTGCCTGTCATAACCATTATCATTAAAGCGCTTGCGGCTTTCTGTAATGGTTAAATAATAATCATTACCACGTGTAGCCCTTACATCAAAAAAGTAAGTCCTGCGTTTTCCGGCACGGATACGTTTGCTGTAAATGCTTTCCATTTTCTTTTCATTGTTGTCGTACGCCACAGTTGTAAATTTTTACAGTTTAAATAAAAGGTTTTGGTTTAATGCTCACAAATATAATTATGTTTTTTCAACAGCCAAATTTGCTTAATTATTGCTACGTGCAGATTTTACCCCAATTACATAGGGTTAAAATCTGAAGAATCTCATTTTCATTAAAGTCACAGTTGGTGGAAATATTAGCTTTCCTCCTCTCTTAATTGTCTCAGGTACATTTTGTAATAAACACCCCTTTTTTCCAGTAGTTCCTCGTGTGTCCCCACTTCGGCAATAGCCCCTTCCTCCATTACTATTACTTTATCAAAATTTAAAAGACTAAAGATCCTGTGCGTAATCAGGATCGAGGTTTTCCCCTCCAGGTAGGTTTTCAAATTTCCTATGATCTCCTTTTCCGTCCTGGCATCCACTGCACTAAGGCAATCATCCATGATCAAAATCGGAGCTTCCTTCATTAAAGCTCGTGCAATTGAAATCCTTTGTTTTTGCCCGCCACTAAGAGTCACTCCCCTTTCCCCTATTTCGGTTTCATATCCCTTTGGAAAACCTTCTATGTCTTTAGCTACTACTGCCAATCTCGCCGCTTCTTTCACTGCTTCGGATGGTCGTTGCATAGCCCCAAATGCAATATTATTGGCAATAGTATCACTGAAAAGAAAACCATCCTGGGGCACATAGCTGATTTGCTTTCTCAAGGACAGCAAGTCAAGTTCTTTAATGTCAACACCATCCAGTAAAATCTTACCTTCATTTACATCAAACATCCTCATTAGCAATTGAGCCAGGGTAGTTTTGCCACTACCAGTTCTCCCTACTACGGCAATTCGCTGCCCTGCCGCTATGTGAAGGCTAAAATGCTTTATAGCATGAATCCCCGTATGGGCATAGGTAAAATCTACATTTCTGAATTGTATATCTCCAGTTAATGTCAGCTCCATTTTGGCTTGTTCAATGGGCACTGAGGGATTTGTCTGCAGGAATTCATTTAGCCTTTTTTGTGATGCAGATGCCCGCTGGATCATACTGGCAGTCCATCCAATGGCGCTGACCGGAAAAGTGAGCATATTAATATAGATCACAAACTCCACTATGGTGTCTATTCCTATATCCTTGGTTCCGTTTATGTAATATATGCCGCCAATCATAATAGTCAATAAAGTGCTCAACCCTATTAGTAGCGTCATACTTGGGAAGTAAAGTGCTTCCACTTTTGCCAGGCCCACTGCCTGTTCTTTATATCTTTTGCTGTTCTCTTCAAATTGATGAAACATAGATTCTTCCTGCACAAAGGATTTGATCACCCTGATTCCTGAATAAGATTGCTGCGCATTGGTAGTCAGGCTTCCCAATGCCGCCTGCAAAGCCTCACTTTTTCTATGAATAATGGTATTTACAAAATAGATGATGAACGCCAATATGGGTAATGGCGCCAGCACATACAAAGTGAGTTCGGGCTGCCGCTTGAACATAAAAAATACACTCATGGAAATGAGCGTGACCAGGTTGATCAAATACATTACTGCCGGTCCTGTGAACATTCTCACACGGCTCACATCTTCCGCCATACGGCTCATCAGGTCGCCGGTACTATGGGTTTTATAGAAGGTAGCATCAAGTGTTTGATATTTTGTAAAGACTTCATTTTTCTGGTCATATTCAATATGCCTGCTCATTACGATTATGGTCTGCCGCATCAGGAACATGAAGAAGCCTCTTAATAAGGCAAGGACCAAAATAATGATCCCACACAAAACCACTACCTGTATAGGTGAATAGGTCAACCCTTCTACGTATTCGATGAACCTGGTTACCATCACATCATACACAGCCTTCTTTGCCCTGGGCTGATAACCGGGAAGTGTTCGTTGAGAAAAATCTATGATGAATCCGGTGATCTGTGGGGCCAGCACACCAAAATAATTGGAAATGACAATGAAGAAAATGCCAACACTCAGCCTCAGCTTATACTTCCAGAAATATTTATTTAATGCTTTTAGGTGCTTCAATCAGTTAAATTTGAACAGCAAATGTAGAGAACAATATAAAGTTCCATCAATTACAGTTATTTCTGTTTAGGCATAATAGGTAAGCTCGACACAGAATAACCATTAATTTTATTAAGTAATAAAGCTGTTATTATGGAAGGCCAGGCAAAATTTGATCGAACAATTGAAGGGAAAAACATCTCGTTATATACTTTCAAAAACCAGGTTGGGACTGAACTTCATATTACTAATTACGGCAGCCGCATTGTAAACCTTTCCGTCGCCAGGCCTGGAAAGCCAAAGGTGGATGTAGTGGTAGGCTTCGACTCTATAGATGGATATTTAAATGCAACTGAGGTTTACCATGGTGCCACCATCGGAAGGTATGCCAACCGGGTAGCCCTTGGAAAATTTCATATCGGTCAGCAGGATTACCAGCTCGCCATTAATAATCCACCCAATCATTTGCATGGTGGGCCCGATGGTTTCCATTCACGTATCTGGGAGGTCACTGATGTTTCTGAGAAAAAAATATCCCTTTCTTATTTATCTGTCGATGGCGAAGAAAACTATCCGGGAAATCTTAAAGTTACTGTTACCTACACTTTAACAGACGATAATGAAGTGATCATACATTACGAGGCCGTGTGTGATCAATCCACCATATTGAACCTCACCAACCATTCTTATTTCAATCTAAACGGCCAGGGCAGCGGCACTATCCTGGGTCATGAACTCTATATCAATGCGGACAGGTTTACGCCCGTTAATGAAACGCTCATTCCTGATGGCACCCTGCAGCCTGTGAAAGGAACGCCTTTTGATTTTAAAATACCCCATACCATTGGACGTCATATTAATGATGACCACATTCAGTTACAATATGGCAATGGTTATGATCACAACTATGTGTTGAATAAAGATGGATTGAACCATGAATTGGCTGCCCGTGTTAAAGGGGATATATCGGGCCTTGTAATGGAAGTATATACAGACCAGCCAGGCATGCAGTTTTATACCGGCAATTTCATGTCTGGCGAAAACATGATAAAAGGGCATGTGCCAGACCATTTCCGAACCGCATTTTGCCTCGAAACACAACATTACCCCGATTCTCCACACCACTCCAACTTTCCCTCCACCCTATATCATCATGGTGAGATCTTCAGATCGACTACTATCTATAAATTTCCGACTACCCAGGAATAGTATCCAGGAGCTATTATTATTACAAAAAGAGTTTTACATAGGGTTTAATTGCCTGCCTCCTGGTATTTTTATTTTATATACCGTTATATTATCCGGGATGATCCATCATCGGTTTCGGCAATATAGGCAGTAAGTTCCAGGTTCATATTTTGCTTATAAGCTATGGACAGGGAATCCACTAATTCTTTGATGGATGATTCTTTCACTATATTAATGGTACAACCACCAAAACCACCACCCATCATCCTGGCCCCCAGCACATCCGGGTTATTACGGACGGCCTCCACCAGGAAATCCAGCTCTTTACAACTCACCTCGTACTCTTTACTAAGGCCATCATGCGTTTGATACATCTTTTCACCCAACGACCTGATATCACCTCTTTTCAGGTCTTCACAAGCCGCCAGCAATCTTTCATTTTCCTCTACCACGTATTTACACCTTTTATATATCACGGGATCTACCTTCGCCACATAATTATCAAGCATGGACATAGTAACATCCCTTAAAGATTTTACCTCCGGGTGCTGTGCCTTCACCAGATCAACCCCCGCCTCGCATTGTTGCCTGCGTGTATTGTATTCTGTAGAGGCCAGGGAATGCTTCACATTGGTATTTAACAAAAGTATCTTGTAGCCTTCCAGCTTTAATGGTTCGTATTCATATTCCATGCTTTGACAGTCAAGCCTGATCACATGATCCTTTTTGCCAAACACACTGGCAAATTGGTCCATGATGCCACACATAACCCTCGCAAATTCATGTTCAGCCTTCTGGCCTATAAATGCCAGGTCCATTTTTTCAATCCCCAATTGAAACAGCTCATTCAGGGCAAAAGCTGTGGCGCATTCCACTGCCGCTGAAGAGGAAAGACCTGAACCAATAGGCACATCACCTTCAATGTTCAGATTGAAGCCTCCAATTTTATACCCCCGCTTTAACAATTGGTCCACTACTCCCAGGATGTAATTGGGCCATTGTTTGTCCGACCTTTCTACCGTGGTTAAGGTGCAGGTGTGCTCCTCATGAAATTCTTCAGAGTACAGTTGGATGGTTTCATCCTGTCTTTTGGCAATACCTATATAAACTGCTTTATCAATGGCGGCAGGCAGCACATACCCGTTATTATAGTCCGTATGCTCTCCAATAATATTAACCCTTCCTGGCGATCGGAAAAGCTTAGGCTCCTCTTTAAACCTCCCCCGGAACTTTTCCCTGACATCCTTAACAATGGCTTCATTCATAACCTTTCTTTTGCTTAAAATGGTTCAAATATCAGTAATAAATCCATACAGGTTGGCAGCGCAAAAAATGGGCAGGTTTTCCTTTATCTGCCTGAATCAGTGTTTCACCGATAAAAAAGAAATTTAGCCGAATTCAAACTTGCATCTTTTATCCTTTGCAGTTATTTTGAGTCTTAATTCCGATATGTTTTAAAGACGGAAAAATCTAATAACCTATACTTTATGTTAGCCACCAACGTTACCGTGCCTTTTATTGAGCATGACCCTGAACTGGCCCACCGCTGGCCCGAAGCTAAAGCAAACAAATGGATGGAAGAAAATGGATGGTTGATCGGGTGCAATTTCGTTCCCAGTAATGCCATAAACCAACTGGAAATGTGGCAGGCCGAAACTTTTGACCCCTTCCGCATTGACCAGGAACTGAGCTTGGCGGCCGACCTCGGATTTAATACCGTAAGGGTTTTCCTTCATCACCTGTTATGGCAGCAAGACCCCGAAGGATTTATTGCCCGTATTGAAACTTATCTTACCATCGCCCATCGCAATGGCATCCGTTCCATGCTGGTATTATTCGATGCCGTTTGGGATCCTTTTCCAAAATTGGGCATTCAGCCTGTGCCCAGGCATAATGTACATAATTCAGGATGGGTACAATCTCCTGGCTATGATGTTTTAAACGACCCCACCCAGTATAACAGCCTAAGACAATATGTTCATGGGATCGTTTCCCATTTTGCTTCAGACTCAAGAGTATTGATCTGGGATCTTTTCAACGAGCCCGACAATATGAACCTGACCAGTTATAAAGATGATGATTATGCTGTGCATAAGGCAGAGCTTTCAATGGCTTTGCTAAAAAAAACCATCAATTGGGTACGTGAGATCAATCCTTCTCAACCAATTACTATGGCTCCATGGAAGGAAGATTGGAGTTGCGATACCAGGCTTACAGCTTTGGATAATTACATGTTCACGCATTCTGATATTATAAGTTTCCATTGTTATGATGACGCCAGGCTTACAGAAGAAAAGATCAAACATTTAAAGCGTTTTGGAAGGCCCCTTCTATGCACCGAATATATGGCAAGGCCTTTTGGCAGCACCTTCCAGGAAATACTTCCAATATTTAAGCAATACAATGTTGGAGGATACAACTGGGGGCTGGTAGCAGGCAAAACACAGACACATTGCCCATGGGATTCCTGGAGCACCAAATATGAAAATGAACCTGAATTATGGTTTCATGACATCTTTCGCGAAAATGGTGAAGCCTATAAACCTGAAGAAGTAGCTTTCATTAAAGAGATAACAAAAATTAAAAGAGAGGAACTTCATAGAGTTGCTTAATTAGCTTTAACATCAATTTTCTTTAAAAGAGTGTTGCAAGGCAACACTCTTTTTATGTATTATCCTCTTCAAAAAAATGGCAACAGGTAAAACAATTAATTGGATCAGCTCAATACTGATTATCTATGAAATGATTGACTTTTATTTTTAGCAAAAGGTAAAAACTGAATCTATTTCATACTTTCATTTTACTAGTCACAAATAGTTAGATTATTTCGTTTACAATAACAATGAATGAATACAATCACCAGGTACTTGCTTATAGCTATTTTAATGATAAATAAAGCTGTTGTAATCCCTCACGAAGCTATACCACTCTCTCCTGGTGCGCTTTTTATAAGAAACATTGAAGCTTAACCTATTTTAATCTTTCTCACCTCATCATCTAATAACAGTTCTTACTGTTAATTTTTCACCGTGCCAAATCCCGCTTCCATACTGTATTTCCTTTCATCCTGAGGACTATTTTCTACACTTGATTTCAGAGGATTAAACGTGCTTACAATTTTTAATTTAAAATATATGTGGCATATAAATAGCATCACTAGTCACATGATTAAAAATATTGAAGATGTATCCTGTGCATTTCTGCACAATATTGATCTGGTTTGCTTTTCCCATTTAAGATGGGGATTTGTTTTTCAAAGGCCTAACCATTTGTTAAGCCGCTTCTCCAGGCACCAGCGTGTATTCTTCATTGAAGAACCAATTTTTCACGAACATGAAGACAAGATTCAAATTGAAAACTACAATGAAAACCTTTTTGTAATCACTCCTTACATTAAGCATGGATTGACAGAAGCTGAAGTGCACAACAGGCAACGAAAGACAATTTCTACCATTTTCAATAACATGAAGATCAATCGTTTCTTCAGTTGGTATTATACACCCATGGCACTTTCATTTACAGATCACCTTACACCGGAGTTAGTGATCTATGATTGCATGGACGAATTATCAGCATTCAAGTTTGCCCCTCCGGAATTGACCATCAGGGAAAAAGAACTTTTCAAAAAAGCGGATGTAGTATTTACAGGGGGCAACAGCATTTACAAATCAAAGAAAGATCAACATCACAATATATTTTCATTTCCAAGCAGTATTGACAAGCATCATTTTGGAATAGCCAGGAACCATAAAGAAGATCCTGCCGACCAGGCAGGTATCCCTCATCCACGTTTCGGTTTCTTTGGTGTGGTAGATGAAAGGTTTGACATTGAAATGCTTGATAAAGTGGCTAAGGAAAGACCCGAATGGCATTTTATCATTCTAGGTCCTGTAGTAAAAATAGATCCTGCCACATTACCACATTATGAAAACATACACTACCTGGGTGGAAAAAAATACGAGGAATTACCAGCTTACATAGCAGGATGGGATATTGCCACCATACCGTTTGCCATGAATGAATCAACCAGGTTTATCAGTCCTACAAAGACACCTGAATACCTGGCAGCAGGCAAGCCTGTTATTTCCACACCTATTACTGATGTCGTGCACCCGTATGGCGATAATAAATTAGTGCACATTGTCAGCAATGCAGATGAATTCATTGCTGCTGCAGAAAATGAGTTGAATAAAAAAAGAAAATCCTCATGGTTAAAAAAGGTAGATGAATTCCTTGCCTTTAATTCCTGGGATCGCACCTGGGGCCAGATGGTTCGAAATATCGAAGACACATTAATTGAAAAATCATCCTTAAAAACCAAAGTGAAGGAGAATTTATATGTTTGATTACCTGATAGTAGGCGCCGGATTTGCCGGCAGTGTTTTAGCTGAAAGATTGGCCTCAGAAGGAAATAAAAAAGTCCTCATCATTGATAAGCGCGATCACATTGGCGGTAACGCTTACGATTATTATAATAATGATGGCATATTGATCCATAAGTATGGTCCTCATATTTTTCACACCAATTCAAAAGAAGTTTTCGAATACCTGGGACAGTTCACACCGTGGCGTCCGTATGAGCATAAAGTATTAGGAAGTGTAGATGGACAATTAGTTCCTATTCCCATTAACCTGAATACTATTAATCAATTATATGGATTGAACCTGAATAGTTCTGAAGTAGAGGATTTTTTTGCTTCCAGGGCCGAAAAGGTGGCAGGAGTAAAAACTTCAGAAGATGTGGTGGTAAGTAAAGTGGGTCGAGAGCTTTACGAAAAATTCTTTAGGGGATATACACGCAAGATGTGGGACCTGGATCCCTCTGAATTAGATGCAAGCGTTACAGCAAGGGTACCGACGCGTACCAACAGGGATGATAGGTATTTTACCGATACCTACCAGGCCATGCCTTTATATGGATACACACAAATGTTCCAGAAGATGTTATCGCATCCCAATATAAAGGTGATGTTGAATACAGACTATAAGGAGATCATTGATTTCATCCCTTATCATAACCTTATTTTCACAGGACCTGTAGATGAGTATTTCAATTACTGCTACGGAAAGCTTCCTTACCGTTCATTGGAGTTCAAATTTGAAACCGTTGACAAGGAAGTGTTTCAACCTACAGGTACTGTAAACTATCCTAATGATCAATTGTACACCAGGATAACAGATTTTAAATACCTCACCGGTCAAAAGCACCCTAAAACAGCTGTTGTTTATGAGTTTCCTAAAGCTGAAGGCGATCCATATTATCCGGTTCCACGACCAGAAAATGCGGAATTGTACAAAAAATATCAGCAATTGGCTTCTTCTATGACAAACACCTATTTCGTTGGTCGTTTGGCAACTTACAAATATTACAATATGGATCAGGTAGTGGCCCAGGCATTAACTACTTTCAAAAAGATTATGCAAGGACAACCTGAAACTTATATCAATGGACAAAACATCTTACAATCCTGAAATTTGGGGCGGAATTGAATGCACGATCAATAGGGTAAAAAATCAGTTTTTCGATCAGCTGGAATATGCCGGTCACTATCATCGGGAAGATGATATTGAAGCCATTGCTACACTGGGCATCAATATGATTAGGTATCCATTGCTTTGGGAAAAACATGAACCCCAAAAAAATGTGGAAATTGATTGGTCATGGAGCGAAAAGCAGTTACATAAATTAAGAGAGAAAAATATTGGGATAATTGCAGGCCTGGTGCATCATGGCAGTGGGCCCGCCTTTACCAATTTAGCCGACCCTCAATTTCCTTATGAGCTGGCGGCCTATGCCAGGAAAGTAGCAGAAAAATTTCCGTGGATCACGCATTATACACCTGTTAATGAACCACTGACCACGGCACGCTTCAGCGGGCTCTATGGATTTTGGTATCCTCACCAGCGATCAGCCAGGGTATTTTTAAAAATGCTGATTAATCAATTAAAAGGCATTGTACTCTCCATGCAGGAGATCAGGAAAGTCAATCCTCATGCCTGCCTGGTGCAAACGGAAGATTTGTCCAAGACCTACAGTACATCTAAGCTGAAATACCAGGCACTTTTTGAAAATAAACGGCGTTGGCTAACTTATGATATTTTATGCGGCAAATTGAACAGGCATCATCCGCTATGGAAATATTTTATTAAGAATGGCATTACGCAACAGGAGTTGTTGTTTTTTATTGACAATCCCTGTACGCCTGACATTTTCGGTTTCAACTATTATGTAACCTCTGAACGTTTCCTGGATGACCGCATACAGTTATATCCTCCGCACCTTGTGGGAGGTAATAAGCGTCACCGTTATGCTGATGTTGAAGCTGTACGCGTAGATGTGGCTCAGAAAACAGGGATCAAGGTTTTATTAAAAGAAGCCTGGAAAAGATACCAAAGCCCGATGGCTATTACTGAGGTGCACTTGCACTGCCATCGTGAAGAACAATTGCGATGGTTTAAGCATATATGGGAGGCCGTGCGGGATCTGAAAAATGAACAGATAGACATCAGGGCAGTGACATCCTGGGCGCTGTTGGGATCATTCGGTTGGAATAAGCTACTGACCCAGCCGGGCGGGGAATATGAACCTGGGGCCTTTGACATCCGCAACGGGAAGCCGAGGCCAACAGCCCTAGTAAGGTTTATAAAAAACCTGGCTCATGATGCCAACGCTATTCATTCTTTGTATGAAGAAAAAGGATGGTGGCAACGCTCTTCAAGAATCCTGTTTAATCCGTTGGTAAAAGAATTTCGTATAAATTCCACCAGGAATAGCTCACCCATTATTATCATTGGAAAAAATGGAACATTGGGAAGGGCTATTGCTAAAGCCTGCGAGGAAAGGAATATTAGCTATCAATTACTTTCACGGCTAGATTGCGATATACGCAACCTGCTGCAGGTAAAACAAATGATAGAGCAAACCAGGCCATGGGCTGTTATTAATGCAGCCGGCTATGTGAGAGTAGATGATGCCGAGAATGATGCTGACAATTGTTTTTCTGATAATTCATCAGGCCCCTACAATCTTGCCCTGGCATGCCAGGAAGCAGGCATTAGGCTCATCACATTTTCATCTGATCTTGTCTTTGATGGGGCAAAAAATAAACCTTACCTGGAAACAGATATCCCCCAACCTTTGAATGTGTATGGACGCAGTAAGCTGGAGGCAGAAAAGCTGGTATCCAAGGTGGCTGATAACTCACTTATTATCCGCACCAGTGCATTCTTTAGCCCTTTTGATGAATATAATTTTGTGCACTATGTTCGAAATGCCTTGCACCATGGTGAAAATGTGCAGGTAGCCAATGATATATTCATCTCTCCTACTTATGTTCCGCACCTTGTTCATGCCACCCTTGACTTGTTGGTAGATCATGAAAAGGGCATATGGCACCTGGCTAACCAGGGTTCGCTAACCTGGGCAGACCTGGCCTTCAGGATAGCCAACGAATTTGAACTGGATCATTATTTAATTGAAGCCAAACCAGCATCGGATCTGGGATATATTGCTAAACGACCATATTATAGTGTACTTGGCACTGAAAAAGGACAACTGCTTCCTTCACTTGACGCAGCATTGGAACAATACATCAATATTCAAAAAACAGAAAAAAGACAAGTGGCCTGAAATGGTCCTTGAAAATGAGGAGAAGGTCTAAGTTACCTGGCTTCCAGCTTACATGCCTGAATATTATGTGCAACCAGCATATGAATTCAGGAATAGATCATTGTGTATTTTAAAAATAGCTTCAGCATCTACCTGTTTCCTGCCAACCTTCTCTATACCAACGCCCTACTTACGCCCAATCTACAGTATAGATACTGCGTGGTGATCACGCAGTAAGTATAGCGTAGATAGGAAGAAGGATGGGCTTTGGTGGGAAGGAGGTATTAGGGAACCGCAGAATATCGAACAAGGAATATCGAATGTCGAAGGAAGAGAACTAAGATTACCATGATTGAAAAGAATTATAGAGGAGATGGGGTACTCCTTGTCAACCTGTTAACCTATCAACTTGTCAACTCAAAAGCCGGCCAAAAGCGGTCATTTCCGGCCAAATCGGCCATAAACGGCCATGGTGTTTGAAGTAGCTAACAGAAGTAGCCATCTTGCAGGTAATTAAATCTAACATCATATGGCAAAGCAAATAGGACATGTAAAGGCAGTAGGCACGGTAGATGACAATGTGAACTTTTATTATAGTGAACTGGATGGGTATTTAGCCAGGCTATTGCCTGGAGTGGATACCCAACGCTTCTGGAATGATCCTGCCTTTGAAGGTAGCAGGAGAAGTGCTGAAAGGTTTAAAGTGGGTAATATCATGTCTTCAATTCTATACCGCTTTGTACCTGTAAAAAGAAGGTACACGCATTTGTTTAAACAGGTAAGGACATTATCGCTTATATGCTTAAAGCAAGGCATGGAAAAGAAAGATGTATTAA
>JAEZLJ010000065.1 GCA_023415275.1 Bacteroidota bacterium
GTGATATACCAGGTAGTATGAGGTCAAATGCATGATCTGTTTGAGGAATGATATGCATGACTACCGGAACCTTGTATTCCAATAACCGCATAAACAGTTTTCGTGTTGACCTTACTGGTGCCATCAGGTCATCCTCATCATGAATGAGCAAGGTAGGAGAGCAGTTTCGGTGAACATGCGTAGTCACAGTATACAAGGCATAGGCGTTAGGGTTTTGCTCCGGATGTCCTCCCAATAGTGGGGCTAAGGTGCCTACACGTTCAAAGTCTATGTTCATTCCAAGTCGATAATAATCTTTGCCCATTTTCTTGGCGATCCATGAAGGCAGTTTGGTGGGAACACTTTTTTTAACCGTGTTGGATACATCCTTTGTAGTAAGATGCTGGTTGGTATGATAATACAGCGCTTCCATGTCGTTGGAGCCATAAATAGAGATCACCGCAGCTACGCTAAGGTCTTTGCCTGCCAGGTCAATGGGTGTAAACCGTTGATCGTCGTCGGTATAAGCTGCCAGTAGTGCCAAGTGCCCACCTGCAGATCCTCCGCCAATAATAATCTTTTCAGGATCAACATCATAAGCAGCTGCATTCTCTTTCATCCAGGCTATGGCTCTCTTCACATCAGCTATCATGCCCATCATGTCGGTCTCGGGTGCCAGCCTGTAAGCCACGTCCATGATCGCGTGGCCCTGGGAAGCCAGGTGTCTGAAGAAAGGCCGGGTTTTAAAGTCTTTGTCGAGAAAATAAAAGGCGCTGCCATGAAAGTATATAAAGGCCTGGCCTGAAGGAGCTATACCATTTGCCGGCTGCCAGATGTCGCATAAAAGCTTCCTGTCTGAGCCGGGTATGGTGCCAAAAGCAATGTCCTGTACCAATTGTGGCGCCACTACATGAGGTAACCTAAAAAGAAATGGCTTTGACAGGAAATGAGACTTTACCTGTGGTGGTATTCGTTGTTCCCAATCAGGACCAAAGGCTTGTTCAAAGCTGCCCAATGATACGGGGTGGCGGGATACCCTGTAAATATGTATGGCATAAAATAGCACATCATAGATACCTATGCAACTGATAATGACAGATCCTGATACCAGCCCTGCAATTAAAGTAAGTATTCCTGCCAGCATCAGAAAAGGTGACAATGCTGATGTATATAGTTTAACAAACCAGAGAATGGGCGCAGGCCAGCGCAGGCGCATGAACAACACGCTGCTGAGTAATGCCACCACCGAACCAATTACCGCCATGAGAATACTAAATATGGTTATAAGAATTGTCACAGCTCATTTATACTTTGTGTCTTATTTTAGTTTGTTGATGACCGTTACTTTTTTCCTTTCTCTTAGGTGCGGCAACTGTTGATTGAATAATTAAAGGCACCTGCGTGGACCTTCGAAGTAAAATGGCGGCCAGTACCATCACCCAAAGCATATACGCGCCTAAGTTAATGCGCTCCCATACGCCGATCATAGGTGTGGGTCCATTGGTGGAAATACCAGGAGATTCCAGCCAGGTGAGAATGCCAAATACAATAAACACAGCAATTGTCGCCATAGAATATATGCGGAAAGATCCTTTTAACGCTGCAGCACCCAACCCGATCATTGATAGCATTAGCGCCAGGGTAATAAAGCTCATGGCAATGTGCCAGGTATCAGAAAAGTTGCCACCGCCGGCAGCAATGACTACACGTTGGTGCATAGGTGTCCAGGTAAAACTTAAAAGGCCACTAATGATCATCAATGTTCCGGCCAATCGCAAATAGCGGTTTTGATCGGTACTGCGGTAAATTCCCCAACCAAAGGCAACTATAAGCAATGAATACAAAATACCGGGCACTACCCATAATACCCGGGTAGGCGCCCCTATGGCCGATAGTTCACTGACAGTTTGGTTAACCACACTATATCCCGGATAAAACATAGGGATAAACACATTCATGGCTACGTAAAGCAGCGAAGAGATAATACCGCAGGCAAGCAAAAATTTTTGCCATTGACCAACCTTTGGCATAAGGTCCTTTTTGGCAGTATGAACAGGTCTCATATGATAGGTATTTAAGGTAATAGTAAGTTCGGTCAATGCCGGATTTTGAACAATGATGTAGATATTGCCTGGTAGTGATAGTTATCATGACTATAGTACAGCAGGGCCTGGCAATAGACAAAAAAATAAGTCATCCATGGTTGTTACGGATGACTGCAAAAAATACTTTATATGAGGTATAATGCTTATTCCACAAAATGCCAGCAAACACCAGCCAGATCTATTAGGTTCACTTCTTTGCCATAAGGCTGTTGAACGGGAGGGTTAATGCGGATGCCAAATTTCCCCGCTAATTGTTTGGAATTTACTTCCTCATAAAATTCATTGGCATTGCTGACCTTGACATTGATCATCAGGTTCTCTGCAAATTCTTTATTTACATAATGCTGCAGGATAAACTTACAGCCATCTCTTTCAAAACCTACATAGTCACCTGCATCCCAGTTGATCTGAAAACCCAGTTCCTGGAAAAGCTTTTTAGAAGATTCAAAATCTTCCCCGGAGGGAATAAATGGTTCAAGTGACAGTAGTTTCATAACAACAATATGAGTAGTAAAGATATTGGTTTCTTCCATCCTCGAACATCCTGTATTGTTGCGTTCAAGATTGAGGTTGTTAATGCCTTTAATACCTGAATGAACTTACCTGCCATTCCCTTTTCAATCCTTTAACAATAGCGCATTTCCTTTAACATAAACTTACCTAAGCACCATTAATCCAATGACCTTCTTTGACATTCTCATATATGGAACGAAAGAAAAACCACGTTCCCCATCGGCATATGAAAAAGCAAATTTTACTTTTAGCCTCAGTCATCATCTCCACGCTGGCCATGGCCCAGGACAAACCTCATTTTGGTGTTCGTGGTGGATTTTCTTCCTCCTCTATGAAGGGAGATGCTGTGAACAGTCTTCAAAACCTTCTTGATTTTACCAATGGTGCCATCACCACCACCAGCCACAGTGGTTTTTATGGAGGTGGTTATGTCAATATTCCTTTGTCAAAAGAATTATCTGTGGAGCCTGCACTGTATTATACACAGAAAGGATATACCATGCAGGGACAATTAAATATCAAAGGTGCTGAGTTCTTAGGCATTAATGGAAAAGCGCAGTTGAACTCTCAGTATATAGATGTTCCTGTAGTTTTAAAAGGAACCATGGGTGGCTTGCAGATCTTTGCCGGTCCACAGATCTCTTACTTGACTAAGGCAGATCTTCATACCACTGCAGGTGCGCTTGGCTTTAATGTAGTGAACAGTCATTCGGATGCCACTGCACAATTTAATAAGTGGGATATGGCGTTGACAGGTGGTATTGGATACCAGTTCTCAAACGGCTTAAATATAACTGCCGCTTACGATCATGGATTATCTAAAGTAGATGCCAATCAAAATTTGAACTCTTACAACCGTTCTTATAAAGTAGGCCTGGGTTTTAATTTCTAAACCTTTAACATAAAAAAGCAAAAGCCGCTCCAGGAATGAAGCGGCTTTTTTTACACTTAAATACACATGAAAAAAACTCGTTAGTATATAGATGGAAGGAAGGTCTTCTTCAGCGTCAGGGGTTCTTCCCTGCTCCACGTGAGCTTCTTTCCAAAACCGGCTTTATTGTTGGTCATCTTTACCGTATCCAGGCACACGGTCCATACATCTCCCGGCATTGCCATAGCCATTGGGAATTTTTTATGATAGAATGAGCTTCCCTGGCTCATGGTAGCGATATGCCCTGTAAATTGTATTCCCTGAATAGACAGCACATTCAATTTATCTGGCAACACAGAACCAGCCACATTCCCGTTTTTCAACAGCAGTCCTGCATGTTTTGAAGAGGCAGATGATTTGAAATAAATACAATCATTTTCTGCATCAAAAGCGTAAAAGCAGGTAAAGCAGTAAGGCAAACCTTCTTCATCAATACAGGTAAAAGATGCCACCGTCTGCCTTTGCATAAACCGGATAATCACAGGATCCATAGTAAAGGAATTAGGGCGCAAGTAAGTCTATGAAAAACCCCAGGCATATGATATATATCATTAGTTGAGTTGATTTTCATTCGTCATTTACCATTTCGGAATTTCCAGGTCATCCTTGGAAGGCAGCTTTGGAAAATGGGCGTGTGGTTCACGTTGATACCAGAATGAAACGGAAGAAATATCTGATTTCTGTGGGTAATAGCGCCAGTCATGTCTCCAGCCCAGGTCCTGGATGGTCACCTTCAGGTCCTTATCAAACCGGATAGGATCCATGATGTGCCAGCGATACATGCCAAAGCCTTGTTGCGACAGGTACAATCCATCAGGTTTGATCACCTGGTGTAAGCCCGCATATGCTGTGGAGAAAGGTTCATATTGGTGTGTCTTTGAATTCTCAAAGTTGTACGAGCCACAGAAATAATCTTCTGTACCCGTACCATTGATGGTGGGGAAGTCCGAATCTCCGTCCATATAAAATTTAATTTCTCCTTCGCCCCACCAGGCATTGTTATTTACATTCCAGGCGATATACGTACCCACATATTGTCCCTTTCCCTTAATGCCATCTACCAGAGTATGCAGGGAACCTGTAGTGGGATTGGATCTTCTGAACTGGGCATGCAGGTAGGCTTCATCATCACCTACCTGGGTTAAAGTATAATCTACCTGGTAATACAAACGCATGGGCGCATTATCTATATTTTCCATGGTAATGCGGCACTTCTTACGAAAAGGCATCTTCCAGTAACAATTGAAAGCGCTTCCCGGGTTGACGGTCACCGCCAAAGAGTTCAATGGAGCATATTGATTAAGTCCCATGCCAAAGAAATCACCAACGGGTACTTCTATGGAAGGCTCTTTTTCATCATCCCAGTAAAAGCGTAGAATGGAGAATCGCCAGTTTCCGGTGGGTGTCATCCAAATGTGCTGTATGGCACCAGGACCTTCTATCTCCGCAATGGTCATGGTTTCCTTACCCACAATCTCGATAAAGGGATTTACTTTCCAGCCTTTTCCTAAATCTTTGGCAGCATGTGCAGAGTTGGCCACATTTCTTTTGCCACTATCCAGCTTTGGGTCGGCCATGCCACCACGCCCTTTAGCACCTGTATAGTTCTCAGGTGAGATGGACCTGGTCCTGGCATCACTAAGCCTCGACAAATTACCCATGTTCATATCAAGACCATTGAAGCCCTGCTGGCAATAAGCTGACACGGAGAGTAACAGGACTAATAAGCTAACAGAAAATTTCATTGAAAGATGTTTAGTGTATGAAAGGATGTTGTTGATGTGTAAATCTAATGAATCATGCCAAGTGAAAAGCTTCTATCCCTTCGTTGCATTTTATGAATGATCATGCGTAAGGCTATTAAGGCAATGAATGAATTAAGGATGCTGACACAGGTTTTTTACATACTCACATGGTTCCTTATGCGCACAGGTAAACGCTTTGGCTAAATTTGTATGATACTTGCATAAATATTGCCATGGTTACATTACCCTCCATACTGGACAATGATTTTTATAAGTTCACCATGCAGCAATGTGTGGTGAAATTATTTCCAAAGGCCCGGGCACGTTATCGTTTCATCAACCGTGGTCATCATGCATTTCCTGGTGGTTTTGCAGAGGCATTGCAGGCCTCCGTAAATTCTTTAGCTGGACTGTGCCTGGGTAAAGAGGAGAAAACATGGCTGGCCAACACCTGTCCCTACCTGGATCCTGTGTACCTTGACTTCCTGCAAGGCTATCGGTATGACCCTTCGGAGGTGACTATACAGCAAAACGGCCAGGACCTGGAGGTTTTAGTGGAAGGCTATTGGTACCGAACCATTCTTTGGGAAGTGCCCTTGCTTTGCCTGATTTCTGAAAATTTTTACCGCCTTCAAAACAGCCAGAGGGAACAGGATGAAACAGTAGCGGAGAAGACGAAGAACAAAATACAGGCGTATGATCTGCTCAACGTGACCATTGCAGAATTTGGCACCAGGCGCCGTCACTCTTTTGAAGTGCAGGACCTGGTAGTGAAAACGCTCAAACAATGGGGTAAGAACTTTGTAGGCACCAGCAATGTGCACCTCGCAAGAATCCATGGCACCAAACCTATCGGCACTCATGCACATGAATGGTTCATGTTTCATGCAGCTAAATATGGATTTAAGATGGCCAATACCCTGGCCCTGGAAAACTGGATAAACATCTACAGGGGTGACCTGGGTATTGCTTTGTCTGACACTTTTACTACCGATGAATTCTTTGAGGTATTTGACAGGAAGTTTTCGAAGCTCTTTGATGGTGTCCGTCATGACAGCGGCGACCCACTGATATTTGCTGAAAAAACGTATTTGCATTACCGTTCCCTTGGCATTGATCCACTTACTAAGACCATTATATTTTCTGACTCTCTGAATTATAGAAAGGTAGAGCTGATAGCCAATTATTGCAAGGGTAAAATTGGTGTCTCTTTTGGCATTGGCACTAACTTCTCCAATGATGTAGGCCTTCCACCCATGAATATAGTAATGAAAATGACCGAAGCCATGCCGGAGAATGAGACCTGGACCCCGGTGGTAAAGCTATCTGACGAACCGGCTAAATACACCGGCGAACCGGAAGCCATTGAACTGGCCAAAAAGGTTTTGAAAATAGGAGTTCCCGGACATTAGATAGGGGAAGATGAGTTGATAAAGGACTTCGGATAAGCCCACACTTGTTAACCAGTCAACCTGTCAACTATTTCTTTAATTCCATTACTTCTTGCAGGATTATACACTCAGCGTTACGTTATCATTTTCTTTCTCCACCGTATAATCCAGTCGGAAGGTTTGCCTGTGATACCGGCAAGGGCCATATTGGTCTAAGGCAGCCTGGTGTTCTTTAGTAGCATAGCCCTTGTTCTGGGCCCAGTTGTATTTAGGGAACTTCTTATGCAATGTCTTCATATAATCATCCCGGTAGGTTTTGGCCAGGATGCTGGCCGCTGCGATGGATGCATATAGTTCATCACCCTGGATGATGCATTGATGAGGGATCTTTTTATAAGGCGTAAAGCGGTTGCCGTCAATCAAAAGCAATTGGGGTTGAATGCTCAATTGCTTTACTGCCAGGTGCATGCTTTTAAAGGAAGCTTTCAGGATGTTCAATTTATCTATTTGCTTATTGCAAAGGTCAGCCACTGCCCAGGCCACTGCATGCTCCTGGATATAAGGCCTGAGCTCGTAACGCTCTTCCTCGGTCAATTGCTTGGAATCATTCAGCAAAGGATGGTAAAAATCCCTGGGCAGGATCACGGCTGCTGCATATACAGGACCAGCCAGGCATCCCCTCCCTGCTTCATCACATCCAGCCTCCAACAATTCTTCCTGGTAATACGCCTGCAACAATTGATTCAGTTTGGTTCAAAAATAACAGACAATTCAATACAATGAACTGATACCTAATATTTTGTTTTGGCTTGTAAGCCAGGGCAGCGCTGGATTTCGTAAATTTAAACACCAGGCAGCTTATGAAAAGTTCAGGTATACCATGGTTTCCCATTTTATTAGGTGCAGCATTTATTACCATATTGCTATCCAGGCTATTCATCACTCCTCAGAAAACCATCATCCAGGCCAGCCATCTTCCCTTTCCTGAAAATGAATTGTGGGCGCCTCCCTCTGAAATGGAGATCCCTTCCGACTCCATGGGTGACCTGATTCGGTATGGGAAAGAATTGGTGGTTAACACTTCAGCGTACCTGGGGCCGAAAGGGGTGGTGGCATCCGTTTCCAATGGAATGAACTGCCAGAATTGCCACCTGGATGCGGGCAGAAGAAATTTTGCCAATCCATTTTCCGCTGTGGCATCCACCTATCCAAAATACAGGGAAAGAAGCGGCCGGGAAGAGTCTATTGAATTCAGGGTCAATGACTGCCTGTTGCGTAGCCTGAATGGGAAGACCATAGACAGCCTTAGTATGGAAATGAAAGCTTTTGTTGCCTATTTGAAATGGATAGGTAAAGAGGTGCCCAAAAATTTCAAGCCTAAGGGGGGAGCTACGGGTAACCTGCCTTTTCTTTCAAGGGCAGCGGATACCACTAGGGGAAGGCGTGTATTTGTGACCCATTGTGTTCGCTGTCATGGTGACAATGGACAGGGATTATTCAATTCGGATTCTACAGCCTATACCTATCCGCCTTTATGGGGCGCACATAGCTTTAATGTGAGTGCAGGTATGTATACGCTTTCCCGTTTAGCAAGCTTTATTAAATTCAATATGCCTTTTGACAGGGCCAGCTGGGAAAACCCACAGCTGACAGATGAAGATGCCTGGGATGTAGCAGCCTATGTGGCCTCGCAAAGCAGGCCGGTAAAGAAATTCAGCGAGGATTGGAAGAATATCAGTAAAAAGCCTGTTGATTATCCTTATGGGCCATATGCTGATGGGTTTTCTGAAACACAACATAAGTATGGTCCATTTGAAATCATTAAAAAGAGCCGGGAGAAAGACGTGGTGAAGAACAAGGTAAGAATGGATTAAATAAGAAAAGGGTGCTATCTCCAGGCTCCCTGCCTTTAATTATCCGGCAAAGCAATAGGCACAACCATGTTCCTGTGCCCTGCCCACAGCCCAAACCCCTGAAGGCACTACCTGCACACCAGGTATCAGTCCACTCACCCAGTCCTTTTTCACTTCTTCAGCCGTCATGTTCAGGTTCGGCGCCAGTGCTGAACTGTAAACGGTCATGGCTGCATTGCACACGCAGAACATCACCCCTTTGGCTTGCAGATCGGTGATGCCAATAGGCACCGCACCAATTCCGGGCACCTGGAAGTCGCCTGGTTTTGTTTTGTAAAACGGGTTGCGGCTGGAAGCAGCAGTTTTGTAATCGGCGGCCTTGAACGCAGGACCCAATTCACCAGCCTTAAACACTTCACCAAAATTGTATTTGGCCCAGATCCGGTCTTCAAAAGCATAAGGAATGGCATCGTGCCGCAGCACCACCACCACGCTGTTGTCTTTACTGCCCGTAGCTTCATTGGTGTTCATAAATACCAGGGGCCAGACAAAGGGCATGATCTCATGGGGGCGGGTAGCATCAAAAACGATCCTGTGCTTGCCTTTGATCTTGTTGAACCAGGCATCCGGGTCGTCATCGGCAATAGGAGTGTCGCGAAATTCATTCCTCGCAAGCGCTTGCAGTGGGGTAGCCATGGTACTGACGCCAAGTGCTACTGCACCTGTGGCCAGGCTCCCCAAAAATCCACGACGGTGGGTTCTGAAGTTCAGGTCATTGATTTCCATAACAGTGTATTTAAATGGAGAAAATTGAGCATATAAAAGCTACGAAATATTAAAAGCCTTGTCAAAAAAACTTTTAGCTCTTGCAGAGTCACACACGGACTTACCTTTGCACACCAATGGAAACAATAGCTGTCAACCGCTCCAGGCCAGTGGCGATCTGGTTGCTGGTGGGAGTAGTCATGATCATCGTGCAGATCATTTTAGGAGGTATTACCCGTCTTACCGATTCAGGTCTTTCCATCACAGAATGGAAACCTATCCTGGGCACCATTCCTCCCATGAATGAAAAGCAATGGACTGAAGCTTTTAACCATTACAAGCAGATAGCTCAATTCAAGCACCTGCACTCTTATTTTACACTGGAAGATTTTAAAGCCATCTTTTTCTGGGAATGGATGCATCGTCTCTGGGGCAGGTTGATCGGTGTGGTATTCCTCATTCCTTTTATAATTTTCATTATTCAAAAACGCTTTTCAAAGGATATGATCCGGCCCATGGTGATCCTGTTCCTGCTGGGTGGCTTACAGGGATTGATAGGATGGGTGATGGTGATGAGTGGATTGAATGACGAAAACCTGTATGTAAGCCATATTCGCCTGGCCATTCACTTCATTGCTGCCCTGATATTGCTGGTGTATACCTTTTGGTTTGCCTTGCAGTTACTGGTGCCACCAACACAAAAATTGTATTCAAATTCCCTCCGCCAGTGGATGGTCTTTATAATTGGCTTATTGGTTTTGCAATTGATTTACGGGGCTTTCATGGCCGGATTGAAGGGTGCCACCTATGCACCTACCTGGCCCGATATCAATGGCGATTACTTTCCTCCCAATATGTCGAATTACGGTGGCCGGAATTTTTCATTTTTCTCCGCCATCATCAACAATCCCATTACCATCCATTTCATTCACCGCAACCTGGCTTACCTGATCACTATCCTGGTTATAGTCTGGACCATTAAGGCAGCCAAAGAACGGTCGGTTGCTGTTTTTAATGCCATCAAGTGGATGCCACTGGTACTGGTGCTGGCACAGGTCATACTGGGCATAGCGGCAGTTTTGACCAGTCCTAAAAAAGTACCTCAGCATTGGGGTGTCTTTGAATGGAATGCCCAATTGCACCAGTTTGTGGCGCTTTTACTATTGCTTTCTATGGTAATGGCCTATTATTTATTGAAGCCTAAAGAAAATACTAAATTGGTCCAAGGCATTGACCCTCACCTGATTTAGTAGTACTTTAGACTTGATTTGAAAACAACCTATTCTTTCTTCGATTACCTCAGGGGAGTATTCTATTCGTTACCCGTTCAGCTCCTGTTCCTGCATTTCAGAAAATACCAGGTACTGCTCATATTCTGGCTATTACTTTTTAGTGTGGTCAATGGCAGCTTTATGAAAAGCTTTGGTACGGAAGCCCTCTTCCTCAGCCCTGAATACCTGGGAGATGTGAATGCCATTGGTGCAGCTATCATGGGTATTTCCATTGGGGTATTTATCATGTGCTGGAATATTACCACGTTCATTTTATTCAGCCGCCATTTTACATTCCTGGCCGCCACCCAATTTCCTTTTTTAAAATATTGCATCAACAATGCGGCAATACCACTGGGCTTCCTGGTCTTTTACCTGCTTAAAGCCTATCAATATGCGCATTATAAAGAGCTTATTCCTAATATAGAGATCGTCTTTTTGTTTACAGGATTCATGGCCGGGCTTTTATTGATCCTCTCCATCTCTTTTATTTATTTCTTCAGGGCCGACAAGACCATATTCAAAAAGCTGCAACCGGCATTCAATAGTGCGCGCAATTATTTTGCGCACCTGCAACCAGAGAATATTGCAGCCAGCAACCTGTCATTGATCCACTCTGAATGGTTCCTGGATTCTTTTTTCAAGGTGCGCCGTTGCCGCGACGTGTCGCACTACTCACATGAGCTGATGTCCAAGATCTTCAAACGGCACCATTTTGCCGCGGTGGTCAGCCTGCTCATTGCCTACGTGTTCCTGATCCTGATCGGGTTTTTCCTGGACTCCAAGTTCTTCCAGTTACCTGCCGGGGCCAGCATTACCTTGTTTTGTGCCATCCTTATCGGTGTCATTGGTTCCCTGGTATATTTCTTTCAAAGCTGGAGTGTGCCCGCGCTCATCATATTCATTTTTATGCTGAACATCCTGTATCGGTTTGAGTGGATCGATCCGCGCAATAAGGCATATGGATTGAACTACAACAACCGCAAGGAAGCACCTGTGTACACCAAGGAAAGCCTGGAGCAACTAAGTAATCCAAAGGCCTCGGAAGCCGACAGGAAGAACATGGAGCAGGTGATGTTTCGCTGGAAGCAAAAACAGGATGAAGCCAAGCCTTTGCTGGTACTTATAGCCACCAGTGGTGGAGGCACCAGGAGTGCTACATTTACCATGAACGTGATGCAGGAGCTGGACAGCCTGACAGGAGGTTCCATTATGAAGAAGACATTCCTGATAACCGGAGCTTCGGGCGGTATGATAGGCGCTACTTATTTCCGTGAGCTCTACCGCGAACGGCTGCACAACAAAAAGATCAATATCCAGTCGGATGAATATGTTGATAACATAGCCGATGACCTGTTGAACCCCACTTTTACTTCTTTCATTGCCCGCGATCTCTTTGCCCCTGAGCAAAAATTTACCATTGGCAACAATACCTACCTGCGCGACCGTGGCTATGCCTTTGAAATGGCGCTGAATGATAATACCAGGGGCGTATTGAACAAAAGCTTACGCGATTATATAGCTGATGAAAAAGCTGCTAACATCCCCTTGATGTTCTATCACAATGTCATTACACGGGATGCCAAGATGATGCTGATCAGCACACAGCCTTTACGCTTTATGATGGAGCCACCTGCAGATTCTACCGAAGGCGCTATAACGCCTGATGCAGTGGACTTCACTACCTTCTTTGCCAAACAAGATCCTTACAACCTGCGCATATTAACTGCCTTGCGCATGAATGCCACCTTCCCTGTGGTGTTGCCCAATGTGTGGCTGCCTTCCAACCCCGTGATCGATGTGATGGATGGAGGGCTGCGCGATAATTATGGTGTGTCCACAGCGCTGCGCTTCCTGGCTCATATGCGTTCCTGGATCATGGAAAATACAAGAGGTGTGGTGGTGATCCAGATCCGCGACCGCATGGACGGAGGATGGGAGCATCCTTACGAATATGACAACCTAACGGAAAATGCAGTAAAGCCTTTCTTCCTGCTGCAGAATAACTGGTACAAGATGATGGAATACTTCCAGGGCGATATGTCCACTTATTTTATGGACAATAATGGATTCCCTATACATAAGATCACCTTCCAGTACATACCTAAAAAAGAAGAAGATAAGGCCGCATTGAATTTTCACCTTACACAGCGAGAGAAGCTTGATATTGCCGCTTCCCTGGGTTCAGCCTACAACGTAGAGAGCTTTGATAAACTCCTCAACCTGCTGAATACAGATTCACTGGGCAAGTCAAAGCTGAAAACTGAAAAACCTAAACAGGAACTTAGCTTTACTGTTCATGCACCGCGGTAACAGTTTCAGTACTGCTTGAATTACAAAGTTATTTTACCCTTTTTTCAACCTTTCAATCAACAAGGCGGGCGGTTGATTTCGCACCATTGACTTTGTATTTACTTAATCAGATCAGGGAACCAGGTATAATTTATTGCAACTATCAATAAAGTGGCTGCCAATTTCCTTGCATGTTACAGTATGGAATAGCCGTACTATCTCTGAATAATCTCCGTAGTATCCTCGTTCTATCCCCGCATGCATACGGGTAAAATACGGGGATTATACGGAGTTACAACGGGTTTACTCCGGAGTATATGGAAGGAAGACTGGTTGATACATGGTGATTGTTACAAGGCCATTGGCCTTTTAAATGGATAAAGTAAGTTACAATGTATGTAAGATCTTACACCTGGCTCACCAGCAGTTGAAAGCAGGAAGGCAGTACCTGGAACTTTAACTGCTTTTCAGTTTCCACCGGGTCACCGTCGATGTGCAGGGGCGCTTCCATGGCATTGTTGATGGTAATAGATGGAGCCTGGAAGTAGATCACACTGCTTTGTTCGTTGAAAACTGCTGTTTCCTGTACCTCGTTGAACCCCGTTACCTGTTTGAGCGCCTGCACCAGCATGCTAAGCTTGTTTTGCTTGGTCATGATTACAATATCCAGCATGCCATCGGTAAGGCTGGCCCTGGGAGCTATTTTAAAATTATTGCCAAACTGGTTGCTGTTGGCCACTGATATGAAGAAAGCATCCGTAATGAAAGTTCTGCCATTGGTTCGAATTCCAAAAGTATAAGCACTGGAGGTAAGGAAATTTTTTACAGTTTGCTTGATATAGGTGGTCAACCCACGGTTAGGGTCATTCGCAAAATCATGTGCCACCTGTGCATCAAAGCCCAGCCCGCAAAGCATGCAGGCAAACTTTCCATTGATAGTGAAAGCGTCGGTCCACTGTGGTGCTCCCGAAAAAATAATATCCAATGCCTTCTCATGAGACTTCGGTAATCCTGCTGAAAATGCCAATCCATTTCCCGATCCGCAGGGAATGATGCCAAAAGGAAGTCTCCACTTGCGCAGGTAATTAATGGCCATGTTGATAGTGCCATCACCCCCGGCAATGATGATGTCGGTGACTTTTTGTTCTTTGATATAATGATCAAGAAAAGAATAATCACCATCCGCCACTGAAGGAAATATGGCAAACGGAATACCTGCACCGCTGGTTTTCTTACGTATAAGGTTTTCAAGCGCCGATTTGTTTCGAGTGCCGGAGATAGGATTCACAATGTAAAGGAGGTGACGTGACATGCGCGGCAAAGTAAATCAAAAGTCAATGACATAAGTTAAAAGAGGAGGGAGAATGGAAAATGTAAAAGGTAAAATGGAAAAGGAGGTTGATAAGTTGATAGGTTAACAAGTTGACAAGGTTCCCTTATTTGTAAGATATAGGTATTCTATGCAATGGCTGACGATTTACAAATTTCCTCTTGGAATTAAATAAAAGCCATCATTCAATAATGATTTGCCCTTTAACTCAATTAACCATTGAAGATTGACAATATAAAATGGTTGTTTTCTATAGAGATGATTGACCTGAAGAACCAAAAACAATAAACCATAAACAAGAAACGGCCAGTCCTACTGGCTAATGGTGGCAAGGTGAACCCGTCTTACCCTTACCAGCGCCTTCAATTTGGGATCGGTGGGTAATGCCCAGGTGTAGATCTTTACAATTGATGAATTCTTTAAATAGGATCGAAGGCTGTCCCTGCTTAATAGCATACAGGTGCCTTTTTGTTCTTTCAGTTCTTTGCCTGATGAATCATAAACAGCTATAATGCGTTCCCAGCCCTTTTGCTTGTTCTTACCTTCTGTATAGCACAGGTTCAATCCTTTTTTGTTCAGGCTGGAAGTCTTGAGGGAAATTTGATTGGCTGCTTCATTTTCAGAATTTGCTTTCAGCAGGGTTTTACCATTGGCAGTGATCTTCCAGCTTTGGGAATAAGCTGAGGAAGAAAAAAGCATGAAAACAAAAAGGGTAATGATCAGCCTCATGATCAAATGTATTTCATTTACCAGGTCAAAAAGCTTTGTAATTTGCTAAAGTATGGACAGCAATACCGGCAAATACATCATCGTTTTTGGCATCCTGATCATATTGGCGGGAATAATAATTTATTTCTTTCATGATAAGCTGCACTGGATTGGCCGGTTGCCGGGAGATGTAAGGATAGAAAGGGAAAACAGCAGGTTTTATTTCCCCATTACCAGTATGATCATTTTAAGTCTGCTATTGACCATTCTCATAAATATCATCAAAAAGTTTTTGTAAAGTCCCGCTTTTGGCTGGGCAGCCCCGCCCAATTGCCGTACCTTTGCCGCCCCTTAGGGGAAGCTTTGGAAGGTGGCTAATGCCTTAAATCCTTGTTAAGGCTGAGAATCTTTCAATTTACAACTAAACTATGGACATCAGAAATATTGCCATCATTGCCCACGTTGACCACGGAAAAACTACATTGGTTGACAAGATCCTTCACGCTACGAAGGTTTTTCGCGACAACCAGGAAACCGGTGAGCTCATCATGGACAGCAATGACCTGGAGCGGGAGAGAGGTATCACTATCTTCAGTAAGAACGCTTCAGTAATGTACAAAGGCGTTAAGATCAATGTTATCGATACCCCTGGCCACGCCGACTTTGGTGGTGAGGTGGAAAGAGTATTGAAAATGGCTGATGGTGTCATTTTATTGGTGGATGCCTTTGAAGGTCCTATGCCACAAACACGTTTTGTGCTGCAGAAAGCCCTTCACCTGAACCTGAAGCCCATCGTGGTGATCAACAAGGTGGACAAGCCTAACTGCCGCCCTGATGAAGTGCACGACGCAGTATTTGAATTATTCTTTAACCTGGATGCTACAGAAGAGCAGCTGGATTTCCCCACCTTCTATGGTTCCGGAAAGAATGGCTGGTTCAATGATTCCTTAACTGAATGCGAAGGCATCACTCCATTATTAGATGGTATCCTGAAATATGTTCCGGCGCCCAAGGTTGCTGAAGGAACCCTGCAGATGCAGATCACTTCACTGGATTATTCTTCTTTCCTTGGCCGTATCGCTATTGGAAAAGTAGCCCGTGGTACCATCAAGGAAAACCAACCCTTTTCTCTTGTACAGGAAAATGGTGTTCGTAAATCAAGAGTAAAAGAACTATACGTATTTGAAGGCATGGGTAAGAAGAAGGTAACTGAAGTGGTTGCCGGAGATCTTTGTGCTGTAGTAGGATTGGAGGATTTCAATATTGGTGATACCATTGCTGATTTTGACAATCCGGAAGCTTTACCGGTGATCAGCGTGGATGAACCTACCATGAACATGCAGTTCAGCATCAACAACTCTCCCTTCTTTGGTAAGGATGGTAAGTTTGTGACTTCTCGTCACCTGCGCGACCGCCTGATGAAGGAAACCGAAAAGAACCTGGCACTTCGTGTATTTGATACAGACAGTGCTGATAGCTTTATGGTCTATGGCCGTGGTATCCTGCACTTAGGTGTATTGATCGAGACCATGCGCCGCGAAGGTTATGAGCTGACCATTGGTCAACCACAGGTGATCACCAAAGAAATTGACGGTAAGAAATGCGAGCCTTTTGAAACCCTCGTGGTAGATGTGCCACAGGAATATGCTTCTAAAGTGATAGACCTGGTGACACGCCGCAAGGGAGAAATGCTGGTGATGGAAACCAAGGGTGATATGCAACACCTGGAGTTTGACATTCCTTCAAGAGGTTTGTTAGGATTGCGTACCAATATGCTGACCAACACGGCTGGTGAAGCAGTAATGAACCACCGCTTTAGCGAATACAAACCATGGAAAGGACCCATCCCCGGTCGTAATAACGGTGTGCTGATAGCTAAGGAGGCCGGAAGCACTACAGCTTACTCTATTGATAAATTGCAGGATCGTGGTTTCTTCTTTGTAGATCCGGGAGAAGATGTGTACCGTGGAATGATCATTGGTGAAAACAATAAGCCAGGCGACCTGGTAGTGAATCCCAATGAAGGAAAGAAGCTGACCAACATGCGTGCATCTGGTAGCGATGGTACCGTAACACTGCCTCCAAAAAGATTAATGACCCTGGAAGAGTGTATGGAATACATCCAGCAGGATGAGTGCATTGAAGTAACTCCGAACAACATCCGTATGCGTAAAGTGATACTGGATGAAGAAGAGAGAAAGAAACAACAGAAAAGAATGAGCGCACAAGCTATCTAATATTACAATCCCGCTTCGGCGGGATTTTTTTATTGTACCACGAAGCCTTTCGAAGCGCTACCAATCATTAGCCGGTACACGCCCCGCGGCAAAAAAGAAATGTCCTGCCGGAAGACAGGCAGGGGTGAAATTATTTTCCTGGACCATACCTGTTTACCCATGGCATCAACAATCTGCAATTCGCTACCAGCTTCAAATGGGTAAATAATATTCATCTGGCTGCTGGTGGGGTTAGGATAAATAATCAAAGAGCCAGGACCTGTAATATTTTGCACACTGATGTTGGAATAACTAAATGATCTATCTGCCTTGATTAAGCGTAAGCGATATTGATACCAGCCTTCCGGAAGTCCTTTATCCAGGTATTGGAATTGTTCTTTGGTATTAAGCGAAAAGCTTTGGATCAATGACCACCCGGAATGATTGCAGTTGCGTTCCAGCCATGCCTTAGTACCGGGACCGTTATCTGCCGACTTCCATTCGACAATTACGGTATTCATGGCGTACCTGGTGCTAAAGTTCAAAATCCCGACAGGAAGCGTATTGCCACAAAAACCGGAAAGTGTGGAAGATTCAGTAAATGCATAATTGATCACTGTAGTGCCGGCCGTTCCTGCAGTTCCGGCAGTGATGGTGCCACAGTTCAATGAATTGAGTTTACTGCCTTTGTTGCCTCCAGACACCTTGGATGTTCCGGATGGTAAAGATGTTTTATAATAAATAACCCCACCGCTGCCGCCACCGCCCTCTCCATAGCATTTACCCGATGTATTGTCATCATTTTCAGAACCACCATTTCCACCCCTGGCTTCAATGTTCACTGCATCGGCAAAGCTGTTAATGTTTAAAATGATAGATCCACCACTGCCGCCGCCTGATGCCCCGTCACCTAAAGTGTTGCCTCCATCCTGTCCATTGGCAAGGATCTTAAAGCCATTTGAATACAGCACATTGGCCTGTATGAATACAATGCCGCCACCATTGCCCCCACCGGTAGAGAAAAAGCCTGAGTTGGCATGCCCGGCACCACCTCCGCCGCCCATAAAAAGCCGTGCACCGTTGCTATTATTCAGGGCATAACCTCCTTTGCCGGGGTTGGAAGTAGTGCAGCCTGAAGCACTGGAATTGCCACCGCCGCCGCCCCCGGCATTGCTATTGGATCCACCGCCTCCACCATTGTTATGGTTATTGCCACCCCCTCCTCCATTGGCTACAGCGCCTTTGCCACCACTGAATGAAATGGAAAGATCGGCCACCGATTCTCCTTTATAGGCGCCATCCTGTGGAGATAGAAGGGTAGCATTGTAAGAATAACCGCTGGGAGCAGCGAAGTTGGAGCAGGTGCCACTGCTGGTCAGGTATCTTCCACCCTTATAGCCAGCCGAAGAGGCAGATATGGGCGCATTCAACACCAGTTGGTCTGATACCCACAGGGCCAGCACACCTCCTTTGCCACTGGCACTGTCCCAGGGCATGGCTTTGAGGCTGTCCGTTACCAATGCATTGTCATATTGAGGGATCCTTACCAACTGCACCTTATCTGCAACAGTGTAAGGATTCAATAATTGTTTGAAAAGAAATACCGAATCTCCCCTGACTGAACAGATGGTACTGATTTCGTAATTGCCGGCGTTATTCAGTGAACTGACCGTACCAAATGTGTTGTTATTGGTAGAGCTCACAGTAGCCCCTTTCATTTGTAGGATCATCACCCGGTCGTTGAATGCCAGGCTAGCAGCATTGTCCACCCGCACACATGCTTTGGGGGAAATGAGCTCAACGACCTTATGATAACTGTTAATGACACCGCTAATGGAGGTTTGCGCTTGCAGGGTGCCGGCAAGCAGGGTCAAAGCAGTTATGATAGGATAGGAACGCATGGACTTTACAGGCAGGGCAAAATAATCAGAAATCACGGGCCTGTCAAGGTAAATACACGTAGTGAATTGGCTATAGCGAATCCGGCTATGCATTGATCAAAGCCATTTTTCATCTGTTAAGGAAGCGTTGAATTCAGCCGGAAACCCTGATGTTTGGCAATTGGTTGTAAATTGCAGTCTTAGTCTAAGGCCATGAAGAAGTATAGTCTTATTTTAATATTTTCTCTTTGCCTGGTATTGATATCGGCTACCAGCCAGGCGCAATGTTCGGTGTGCACCAGGACGGCTGAACAACTGGGTGAAAAGCCCGCCCGCGGATTAAATGCCGGTATATTATACCTGGCTTTCACCCCCCTGGCCATGGTGGGCATTATGGGTTACAGGTGGTGGAGAAAGAATGAACAAAAGCTAAAGGCCTAACTGGGTCAGGAAGAAGGATTCTACCGCTGCAGGATATTTCTCTTTGAATATTTCAAAGCTTTTTGCTCCCATTCCAGGCCAGCTACTCTTTTGTTGCCATGCCCTTTCTAATGTTTCATTAATGGAATCAACAGAGGCGTCGGGGCTGACAAAACCATTGACCCCTTCCCTGACCCATGCAGGCATATCTCCCACATCACTCACTATCACAGGCCTGCTCAGTGCCATAGCTTCCACCACAGAAATAGGCATAGCGTCTTTATGAGTGATCTGCAGTATAAGATGGGCCTTCGCCATCTCGTTGGCTATGGAATCTGTATGTCCTTTCAGTATTACTTTACCTGCAAGGTTGAATTGACTAATGAGTGTTTCCAATGTTTTCCTGTCCTTTCCTTCACCATAGAGCAACAGTTTCCAGTTCCTGTTCTTCCATTGAGGGGCAGCCAATGCTTGCACCAGGTGGTCCTGGGCTTTCCGGTTGGTTTCCAGGGCTGCAAACATGGCGAATATATATTCACCGCTTTCTATGGAAGGATAGGGGATATAATAGTCAGGAGGCGTAATTGTTATAGGGTTGATCAGCATAGCGCTATTGCTGATGCTCATGCTAAGCTGTTTTTGAAGGCTGGCCCTGATCTCGCCGGATGCAAATAAATTGAGATGGGCCATGCTCACCCAGTTTTTTACCGCTGCTTGTTTGTCAGCACCCCATTGCTCATTCTTGTCGTAGTTATGGAACAACAAGGTATAATGATCTAAATGCTTCCAGTAATTTCTCCAGGCAGGTGTAAATATTTCAAAACCTCCCTGGTTGATGACAACAGTATCATACTCCCGTACGGGTAGTGTTTGAATGAATTGCCTGAGCCTGAATTTGGTAAGCTGGTATTGTATTTTTTCTTTCAGGTTGCTCTTACTTCGGCCATCATTAGGCAGCCAGTAAATGGAACAGCCGGCTTGTGTCAATCGCTGTATCTTTTCTTCTTTTTCTTTCCAGTGATACACGGCACATCCTACTTTCCAACCTTTTTGTGCAGCATACAGGGCAGACCTATACCATAATTCTTCACTCCCTCCCCAGGGTAATCCGTTCATCAGTGAAATAAAAAAAATGGAGGGCATGATTCAGAATGAAAGTTTCAAAACTAAAGTAGATTTTTGCAAGATGTCGCGTTTTTCCCTGCTTAAAAAATATTTACCCCTGGGTGATGCCTTAAGCATCTACAGAAAGATCAAATCAAAAAAATATACCGGGCTCAAAGTATCCAGGCTGCAGTATCCTTTTAGCATGCGGGATAACGCTTATGATTTTGCCACATTTGAAGAGGTCATATTAAGAGAGACGTATAAGATACAGTTGGATTTCAAGCCACGCTCTATCATTGACGGTGGCGGAAATATTGGATTGACTGCGGCCTATTTTGCTACGCAGTTCCCGGAAGCTTCCATCGTGACCCTGGAACCAGACAAAGAAAATTTCGCTCTCCTTCAAAAGAATACTTCGGCTTATAAAAATATCACGGCGCTGAACTCAGGACTCTGGTGGCGGACAGCCGACCTGGTAGTAAAGGACATGGGTTTGGGAAATAATGGCTTTGTGGTAGAAGAAACAACAGGGCAAACTACAGGTTCAGTTCCTGCCCTGAGCATCCATGACATCATGCTTCAACAGGGATGGAAACATATTGACCTGGTAAAGCTGGATGTGGAGGGGTCTGAAAAGGAGATATTTTCTTCCGGCTTTGAAAGCTGGCTTCCCAAGACCAGGGTATTGATCGTAGAACTACATGACCGCATGAAAAAAGGATGCAGCAGATCTGTATTCAATGCCATGAACAGTTTCCATTTTTCATTGGAGATTGCAGGAGAAAACCTGGTGTTCCGCAATGAAGACCTGCCCTCATGAAGGTTTATGCGCCACTACTATGTAATTCAGCGTGAATACCTCGTCTCTGTATTTTTTATCAAGCCAGATGGCAAAATGATTCCTGAGCTGTGTGAGCCTTAATTCAATAAAAAGTAGTTTCTTCAGTTTGTTCCAGAAGGTCTTCTTTTTAAAGGAATGGTAAAGCATGTTGGTCCTTAGCTGGTACACGGCAGCCCATTTGCCCCCATTGGGCTTGATCTGGTCAACAGCAAAGCCGGTTTGCTCAAACAGTTGCTGCAGGCCATGTTTTGTATACCGGAAGAAATCGTAAGGCTCTTCATGGAGCTCCCAGGCAAAGGGAACAGTAAGGATAATATGGCCTCCCGGTTTCAGCACCCGGTAGATCTCCTTCATCATTTTATCGTGCTCAAATACATGTTCCAATACCTGTGTACAAAGAACAGAATCAAAATGGTTGTCTGGAAAGTCTAAGCTGGTAGCCGGACAGATTACATCTACACGGTTCTTATCGCTTTGCATTACATCGCAGCCAGTCTGCCGGATGGTTACGGGCTGGTATAGGCCTTCATAAGGTTTGTTGCCGCACCCAAGGTCAAGGAAGTTTCCCCTTGCATATTGTTTCAATGCATCACGTATATCACGTATCAGGAAGTAATAGTGAATATAATGAGGGTCCTTGGTCTTTACATGCCAGTCACTCAGGCGTGACAGATCTTTTTGTCTGCTCATAATAGGTGCTTATGCCTTGCTTTCTACAAACCGGTAAAGGTTAAATGGTGTCGTTGCCTTTTCTATTTCTTTATACAGTTCATGCCTGGAAATATCCTGCATTCTTTTTTGTTGTATCAGGTGCCAGGCCTTTTCAGCCAGCAGCCAGGTCTTTTTCTCATTAACAGCATTTTGATTGGTATGCGCAATGATTGCCTCGCACAATTGGGCTATACCTTCACCAGTGCTGGCTACTGTTTTTAAGATGGGTATTTCTGCCTTATGTGTGTGAAACGCGGGCGCCAGCATCAGTCGCAGGTTCTTAACAAAAGCATCTGCGTCGGGGCGGTCGCTTTTATTCACAACAAAAATATCGGCTATCTCCATCAGGCCCGCCTTCATGGTCTGTATCTCATCACCACCTTCCGGCACCATCACCACCACTGTTGTATCTGCCAGCCCTGCTATCTCTATCTCGCTTTGTCCTACACCCACCGTTTCCACGATCACATAGTCAAAGCCTGCAGCCTTTACCAATTCTGTGATCTCAATGATGCGGGGATTGAGTCCGCCCATGGATCCCCTGGTAGCCAGTGACCGGATAAACACCTGGGGATGGGTGTACCAGTTGCTCATGCGTATGCGGTCACCCAACACGGCACCGAGGTTGAAAGGCGAGGAAGGATCCACGCAAAGCACGGCCACTTTTTTACCATGGCTGACAAATTCTCCAATCAGGGCATCCACCAATGTGCTTTTTCCTGCGCCCGGGGGTCCTGTAATACCTATGACCCTTGCCCCGGCATTATAGGGCAGGGCTTCCAGCAACTGCTCATAACCGGTGCCGCCATTCTCTACCAATGAGATGCTGCGCGCCAAAGCCTTCACATTTCCCTGTTCCAGTTCTCCAAGCCATTGTTGCCACATGAAGTAATATCATTTTAAACCTGCATCTTGCAGTTGTATCAATCAAAACCACTTAAGCTTATCTGTACAAAAATATGGGTAATCCTATAGAGAACAGTTGGAGGGAGAAAGCCATCTTTATCACCATGCTGATGATGCTGGCAGGTTTATTCATATCACGCGCCACACTCTCTATCAGCATGACTGCCTTTCTTTTTCTGGCTATTGTGCACCAGGATTGGAAGGCGCAACTCACCAGCTTTATTCACCACCCATATCTTTTAGCCCTGGCCATTCTTTTTTTCGTTCCATTTATTTCCGGCCTATGGAGCCATAACAAGCAGGAATGGATGGCCGTAATGCAGATTAAACTACCCCTATTGTTTTTTCCTGTTGCATTTGCAGGCTCCTGGCAATTGAATGCCAGGCAATGGAAGATAATAGCATTTGCCTTTTTGGGCCTGGTATTGTGTGGTGCTGCATGGAGCATGACTCAATATCTTTTGAACAGTAACAGCTGGAACCAGGACTACCTGAAGGCTAAGCTTATGGCCACACCCCTGGAGAATGATCATATCCGCTTTAGCTGGCTGGTAGCAGCAGGGACATTGCTTTCCCTGCAACTGTGGAAAGACAGCGTAGGACGTGAAAGAATATTACTGGGCTTGATGGCAATAGTCTTCTCTATTTACCTTCACCTGCTGGCTGCACGCATGGGACTTGCCTGCCTCTATATGGTGTTGCTGGTATATGCAGTTCAGTGGGTGAGACAACGCCGCAAAGCTTATATGTTTTTGCTGGTGATACTGCTGTTGCCCTTACTGGCATGGTTGGCCTTCCCCACTTTCCAGAACAGGATCCGGTACATGATTTACGATATTACCAACGTTCGCTCAGGCATATACCTTCCAGGTTCCAATGATGGGGCCAGGATGCTTTCCTTACAGGCGGGCTGGCATATTTTGCAGGAATCACTGGTGGGTGTAGGCGCTGGTGATCTGCAGCCTGGAATGCATCAATGGTATGCTGAACATACACCGGCATTGGCAACCGGGGAGCGCTTTCTGCCCTGCAGTGAACTATTGGTATTTGGTGGAGTAGCAGGCTGGCCGGGCATGATCATTTTAATTGGAATATTAATGGTTCCTTTTCTTTACCCGCCAAAGCGTAAACAGGTTTTTTGGTATTGTTTAAATGCAATAGTAGTTTTCAGTTTTGTTTTTGACATGAGCATAGAAGCTCAGTTTGGTGTTTTTATATTTTCCTTTTTACCACTTTGGTGGTGGAAATGGCTGAATCAATTGGAGCTGGATGGGTAATACAATCTCTGTTGTTGTTGTTTGTAAAAATGAGGTCAATGCCATTGACCGGTTGCTGCAATCCGTTGGTGCAGTGAGTGATGATATCGTGATCTACGATAACGGCAGCACCGATGGCACAGTGGAAAAACTAAGACAGGCAGGTGTGCATTTGCACCAGGGGCCATGGCTGGGATTTGGCAAGACGAAAAGAGAAGCAGTGTCTTTAGCCAGGTACGACTGGATACTGAGCCTGGATGCCGATGAGTCATTGGATGAAGAACTGCAGCAGGAATTAAATCAACTGGACCTCCGGGATGAATTAGCGGTGTATGATATTCCTTTCAAAAACTTCCTGGGCAATCGGCATTTAAAATGGGGAGAGTGGGGTGGTGATCATCATATCCGCCTGTTCAATCGTAATCACGTGAACTGGAATGATGCGGTGGTGCATGAAGAATTGGTATTTCCTGGTAATATCAAAATAAATAAGCTCAAAGGAAGCATCCTGCACCATACCATGAAAGATATGGCAGATTATAGCCATAAGATGGTTCAATATGCCTTGCTGAATGCCGAGAAATATTTTGCACAGGGCAAACGCTCGGGGTTTTTAAAGACACGGGTATCTCCTGCACTTGGTTTTTTCATGCATTATATTGTTCAATTGGGTTTTCTGGATGGATGGGAAGGCTATACCGCTGCCCGTATGACAGCGTTTTATACG
>JAEZLJ010000158.1 GCA_023415275.1 Bacteroidota bacterium
ACCAATACCATAGCTGCCGCAACCGCCACTGCCCTCACTGCGGAGAGTCAAAAAAGGAAGCGTGGATAGAGGCCCGGATCAGAGAACTGCTGCCGGTACAATACTACCATATGGTCTTTACCCTGCCTCTTTTATCTTAGGTTGATAGCTATATAATTTTCAATTTTCAACGCTCAATGCTCATTTTTCAACGTGAGAGAAAGAGGGAAGGGAAAGTTAAAAAGTAAAAATGGGAGGACGGCGGCCGTATGTAGGTTGGTTCATGAAATTATTCATTTAAAGATCTTAATCCTAAAGGGATTGCATATTTATAGGAAACCATCGCTCTACGGACATTCGACCCCGATGGGGTCGCACCCTTTTTGTACCGCTTACTATAAACATAGGATGCCTTCGGCATCAGCCTTCCACCTTTTGGTAATTTGAGCAAATCGGACAGATGAACAACCCTCCTTTCTAAAGCTACAGCGGACGAAGGTATTTTGAATCTCTAAAGAGATCTTAGACAGAAGGTTTTTTGATTGCAGACTTTTATTTGTTGAGTATAGGAATGATCAAGGGTAAGAGAAGAACCAGAAGTAGGAAGTTCCTTGTCAACCAGTCAACTTGTTAACCTGTCAACAAAATGCCAGGAAAGATTGTATACAAAATGAAATTTACACCAAAGACGACCCAAATATTACATAGCCTTCTCCTTTATAAACCGGGAAAGGTAGACTGCCGTTCGGCTATCCCTTGAGGATATTAATTTTTCCAGTGGGCCGGAAGCTACGATCCTGCCGCCTTCTTCTCCGGCGTCCGGGCCCATATCAATGACCCAATCGCTGGCGGCTACTACTGCCATATCGTGTTCTACTACGATCACCGTATTACCGGCATCTACCAGCCGGTTCAGTTGGGTGATCAGCTTTTCTACATCTGAAGGATGGAGTCCCGTGGTGGGCTCATCCAGTATATACAAAGTATTGCCCCTGCCGGCTCTCTGCAGCTCGGTGGCCAGCTTGATGCGCTGCGCTTCACCACCGGATAATTCAGTGGCAGGCTGCCCCAGGCGGAGGTATCCCAACCCCACTTCATGCAATACTGATAATGACTTGCTGACCGTGGCATCTTCTGCAAAGAATTCAAGCGCTTCATCCACCGTAAGCCCGAGTACTTCCGCAATATTCTTATCCCGGTATTTGATCTCCAGTGTCTTTACATTGTACCTGGTGCCGCTACAAACGGGGCAAGGGGCATACACACTGGGCAGGAACAACAGCTCCACCATCACAAACCCTTCTCCCTCGCAATTCTCACACCTGCCCTTACCTACATTAAAAGAAAACCGGCCGGCATCATAATGACGGGCACGGGCAGTTTTAATGGAGGCAAATAATTTGCGCACATGGTCAAACAGGCCGGTGTAAGTGGCCAGGTTAGAGCGTGGGGTGCGTCCAATAGGTTTTTGGTCAACTCTTACCAGCCGCTTAATAGTTTCCATTCCTGACACTATATGACCACCCGTAGTGATGGTTTCCTCAGCAAGCGGTAAATCACCTTCTTCTTCTTCCTGGGGCAATTCATGGCCCAGGTGCTCAGCCACCAGCTCCACCAACACCTGGCTTACCAGGGTAGATTTACCAGAGCCTGATACACCGGTGATGGCTGTGAGCACACCCAGGGGAAAAGAAGCATCGAGATTATCAAGATTATTGCGCGTAACCCCCGCCAGCTTCAACCATCCTGCTGGTTTTCTTGGCGCTGTATTATGCAAACCATCATTATGAAACAAATGCCTGCGCGTTTGGGAGCCCTCTACTTTTTCGAGTCCCTGCGGCGGGCCGCTGTATAAGATCTCCCCTCCTTTCTCCCCGGCTGCAGGCCCCACATCCACGATCCAGTCGGCATGCCTGATCACATCAATTTCGTGCTCCACCACGAACAGTGAATTGCCTGATGCTTTTAATTTATCCAATGCACGGAGCAAGGCTTCCGTATCGGCCGGATGCAAACCTGCTGAAGGTTCATCCAGTACATACACCACACCAAACAAATTAGAACGTACCTGTGTGGCCAGGCGAAGTCTTTGTAACTCGCCGGGAGATAAAGTAGGCGTGCTTCTCTCCAGTGACAAGTAACCCAGCCCAAGGTCAAGCAGGATGTTCAGGCGTGCCACGAGGTCTTCCGCTATGCGTTGGGTGACCATTACTTTTTCCTGGTGGTCTTTTGCCAGTTGTGTCAATGCACTAGCTGTTCCATCGGCATAGGGCTGAAAGATCTTCAGCAGGCGGGCAAGCGGCAAGCGTGACAATTCGGTAATGTCTAAGCCTGCAAACTTTACTGAAAGGGATTCCCTTCTCAGTCTCTTGCCTCCACATGTAGGGCATTCACTGCTCAACATGTATTGGGCTACTCTTTTTTTCATCAACGCACTCTGTGTGTTGGCAAAGGTGTGCATCACGTAACGCCGGGCGCCGGTAAAGGTGCCCATGTAACTGGGTTCTTCTTTTCTTTTGATGGCTCTTTTTACCTCTTCCCTGTTAAAGCCTGCATAGACAGGCACGGTAGGTTGTTCATCAGTAAACAAGATCCAATCACGGTCTTTTTTGGGCATGTCTTTCCAGGGTATGTCCACATCATATCCAAGCGTGGTCAATATATCTCTGAGATTCTGGCCCTGCCAGGCAGATGGCCAGGCGGCAATGGCCCGTTCCCTGATGGTCAGAGAATCATCGGGCACCATGGATCTTTCGGTGACCTCGTATACCTTACCCAGCCCATGACATTGCGGGCAGGCACCTTCAGGGGTATTGGGAGAAAAATATTCGGCATAAAGCAATGGCTGGTTCTTTGGATAAGTACCTGCCCTGGAATACAACATGCGCAGCAGGTTGGATAGCGTAGTGACACTGCCTACCGAAGACCGGGTGGTGGGTGAGCCACGTTGCTGCTGCAAGGCCACGGCCGGCGGCAGTCCATCTATTTCATCTACTACCGGCACAGGCATTTGGTGAAACAACCGGCGGGCATAAGGTGATACCGACTCAAGGTATCTCCGCTGGGCTTCGGCATATAAGGTGCCAAAGGCCAGTGATGATTTGCCCGAACCCGATACCCCGGTGAACACCACGAGGGCATCGCGTGGAATCTCGAGGTTGACATTTTTTAAATTGTGTTCCCGCGCCCCTTTCACACGAACAAATCCTTCTTTACTTTCCTGCCTGTTTTGCTGCGCCATATGACAAACTGATTCAAACTCTATGCCCTGAGTAGCTCAATGGTAAAGTCAATGGAAGTAGAGATATATAAAATGCTGCAGAACCAGCTTATTATGTATAAAAAGGGGGTATTATTTTAGAATATAACAGAACCTTGCACCGGGTTGTACCATTTAAATCAAAATAAACCTATCTTCACGTGGTACGTTGAGCTCCGCATGTAGTTAAGTCAATTAATCTGTTAAGTTATCTTTTCCTGTTAGTTCCCTTCTCTTGTATTGCCTGCTTCAATATTCAGATTGTATGAAAACACTTTAATAAAAATCATGGAAAGATTCAATAAAGAAATAATAGTAGGTACTGAAAACAAAAGGTTCCAGTTTACAAGAATAGACAACATTGATGGCGTAAAATTCTTTATTACCACTGTGGATGAAAATGGCAAGCCTATTTCCTTTAGCATGAAAAAAAATAAGGTAGGTGACTGGGCCCTGACCCCAGGTTCTTCACGCTGGTTGTACAGCATTACTGATGAACTTTCAGATGCCATTATAGAAACAAGACCTGCTTAAAAATTCCTATATAACAATTACACCAATGAACGATTTCAAAAAGACAATAGATCGCGTAGATTTCAATTTCAAATTTATCAGGGAAGGTGCCGATAAGGTTTTTATGGTTACCTATGACAACCAAAGCTTCCGGATGATCACCGATGAGGATGGCGTTTGGGGCATCTGGCAACAGGTACCAGGATGGATCAAAGGCATGGAAGAGAGCCTTGCCAATGCCATTGAAGAAAATTTTAAGGCAGAAAAGGTAACAGGTTAATACTCCCCAAAATCATAAAAGATAGCAGGCATTGATCCAGCTGCTATCCATGCATTTATTTAGCTTTCTGTTTTTGTATTTATGGCTCTTCGTCTAACCAGGGGATGATGCGCACGCTTCCAAAAGTGCATATTGCCCCTTCTTATTGATGAAGAAGATGGCCAAGGTCAGCACCGGTTTCCAACAGATGCTTTTCTCCTGGCTTTCCGGCAAACAACACTGCCGGATCATTACCCAGGTATTGAAGCTGATTGCTTTCCAGCCAAAGAGCGCTGCCTTCTGGCAATCCTACTACGGGTATGCCGGGATTGATGGTAACGAACTCGGTTAAGCGCTGGTCCCTGGTTTCACCATTGAATCCTTCTTTCACCTCATTCAAATAATGGGGGTTGAGCTGGAAGGGCAGGAATTGCAGGGCATCAAAGCTCCGCGGCTGGATAATGGGCATATCATTGGTGGTGCAGATGGTACGGCCGGTGATATTAGATCCTGCACTCCAGCCTATGTATGGAACGCCATTATGTACTTTTTCTTTGACCAGGGATAAAAGGTCCAGTTCATAGATATCATGCAGCAGCTTAAAGGTATTGCCACCGCCTACCATGACAACTGATGCCGCTTCAATGACCTGGCGGGCATTGCCTGGCGTGGCCACATTTACCGACAGGTTAAGCGAAGCCAAAGCTTCGCTCACCATGCTTCCATACTCCTGGTAATCCTTTGCCACTGATGCAAAAGGAATGAAGGCGACAGAGCCAGTCAGTCCTTCAAGAAATTTACCGATCATGGGAAGTGCGGCTTCTAGGAATCCCCCATTTCCCACTCTTGAACTGCTTAAGGCCAATACCTTTATATCCATAGAAAATACCTGTTGTTTATGGGCGCAAAGATCAGGTGATTTACATGAAATGTCCGCCTGCCTTCCCGGCCTTTATTTCTTTTTGCTCTCCAGCTTTTTTTCTACGGCCTTTTTTCTAAGCGTCCATTTGGGAATGGGTTCGGGGTAAGAAGTGTAACTGGTTTTTTTGTTGCTGCCGGTCACAGATTTCAACAAGGCCTTGCTTAGCTGACCGATCTTTGTATTGGACGTGTAAGGCTCCAGTTTTTTATCGAAATAAGAAGTATATACATCCAGGGCCTTATTGATAACCCTGTATTCATTTTTAGGCTGTTTAAACTTCCGGTAAATGATCATCAACCTGTTGTAGGGTAATTCATCCATGGGATGCTGCCTGATGGCCTGCTCGTAAATAGAAGCCGCTTTTTCCAGTTCTCCTTCGGCTTCCACCTTCCTGGCCTCTTCTATTAATTCAGTATAATGCTTGGTAACAGGCATGCAGGAAAGATGATGAGAAAATTATGCCACCTGCCGGATGTTGACAGGTAAATTTTTTTATACCGGCATTGCTGTTTCCTGGATAACAGATTCAGCTCTCTTCTTTATTGCACCATTCATCCTGATAAAATTGTTACGGGTTTCCTCTCCTATTTTATTCAAAATATAGTTACTGAGTATGCCGCTGAAGTTTTCGCCATGTACCAATTTTACCTGTCCGTTGCCTGCATCTTCCAGCTCGAAATAATGGTGACCATCGAACAGGCCTTTAAACAACAAATGCCCGGTCCAATCATAATACTGGTTTTGAATCACCTTACCTACTATGGGCCTGAACACTATTGTTTTGCCATTGTTATTCAATGTATTGATCAATCTCTTTCCGGGCCTGAGCTCTCCTTTACTTGATACGATAAATGGATTCCAGTTGGAATAGGAAGACAAATCGGTAAGTATGCTCCAAACTGTTTCTTTGGAAGCATTGATGATGATCTCTGTGCGAATACTTTTGGTCATGATGTTGATTTGATAAAGCAAAAGTAGAAGCCCTATTTCCGGCCACCATTAACAATTGTTAAGAAATAGCATTATGGCATCAGTCTTTTGCGAATGCGGCTTAAAGAAACAGGTGTGATGCCCAGGTATGAGGCGATCATATGGTGTGGCACACGCAACAAGAGGTCGCCATGTGTTTGTTCAAACTTCCGGTAACGCTCTTCGGGTGAATCAAGAATAAATGAGGATAATACAAGCTGCGCATTGATAAAGCGCTGTTCTGCCACCTTACGTCCCAACACCTGCATTTTCGGCAATTGCTCATACAAACGGTCAAGGTTTTGGTGTGAGATCACCAACAGGTCGCAAGGCTCTAATGTTTCCAATGTTTGAATACCAGGGGCCTGCCTTAAAAAGCTTTCATAGCTGCTGGCGAATAGATGTTCTTTGAATAGAAAACCGGTGATCTCCTCTCCATCCTTAGTGTAATACAGCCGAACCAACCCTTTCAATATAAAATATAATTCCCTGGCTATTTTTCCTTCCTCTACCAATTTGAATTTGGCAGGTACCTGCCGGAATGTAAAAGCAGATTCCACCAATGCTTTTTCACTGTTTGTAAACGTGACTATGGGAGATATGTATTGATAAAATGATTGAAACATAAGGATGCCCGGGAACAGCAACACAAAGATAAATGCCACGCTATAACACTTACTGGCAGGAGACTATTACCAGCTAACTCTCCGGTCATACATTTTAACGGAAACAATACCTGCCTTTTGAATTAACTTTAAAGAGACTGTTTCAGTTACTACCTGGCAATCATCCATCAACCATTTAAAATGAGCTTTTGCAGAAGCTTTATATTGTGCATCTTGTTGTATGTTTCACTTGCTCTTCAGGCACAGCCAGGGGATTGTGTTTTAAAAGATCCCCCGGTATTTCACATGCACTTCGGGCATGGACAGGTAAAGGATGTGAATGCCACTGAACCACCTAATTATACGCGGGCGCAGGGTGATTGTCCCAGGGACGGAGAATATACCTACAGTTCCTCCACACCGGGGTGCAATAACGGCGACTGGTTTGTGTTGAATGAAGATCATACACCTGGAGACAGCGATGGGAATATGATGCTGGTGAATGCCTACCCGGGAGGTGGGGTCTTCTTACGGTACCCCATTACGGGCCTAAAGGAAAATACCAGTTATGAATTTGCCTTATGGCTGATAAACGTGTGCCGGCTGTATGTCTGTTGCTCCGACCTGTCGCCTGATATTTTGGTGGAGCTTAGGACTGTGTCAGGTAAAAGCGTTGCCAAATTTTTGGTGAACAACCTTCGCCAGAATGAAACCGCGCAATGGGTGCGGCAAAAAGCCTTTTTTACCATGCCTGCAGGTGAAACGCAGCTGGTGATGACCATGGAAGATATTACCATTGGCGGCTGCGGTAATGATTTTGCCCTGGATGACATCACTTTCAGAGAATGCATCAAGCCAGAGCCACCGGTAACGCAAAAGCCCCCACCGCCGCCTCCTGCTATAGTGAAGAAGCAGGCACCCAAGGCAAAACCGACGGTTAAAAAGGAAGTGCCGGAAGTGATCAGCCCTGCACCAGCTAAAAAAAACACCATCAATACAGAAAGCAAGGAGACAACAGAACCTTCTGTGAACATATCCACTGTTCAATCGCCAGTTCCGCTTGTAATCCGCACGAGGGAAAATCCTTTAATAAAGCAGATACAGCTTCCTGCCGGAGAATTGAAAATAGACCTGTATGATAATGGGGAGATAGATGGCGATACGGTTACCATTTACCATAATAATGAGCTGGTGGTATCCAAAGCAAGGATATCACAAAAGCCTGTAACCATTAAACTAAAACTTGACGCTGCGCACCCGCATCATGAATTAATCATGGTGGCAGACAACCTGGGGTCCATACCACCCAATACCTCTCTTATGATAGTAACAGCTAAGGATAAGCGCTACGAGGTATTTATTTCCTCCTCAGAACAAAAGAATGCAAAGGTGAACATTGACCTGAAAGAATAAACTATCTCCCTGCATCCTTATAAAGAAATATAAATGGTTTCCCCCGGAGCAGGCACCTCATCGTGCAAGAGGATGACAAGTGGTTGCGATTGCACCAGTACCGTAGCTTCATAGGCATGCCCGCAAAAGCGAATGGATTCCACTTCAGCTTTAATCCCCTTACCTTCTTCTGTTCTTTTAAATTCTTCCGGCCGGATAAAGCTGTTGATGCGGTTGAGTTCCAGGTCGGAATATTCCGACAGTGCCAGGCCCAGCGTGGGTGTCAATACATTGTATTTTCCAAAGAGGGCAGCCACATAGGCGTTTACCGGGGTTTTGTAAATATTGACAGGAGAATCTTGCTGCACAATTGCTCCAGCGTTAAGTACCATAATACGATCAGCCCAGGATAGGGTATCCAGCGGATCGTGTGAAATGAGCAGGCAGGTGATGCCCAGGTGTTCACCAATGTCGTGTATGACTGATTTCAAAATATTCTTATGAATGCCATCCAGGTTGGAGAAAGGTTCGTCCAGCAATAAAAGCGTGGGCGCAGCCACCAATACAATGGCCAGGGCTATGCGCTGCTTTTCACCGCCCGATAACTGATTGGTCCAGCGGCTTAATAAATGATCCACCCGGCATACGGATGCAATGGCGCTGACTTCTTCCTGGCCCAGGGTGCTGGCCATAGATATTAATTCCTCTACATGGTAATGATTCCTTAGCTCAAAGTATTGCGATAAGTATCCTATGCCAGGGTGCCCCGGTATCAGTTTTTCATCCGGGCCGGGAACCCTTTTCCCTTGAAAGAATACGCTGCCGGAGGAAGGCTGCAGCAGCCCCGCTATCATTTTTAACAGGGAGGTTTTGCCAGAACCTGTGGCGCCGGCAATTGCTATTTTTTGAAAGCGTTCCTGGCTAAAGCTAATATTGTTTACGACCAAATTTCCCTGCTCTACCCGGCTAAGACCTGACACTGTAAGTAAACTCATTCAAATGCTGTTGAAGCCTATGATAACCCGGGTGAAGCCGGGAGGTATAAAGGGGCAAAAATAGAGAATGGAAGGCGGACAGGATGGGGTAAAGCTTCCCTAAAGTCCCGAAACCGGGCATTTCCCTGCTGTTTTTCAAATACAAGTAGTTTTACTATTGTTTACAATCAACTAAGCCCTTATCTTTGACTCGGTTTTTCATAGGATATTGGATTTTACACGAGGCAGGATTTCTATCCAGCCTTTTTTCTTTTTATAACAGTCCAGTCCTCGTTTCTTGTACTTGATCATCGTAGTTTTTCTACCTCCATTACCGTTGATTTACGAGAAGCTAAGTAATTACCATAAACAGAAATTAGGGCATAATTGCCATTGCACAGGCCGCTATACGGGCTTATTTTTGTGTCAGAAGTTGATTGATAGCAAATCAATCCTAATCCAAAGTCCAGAAAGATCGTCCATAACATAATTAGTCCTGATCCTGGAAAAACCAAAACAAAATCCAATATCAGTCAACTTCTTTCTTTATCCTTTGAAAGCCCGTTTGAGATCCGTTATCCTAAAAACCTGTTCCTGAATCCTTTGAAAACCAATAGGCGTACCGTTCCGAAAACAACGAATTGATTACAACCAACGCCTTATAATCTTAGTCCCCTCGTCAGAGGGGATTTTTATTTGTACAGTTTCCTGTCTTCCGTGGCGTATTTGTTGATGTTTTGATTAAAACTATTGTTTATGTCAGGTAAGAAGAAATCTGGCAAGGCCAGTGGGAAAGTAGTAGTGGTTACAGGAGCATCAAGCGGTGCAGGTAAAGCTATTGCCGTGGAGTTGGCTAAACAAGGTGCCCAGCTTATCCTCGCAGCCAGGAGCGAGCATGCCTTGAATGAAGTGGTAGCAGAATGCAATGAGTTAGGCGGCAACGCCATAGCCATGGTGGCAGACACCAGGTATATAGATAATATGCAGGAACTGGCCCGGGCAGCCTATCGCACCGGCGGGCGCCTGGATATGTGGGTAAACAATGCCGGTGTGCTGGCAGCAGGGGAATTTGAACAGCTGCCCGCCCAGGTAAACGAGGATGTGGTTCGAACCAACCTGGTAGGGTATATGAATGGAGCCTATGCTGCCCTACCTTATTTTAAAAACCAGGGCAGTGGCATCCTGGTAAATAATATATCTGTAGGGGCCTGGATCGTAACGCCTTATGCAGCGGCCTACACGGCCAGCAAGTTTGGGCTCCGTGGCTTTTTTGAGGCACTAAAGGGAGAGCTTCGTAATTATCCCAATATCCATGTTTGTGACCTCTATCCCGGCTTTTTGGACAGCCCCGGAATGCAGCACGCTGCTAATTATACCGGGAAGTTCATTAAACCTGCGCCCCCGTTGTATGATCCCCGGAGGGTGGCCAAAGCTGTAGTCAATCTTTTTAGATGGCCTCAATCCATGGTTACTATAGGCACAGCACCTGTGTTTTTAAAACTGGCTTATGCTTCCTTCCCAGTACTTACCAGGAATATAACGGCCTCCGTCATACGAGGTTACCTGAAACAAGCAAAGCCTATTGAAAATACAATGGGGAACGTGGTAGAGCCGGTGGAATATGGGTATAATATTGATGGAGGCTGGAGTAATGTTCCCTCCAAAAACCGGATAGCCAAGGTAGTGGTAGCCTTATCTGTAATAGCTGGCCTGGTGCTGCTGCAAAGAAAATAATTGGTATGGTGGATTAAAAAAATAAAGGCGGAAGTGAGTACTTCCGCCTTTATTGTCAGATGTCGTCCGGATCTCTTAATCCTTCTTCACTGATCCTTCTTTCCACCGAACGATCGTGCCCGTAGGAATTGTCCCTGTTCTTATACATGCCACCACTCTGCCGACGTTGCTCATATTGATCCCTCCTATTCCTGATCCTTTGCATCCGGTCCTGCTCATCTATGTTGCGACCACTATACATATTTTCTCTTGCAGTATCATCACTCACCAGGTTGCCGGAATCATACCTGCTACCTATAACTCCTCCCTCGCTTCTTGCTTCCCAAAGTCTTAAACCACGATCATATTCATTATTCACAGACTCTGTGCCTGCCATTCTATTGGACCGATTCCTGTACAGGTTGCTGTCATTAAAGTAATCATGCCTGTAAAATTCAGGGGTAGGCTCACTATCAGAAGATATGGCATTTCTTTCCCCGGTTCTGCCCAGCACAGAACAGATACGGTTCTCTACTTCCCCATCCAGTTGGTCCTTATCGTAAGCGGGCAGGCTTCGCAACTGTTCAGTCTGAACACCCCGCAGCATTACATCATCTTCCTTATTATCTAATTCAGCAAGGCCGATAGGCATTAATACTTTTCTATCATCCAGTCCCAAGTCATTATGGTCAAGATCAACGACCATATACCTGACCTTTTTTTGTGCTGCATCCACTATCAGGTCTTCCACCTCTCCTATTTTTTGACCAGAGGAATTTTTGACATCCCAGCCCCTGATATCTTGTTCACCATCCACAATTTCAAAATCGCTACGGTCTAACTCCTGTAACCGCCTATGTTTCATATTATCCATATTGTTACATTTTTTGAAGCATAGCTTCGTTTAACAATTACTAATTAGCCGGTAGTTTTATACTACTTCCTCTATACCATTATTGGTAATGACTGATGCGAATAGATATAGGAAGTTGTGTTTTGATTGACTTCCCTGTTATCATTATTGTTTTTATTCCTTGTTATGAAATAAATGACAGCTGCCACTACCAGGGCGAGCAATATCCACAACCAAACTGGTGTACTATTCTTTTTAGTTTGCACGTGTATGTCTGCCATAATGTATGTTTTTAATTATAAAATCTACTCATGGCTGCACCACAAACCGTGCCTGAACAAGCAGGCAGAACTAGTACTGGATTGATTTACATGATCTTGGATATTAGCGTCATTACTCATTCAACAGCTGCTGAAATTTGGCAATGGCTTCATTTTGCCATTCATTGAACCTAGTCTCGTAGCTCTCTTCAATTCTGCCATCTATCCACATAAAATTGTGGCGTTCACTGTTTAAGCGGGTGAGAAAGAAATCGTAATTGTTTTCTTCTTTCTTATGAACAATTACATGGGTGCCATCTTTAAGGCGGAAATCAACAGGGAATGAAAGGTCCATACCGGTGTCTTTATACTTATATATATGCAAATACCATACAAGGGCTGTGGAAGAAAAACGGGGGCAAACTGTGTTTGTTTTTCCCTGGTAAAATCAGAGAAGATGCCAGGGAAGTAATGAGAAGCCGTAATGCGCCCTTATCTTTTGGACCTGGTGGAATGTTCAGCAGGATTTGAAAAATGCTGTGGATTCAACTTTTTATAAATAATTGTAGAGAGCTGGCTTACTCTTTTCCTGTGTTCAAAAACGTCCTCCCATGGAGTGCCGTTCAATAGCTTTTGTTGCAATTCATCAGATTCCTGCTCATACAATTGGTTGAGCCTTTCGATATCCAATGCCCACAAATCCTTCATAACTCGTTGAATTAAAAAGATAGAAGCACAAAAACCAAGCCTTACCATCCTATATTCAAATAATTTTCCAGAGTAAATTTTCCACACAAGCTCTGCCATAAAGAAACAGGGGAAATGCCGGCCCCTTTAAATAAGTAAAGGCCCTGCCTCAGGACCTAAACCATTTTTCATAGGACGATATCTTTTATGGAATGATATTGACTTTCAATTTGAAATCTACCAGGAATTCATCCTTTACCTGGACGATGCCTGCCAGTTTACGGGGAGGGGTAAGATTGAAGTCGGAAAAGTAGAATGTTTTGGTACCATTTAATAAATACCCGTTGGGTCCATTATTTACGAATACATAGGGTATCTGCAAAACCTTACGGGCCCCGGCCAATTCTACTTCCACCATGCCCTTGATGCATTGAGCGGTGAATTGAGATTCTGGTAAATGTTCCAGTGTCAAAAAACGGATCTTTAATTTAGGATATTGATCTGCCTTGAGCGTTTTCCTAAGGTCTTTGGTGATCATCTTGCTGTGACAATCGAATTTAAATACATCTACCTCGAGGTCGCCGGAAAGCCTTACATCCTTACTGCTCGATAGCTGCGAAACAAATATGGTATCTGTCTGGTAATAACCGGGCACCTGGCAATTGAATTCATTCACATTGCTTTTGCCTGTTACAGTGATCGTACTGCTTTTTTCAATTGTCCATTTGGCGGGAGGAGTTACCGGATTGTTTGATATCAAAAAGGCAAGGATCGGCAATAATTTTAAAGAGAACATACAACCATTTTTTTATAGGACTTAGAAAAAAGGATGGGTCATTGATTGACCCATCCTTTACCTTATTGATGAAGGTCAGAGGTTAGAAACCTACTACTGCCTCAACTACATATCCATGGAATTTACCACCATTACGAACATCAGTTGGTAAGAAATTATTATATTTTTGTGTTACATATTCACCTTTCAGGAGAACATTCTTAGTAAGGAACCAACCAGCTGCAAAAGCTGTACGGTCAATTTTTACTTTTTGAGGATTGCCAACCATATCTGCTTTCACTGTGTTATAACGAACACCAACAAAGAAGTTTTCTTGTGCACCAAGGCGATAAATGGCATCAATAGCAGTTTGGTTCATTGAACGTTCCTTAGGATCGGCTGTGGCACCATTACCTTTTGCAGTTTCAAGATTTCCGAACAATTCAAGACCACCAGCTTTTACGAAACCACTAAACTGGAATGCTTTGATTTTTCTGCTAAAACCAGGGTTGAAACGACCAGAAGTGAATTTCGCTACTGGATCATAACCGGGAGCTTCCAAAACACCCCAGTAATTAGAACCAGTACGGTCGCCACCATATAAACTAGCACTTTGAGCGTGATTGTTCAAGTAAGCGGAACCGGTAAAACGTACTCTCAGTTTTTCACCTAAGCTTTTATCAATTCCTGCTTTCAAATAAACAGAAGGGCCTCTTGAAGAATCTCCATTTTGGTCTTTAGCCTGGGCCTTAACAGAAGGATTAAGTACACCATTAGTAACACCAATCAAACCAAATACACCATTCTTTTGTAGGGTTACTTCACCACCTACTTCAGTTGTGAAAGCATCGACGATATAGTTTTCAATAAATGGATTGTATAAAGACTGTCCACCATCAGTTCTGCGGAAATGAGCATCACCATAGTTAAGTTCCATATGACCAACCTTGATAGTTGTAATCTTCATCAGGTTGCTCCAGAATTCGCCTTTAAAAGGAAGTTTGTCAAACTGGATATAACCACCTTTTACCCAAAATTCTTCGTGGTGGCGAGAAGACATATAATTAGCTACGTGTAAACGAATACCATCAGCTAGTTGAGCATCAATAAACAGGTTAGCCTGCGCCAGGTTAAAGTTTGAACCCATTTGAAAAAGGGCATTGCCTGATTTTGTTTCATGTTTTAAACTCTGAAACTGTTGGGTAAAACCGGCACCGAAACGGATCCTTGGACCTTCAAAAGGAATGCTGTCTTGTTTACTAGTTTCAAAAACATTGATACCTCTTTGGTCGTATGGTCTCCAGTATGATGGACGGCCATAAAACTCTCTTTCCTGCGCGTTTGATGTAAGTGGCAATAATCCGATAAGAACAACCAGCACTTGTAGGATGTATTGCAGATTTGACTTTTTCATAAATTTTAATTTTTGTAGTTAGTGGTTGGATAGTAGTTAATTTGAAAATCTTATTTATGTCTTATTTGGTGATTTTTGCGTTATAGCTAACAGATATGGCATTACCAGTTTTGATGGTACCGAACAATGCTGTAGGAGGTTCTACATTGTAATCTGTCATGTTCATTTTTTTCACACCTGACAAAGTATAGCTTTGGTCAGCTGCATTGTATTTTACATTAGCCAGGAGTTCAGTTTCTTTAGTAGTGCCGGCTATTGATAATTTACCTACGGCTTTGATCTTGTAGTTTAAAGCGTCAACAGCGGTAACTGTTCCAGATGTTAATGTGAATGTGATGTTTTTGTAGTTCTTGGATTTTAAAGCCTTGAATGTATTATTGTCCATGGCACCATGACCACTTTTTAAAGTTTCAACAGGAATAGAGAAGTTCAGAGAAGTGATGCCTGTTAATTTATCACCAGTCAATACCAGGTTCATATCACACTGGCCTTTTTCTGATTTTACAGTCCAGTCGTGCAGTGAAGAAGTACCATCAACAGCAATACTTAAATTGTTGGTGCGATACAGTAATGAATTGGTGCTTTCTTTTACGGTGAAAGAAAACATGGTCGTTAATATAAGAACCAGTGCGGAAAGAACGCTAAAGCGTCGAGTAGAAGTCATTGTTTCAAGATTTTTCAGTGTTATAAAATTTGCTTTGTTTTTCGTTAATAGCATGACACAAAAGTATTCCTGCACGAAAAGGTTATAGCTGACCCTTATAAGTTGGCCATATGATTATACTCACCTTTAAGAAAGATGCAGGTTAGGTTTTGCGTTAAAGGATATGAGTGTACTTTTATTAGAAGGCAGAATCAACTATTATCTTACTTCAATGTAAATGAGCATGCACTATATAATAATATGCGTGGTTCCAAATAAATAGCATGCTGCTTCAAATGACCTGGATGTAAATTGGATTGATCTTTCTTAATAATTAAAAAAGACATCTGCATACTTTATAAGCTTATAGAAATTAATGAAAGAAGGAATGAGGCTGGCGACATAACCTCTACCAGGATAAAATATGCCTATTCAACATTGTTAAATTTTCTAGCTTTTTGCTGATCATAAATAGGTATTCAGAGAGAACTGATTAAAGTCATACCATAAACTTAACTACATCATATTATTTCATTTGCATTGTTGTTTTTTTTGCATTCATAGATTATGAGTGAATACAAAAATGCAGATGCTATGAAATTGAAACTACAATATGAAAAAACGATCAGTGAGGTAAAGAAGGAATTCACCCAACTATTTCCACATTTGAAAGTAGAGTTTTGCACTACAGAAAATCAAAACATAGTCGCTCCTCATGCCATTCCTGATACTACGGCACTGGGTGATATTACAGGTGTTTTGAAAGAAGGTACCGTGGATATAGCCTCTACCACACCTTTAAAAGAGATAGAAAAAGTACTACAACAACAATATTGCCTGCCGGTGCATATTTGTTATATGCCAGCACAATGATTTGGTCTTAGCAGAGTGTCGATGAAGGGGAACTTAAGCAGTGGGTTCCCCTTTCAATTTTTTAGAAACCCCCTTGAGGGTTATTTTTTTGCTTCCGTATTTTTTTCCTTACATTTTTCAGCCAGCTGAGCCACATACTTTACATCCATCAGTGCAGGGGCGGCACTATCCATACTTGGATATCCTGTCTTTAGCTGCGATAAAATGCATTTACATTGGGCATAGGCAGCAGCCTCCCCTATTTTCGTTTTGGCACTGTCCACACAGCCTGACATGAATTCGTTTTCCTCATCCGGAGCCCATGTATAGCTTTTTGCAGCCACGGCTTCATTCCCCTTTTCTGTATTTGTTTTTGGATTGTTCTTGCAGGCGCCTATTATAAGCAAAGCCAACATGGAGATCATAACTTTTTTCATATTGCTGGGTTAAGGGTTTGTGAGTTGTTAGTATGAAAATATCAAAAATTAAGCTTGCCGGGGGATTTCTACCCATAAATCATAAGCTCATGCATTTCTGGCATTTTTTATGCTAATGATTGCCAACCGTTATTAACCAGGGAATTCCGAACCAATATTCCCGGGATTAGTTTACACACCAATTAAAAAACTATGATCAGCACCGCCACCTATCCCTGGACAAAGGAGAAATCTACCCAATTGGGTATTTCAGAAGAAATTCTTACCTGCGCTCTTGATATTCTTTTTCAAAACAGGAACATGGTCAATGCCATTGACAATAAGATTGAAATGGATGACTATATCTATAGGGCTGTATTAAAACAGGCTTTTATTCAATATAAAGAACAAGCCCAGGCCGACCTGGAAGAAGGGGGATATGCTGAAAAGCTTAAAGCTGAAAAAGAACTCTCGGTGATCAGCAGGGAGGAATTGGTCACGGATCCGTTCTACAGAGCAGTACTTCCTCTATTGATCAAAGTGGTCAGTCCGGAGCCTATTTTAAGAATGCATGCAGAGTTAACCTCTTCCATTGTACTGGAGCTGGCCGACTTTAAGCGAAAGCATCGCTCCACATCTGTCACAGAAATCTTTGTGCGGCATTGTGCAGCTGAGTTGCAAAACTCATCAATGAATTAATTGCTATGATCTTTCCTAAATAGTTTCAAAGCATACAACCTGTATCGCTAGATTACCGTCATTGAGGTATAGGATGTAGGACTTTAAACAAAACTCTGGGGCTGGATTTTTATCCGGCCCCTTTATTTTAGCCTATTTACCTTTTGGGAAAATATTTTTACCTCCTCATTAAACTTTAATAAAGATCTCCAGTCTCATATATACGAACAACCCTATCCGTATTTATTGTTCGGCCCGTTGACAAGTACCCTGGAACGTTGTTAACCCAATGAAAACTCCCTAAGGAAAACACTACACCCTATCTATGTGAAACCGGTATTAGCATACCGGTTTTTTCTTTTGCTGTAATGGCATAAAAATTTCATCAATTACTTCAATTAACCTTCAATTTATTACCATGGAACCTAAAAACGGACCAAAGAAGAAGGGCATAAATAAGGCGGAGGAAGAAAAAGCTATATTAAAAAGCGACAAGAAAGAGAACAGGGAAGAACAGGAAAATGTGACCATAGATAAGGATGCCCAGCATTATTTTGATGCCCAGGATGAGGACCAGGAACTCAATACTGACAACAGGGATATAGCATTATGACCAGGAGAGTATTTTACTGCAGCAAAGTTCAGGCATAGAGTTCAAGCATTTTATCTGTCATTTCTTCCAGCTCACGCATGCTGTTTGGTTTGACAAAATATTCAGTAGCTCCATTTTTAAGACATTCCTGCATATGGATATAGGCATTGGAAGTGCTTAGAATGAGCTTAGGAATAGGTTTATACCTTGGTTCATCCGCCATTTGGGAGAGCACTTCGGAACCTGTAAGTTCAGGCATATTATAATCAAGTATGATCAGCCCGGGTAGCCTGTCATCGGGGCAGGATGCCAGGTATTCCATCACCTGCTTTCCATTGGAAACTGAATGCACATCGGTCCCAGGCTCTTTACTCAGAATGACCTCCTGCAGTAATTCCACATCTTCCATATCATCATCGGCAACAAGGATGGTTCTTTTATCAGGCATATCGTAAACTTATTCCAGTAACATCTTATGACCAGAATAGCGTCAAATGTAGTATAAGAAAATTACATCTATACTATATTAACAGAGTCCAAGGTAAATAGTAGTTAACACCTTTTATATGTTGCGGCAATGAAAGACTGTTTACCCGTTTCCTACTCTTTGTATCTCATCTCCTGCCGCTCTTTCTGCAGGCCTGGAAGATTTGAAGGTCTTTCCAAAACGATAGGTAAAGGATAGTGTAACTACTCTTGTATCTCTTGTAAGCTTGAATGTTTCAGTAGCACGGTTAAAAAACGTCAACCCTTTCATCCATTGGGTATAGAACAAATCCCTGCCTACCAGCTTCAGGCTCCCTTTATTTTTCAATATAGATTTTGACAGGCCTACGGACAATTGCCCTGCAGGATCCACCAGTTCCTGGATGTCATTCTTGCTTTTGGAAGTATAAAAGCCAGATATTTCGCCACCCCAACCTTTTTGAAACCTGAATTGCTGGTTCATATTCAGGTTCCATTGGGTGAATTGGGTATCATAACTTTTGCCTATATAGCCTTCCATTTTCCTTCGGTTCACCACGGCCTGCACATTTACATTCCACCATGAAGCAATAGGCTGCTGCCATGAAATAGAAAGACCCAGGTTTTGCAATCTTGTTAAGTTTCCTTCGGTATAGATCACCAGGCCATTACTGTCAACCGGGAAGATCTGGGAGAAATAATCGGTTGTATTGCTAAAGCTTAGCGAGGTTACCAGTATATTTTTATAGCTATGAGATAAATTGATATTCCAGGTGTACTGCGGTCGGAAATAAGGATTACCCTGCTGATAGGTGTATTTATTGATGATGAATACAAATGGATTCAGCTTTTGAAAGGCTGGCCTGTCAATACGCCTTCCTGCACTTAATGAAAAACTATTGGATGAATCAGCATCCACTGATAATGAAATATTAGGGAACAGGCTATTATAGCTACGGGAAAAAGAGGAATCTTTTACAATCGCATTTCCCAACTGGTTCGCCTCATAGGCCGTTCTTTCAAAGCGTAAGCCGCCATTGGCATGAAATACTTTCCAGTCCTTTTTGCCGGAAACATACAGGGCATGTATATTCTCTGTATATAGGAAATGATTGCTTTTCCCCTGGTCATCCCTCCAGGTAGATCCGTCCAGGTATTCATATGCCGCCAGGTTATCTGTGGTAATGTGCGCCGTTTTTATACCCGTTTCCCAATTCCAACCCTGCCAAACATCCGCATAATCCACCCTTGCCGAAACTATATTGATGGCAGATGGTAATGAAGCCCTGGTAGATTCCTGGTAAGTCTCAGGATATACACCATTATTATCAAAATGCTGGGAAGCTTTGATCTTATACCCTACCAGGTCAATAACACTACTGAAAGAACGTAAGGGGCTAGCATTGTGATTAAAACTTACACTGGCGCCCCCGCTTTCCCAATGATTGTTATTGTTACTGGTTGTATGAATGATCGAATCTGTTTCATTGTCCGAACCCAGCCATCTTGCTTCATTATTACCACCACTTTTCCTGTTTAACAATAATCCTGTGAACACCACACCAACAGCAGTGCGTGTATTGAGACTGTAATCAGCCCCGGCTCTTACATTATGAACAGTACCACGGCCATCAAGAAAACTGGGCTGTTCCAGTTTTGACACAAGTGTTTTTTCATCTTCTTTATAATATCTTCTTGTGGCATCTATCCGGGTAAAGCTTCTATTATTATTTAGACTGTAATTTAAAAAGGTATTCCACCTTCCCGACCTGTAATTCAACTGCACATTCTCATTGTATTTAGCATAGCGCCCCTGTGTATATGCTGAAGTCAGGGAAGTATTAAAGCCTTTTTGGTTTGACTTTTTGGTTTTGATATTGATGACGCCTGCATTACCGGCAGCATCAAAGTACGATGGTGGAATATCCATTATCTCTACCTGGCTGATCTGCGAAGCACTCATTCCTCCTAATAAGGTAGATAATTGTGCTCCATCCAGGTAAGAAGGTTTTCCATCTACCATGATGGTAACACCCGACCTGCCTTTCAATTGCACATTTCCGTCTTTATCGATAGTGATACCAGGAAGTTTTTCCAGGGCTTCCATTGCTGTAGTTCCAGCCGATGAAAAACCAGCTTCCATATTCACCACCGTTTTCCCTGGCTTTATTTCAATGAATGGCTTTCGGGCTGTCACTGTTATTCCAACAAGGTTGCCATTGGCTGGTTGAAGCTGCACGTCCGGAAGTTGAAGGTTATTGTCAACTGTTAACTCAAATGTTTTACTGGTTTGTGCTAAAAAACCAACCTTACTCATTCTTATGAAATAAGCGCCAGGAATTAAATTGGTGAACAAGGCTTTACCGGCAGTATCTGTTAGCCTGGCCATGATAAATGAACTATCCTTTGACCTGACCAGTTCGATGGTAACATCTGCTAATCCCTGGTTTCTTTCATCAAGTACTTTTTGTTGCATACTGGCCACCTGCTGGGCAAGGCTATCTGCCTGGATACCAAAAAACAGGGCAAGCCCGATAAATATTATTCTTTGATGCTTTCTCATTCCGGTGGACAATATAGGAACGAGGGGCCTGACCTTACAGGGAATTTATGAGAGTGGTAAAATAATAAGACCAGGAGCATAATTTACGTGCGACTCTGAAGGTTGGCAATTTATCAATGTTTTTGACTTTGTCGAATTATTACATGAGTAAAGACAAACAAAAAGCTCCCTCAAAAAAGGGAGCCTCTGTATGAAGTATAACTGATAATTTCTTAATGAACCAGTTCGGGCTTTCCTACCAGTGTATTGGCATATTGAACGGCAGGCTGATTAGGATTTTGAATGTTGAATTGTAAGCCTACATCAAACTGGCTAAAGTCGTTTTTAAGCTCATAGGAGGTTACCTGCAAGCCATCAGCAGAGCGGCGCACCGTCAGGTAATGAAACAGCGGCTTGTAATTCTTACAAAGATCGGGCAGGCAATTTCCATCCTCATTTAATGGCTGATGCAATCCACCGCCACCTCCAATCACCATAAAGTCTTTACCCTTGATATTATAATGCTCGAATCCATGGCAATGGCCTGACAAGAACAACTTACTCTTTTTAGATGCCAGGAAAGGATTTACAAACCTGTTTTGAACAGCTGTAGATGGACCCACAATTTTGCTGTTGGTATAGGGAGAATGGTGGCAAGTAGTAATAATATATTGAATGGAAGAATCTGCATCCAGTTTTTGCAAGGTATTTTTATACCAGCTTACCTGTTCTGCATCTTCTGCTTCAGTGAGTGATTTAAAGTTAGAATTCAACAGGACAATAGCCACTGAATCTCGGATCTCCAAATAACCTGTCCGCTTGTGCTCCGGGAACCTGGCCTGGAATTTAGCCTGGCCTTTTTTAGAAAAGCCCATTACCTCGTGGTTGCCCAGGATGGCATAGACGCCAATGTTTCTTTTGCGGAGCTCACCCAGATAGTTATCGATGGGCTTCCATTGACGGTTACTATATCCAAGGTTTACTACATCACCCAATAAAAACAGCGAGCCCGGCCGGCGAGCGCCAATATCTGTAAATACCTTCCTGGTAGCCTGCCTGTTATTATTTGCTTTTAACCATAGTGTCTCCACCCACATAGGGGCCTGGGTATCGCTGGCAAAAGCAATTAATGTACTGTCATTGGGTAAAGTGGGTTCTCCAGATAAGATTGGTTTTTCAAATGTTTGGCTGTTTAAAAGTCCACTGGGGAAGTTTAACATACAGAAGATAATGAGTTTTAAATACATTCCTTTTTAAGATTAGTGTTTACAGATAAATAAAGGGAAATATATATTGATGGTTGGAGGTTTTCTTAAGGACGGGGGCGTTCAGGAAAGCTTCAAAAAGTTGTGAATATTGACCGGCCTGTTAACAAAGCATCGTCTGTAAATTCGAATGTAAATATCGGAATGTTTGAGCCAAATCAATCCCAATGGATTGCTATAAATTTCATAATATCAATTTACTGCACCGGCCTCATGAATACTTAACCCATCGGGTCTATAATCCCAATAATTTAATAGCGGTCTCATTAAATAGCTGTATCTTTTAAGAAGTAATCTTCACCTGATATCCTCCGATTTTACAACCTCCGCACTCCATTTCTTATTCATCACTTTTAACTTAATAATTATGAGACAGATCACTGCTGTTTTATTCAGCCTGTTGCTATTAACGGGCAGCACCCAGTTGCTGGCGCAAAAAAAGGAAAGCGGGAAAAAGACCATGACCTGGACTACCAAATCTGAAGCAGCTAAAAAGCTGGCATCTGAGGGCGTGAATCACTTTTTAAATATTGAATTCCCCCAGGCCTACCAGGAATTTACTGCTGCTCTTAAACTAGATCCCGATTTCACTATTCCCCTAGTATTTATGGCCAACATGAGCACGGGTGATGTAAAGAAAATGTATATACAAAAGGCTATTAAAAGTGCAGCTAACAAAACAGAAGGGGAGAGACTATTTGCTTCCATAGTAGCCGAAGAAAATACACCTGCCGAGAACAGGGCTAAATGGGCAAAGCTTCATGAAATGTTTCCGGATGGAGGCATGATAGGAGCCTTTTATGTCAATACCAGGGAAACAGCAAATGAACGTTTTGCAGCGGCAGAAGAATACATTGAACAATTCCCCGACAATGCCTTTATGTATAATTCCATAGCCTATATGTATATGCTTGAAAAAAAGGACATGGCTATGGCTAAAAAGAATTTCGAAAAATATATTGAGCTGTATCCCGAAGGCTCTAACCCTTATGATTCTATGGGAGAATATTATCTGACAGTTGGCGATACAGAAAATGCAAAGAAGTATTACAGCATGGCACTTGAAAAATATCCTTTTACCAACAGTTCTATCACTGCTCTTCAAAAGATCAATGAAGCAGGTAAAACACAGGTAAATAATTGATAGATTATCTTCAAAGAGAAAGGCAATGAAATGTTCATTGCCTTTCCTTAATTAAAAATCACCATTTTAAGAAGCGCCACACCCATTGCAATTGGAGGCAAATGGTGCCATCCCTTGATTCTGCTGCATCCAGCCATTTCACTTCTGCGCCGAAGCCCATATTTTTACTCAAAGGTTGAATATACGAGGCTGCTGCCATCCACCCCACACTGATCTTGTTGGACCTTGTTTTACTTTTATAGTCCAGGTTGGTCGTTAGAAAATATACACCCGAGCCGGCAAATACATTGAATCTTTTAGTAAGTGCCATTGACCATTCCACCAATACAGGTGTAGCATTCAACACAACTTTCCCTTTTTGACCTGCGGAATCCTTTAGAGAATAGTTTAAAAAGGTCATATACCCCGTCTCCAGTCCAAGTTTTACCAGGTGATCAGGATGCCACATGATCCTGATGGTGGACACCGGGTTCACATTGGTGATGGTAGGATCCAGGTACGCCAGGTCTTTTGAATAAGAGGGATAATGCCCAAGTCCGCCACTGACATACACCACTAATGAATAATCTCCTCTTTTTACAGGTTCAGAGGTAAAGCCGCCTGGTTGCGCATATGCACATACGCTCCATAGCAAGACCCATAGCGATATGAATATTTTATTGTTTGGCATAGTAGTAATAAGCAACAATGGAAGGATAGTTTGAAAGTATTCCGTCAAAGTGGCCCTGGTACATATATTCCGATACATTTTGCGGCACATCAAGCGTCCACACAAAAGCCCTTCTTCCCTGTGCATGGATCTGCTCCACCTGTTCATTCTGCAAACCAAGTGTCCAACGCGGTGCCCAGATCCTTGAGTTGGCAGCCACTACATCTTCCGGCGTTAATTCGCAAACAGACGGGATATTGTTATGATCCGGCATTGCCAGGAAATGCTGCAATACTTCCTGGTCAGGAATACCAATGGTAATCTCCAACTTCCGGCCTATAGCCTTTGCCTCCTGTATGTACCTCTGTTGTATTTTCACCAGTTCCTCTAATGGTCCGGAGAATTTGGTATCCAGCCATACATATTCAAGTGCTGTGTTATACACCACTGTGTGCAGGGCTTCATCTAAAGTGGGTATGCGCTCGCCTTGCTTTAACCGCACTAAGGTGTACAACTGGTCATAACTGAAGTTTTCAATAGGTCCCAATAACCCATTCTTCCGGATCAGCCGTTCATTCAAAGTGGCATCATGAAATAATACAAAGACATCATCACTCGTCTTGCGCACATCTATCTCAATACCATTGGCACCAAACCTCGATGCCAGCTTGATCATGGCAACCGAATTCTCAGATGCCGGCAATACATCCGATGTGCTGCCCCCTCCTCTATGCGCTACAATCTGCAATGGCTTTGCCTTGTATAAAGGCCTGTTATATCGTAACCGCAGGGGCAAGACAGGCAACGCCTGCCCATTACCAAAACTGCCTTCTATTACCAGGCTATCTGCCATAGTGAAAGGGATTCCATTCAAAAGCTGGCGGGCCCCCTTTGCCGCACTTATTGTAAAACGTGCAATGCCTGTTTCTGTATTCACCATCTTTCTCCAGTACCCGTTTAGCAATATGCTGTCACCACTTCTCCTCCCCTCCAGGATAAAATACGAAACATCCTTTTCTCCAAATAGGGAAAGATGATAAAGCGTATCTGTCCCATTAGCCGTATAACTCCATTTGGCGGCTGTGGCGGGCCCAAACACATCACTTCCTTCTTGTATCACATACACCCCTTCCAATGCAGGCCTTGCCTGTGCGGGAAGTATGGTGGCCGCTTCAAAAAGATCCCATCGTGTATCCGGAACTGGGGCTTCAAAATTCCTTTTGCAAGATAAAGCCATCATAACAACCAGCCATATGATAACAATTGCTTTCATAAAATGATACCTACAATTACCTGTGGAAAGAATAAGTTTCGGTCATAAGGTTCAAAAAGAGTCCAGGTCTGCCAGTAGAAGTTAGTGTAGATAGCCCTGAATGCCAATGTAAGGCTTTTCTTTCCATAGAAAGGTTGTTCAAGAGCCACTGTATACGCCGAGCCGCTGAACCACCGGTAATCTGTAGCCACCTTCACATCGCCTGCGTGTGTATTGATGCCGATGTTCATTATGCCTTCCGCCTTTAATGTCAGCAGGATGCGTTTATTGAATCGGTAACCCATTGAAAGATTAGGATAGTTTTGCCACCCGGTACCCTTGGTTTTTACACCCTGCACATTAATGAATCCAAACCAAAACCCCAGATCATTACCGGCACCTACGGAAACCCTGTCACTAACAGGAATGGCTATCCGGGGCCCCAGGGTAATAAGGTTTTGAAGTCCCTGCAAGGAGAGGCGCCCATCCAGGTACCATTTATCCTTTAACCTGCGCAAAATATGCACATCACCGGCAGGCATCCTGAAATGCAGTTCCTCGGTGATCTCGTAAGGCATGGTGGTAGCGGTGAATCCAACGGAAGTGCTCCAGTTCCGATCCATAGGATATGGGAAAAAGATACGCTTCTGACCAGCAATGGGAACATCCTGGGCCTTAATGGCAACCTGGCCCGCCATGAAGGAAAGCAATACAAGTAGTTTGATGATGGCCTGCCTGTAATATTGATTCATAATGAATATCCTGTAACTGATTAGGTGGTTCAGAATAAAATATAGGATTTAAAACCGCATGTGGAGATCATGCCGGCCCTGCAGTAGTAATACAATTAATGGGCCGCTGAAAAAATAGGAAGAATGAGGATTACCATGGGGCAAAAAATAGACCCCTGTGGAAACAGGGGTCGCAACCAAAACTAACTGCTTATGAGAAAAATTTTCTGCTTTGTTGAATACAAAATTACTTCACATAATGATAATATCTTGTTATGGCTATGTTAGTAGTGGATTAAAATCTGATTATAATATTGATAGTAATCAAGGATTTGTCAATGATATAATACTGTATTTTAATAACTGTTTGGAATGGCCGGGGAATATACCACCGATCGAAATCTATACCCTATAGCTACAATCACGACAACGGTTCACCTCAAATAAGAGTAGCATGAGCACACTGCCACTAGCTTAAACATCATTTCACATGTATTCATAAAAAGCTTTCCCATTTCTTTATTATTTTTAGCGGAATGCCAATTAAAAGATTAGTCTTCCGCGAGATCAAAAGTTATATCCTCATTATCATCGCTATTTTATCTGCCGGAATGGGCATTAAGGGTTACCTGCTTTCCAGTCATTTTATTGATGGTGGAGTCACGGGAATTTCCATGTTGTTGAATAATATATTCGGCTGGCCTTTATATATACTCATTCCCCTGATCAACCTGCCATTCATCATACTGGCTTATTTCCAGCTCGGGCTCAAATTTGCCCTTAAAAGCACGCTGGCCATTGCAGGCTTAGCCTTCTGCCTGGCCTTTGTACCTTATCCTGATGTAACACCTGACAAATTGCTGACAGCCGTTTTTGGTGGTTTCTTTATTGGACTGGGCATAGGATTGGCCATCAGGGCAGAATCTGTACTGGACGGGACAGAGATCGCCGCCTTACTGGTAAGCAAAAACACTAGTATGTTGAAAGTAGCAGATGTCATCCTGCTGCTCAATGTGGTCATATTTGCCACCGCTCTTTTCTTCCTTGGGGTTGAACCTGCCTCCTACTCCATACTCACCTATTTTGCTGCTTCCAAAACCATTGACTTCCTTTTATATGGATTGGAAGAATACACCGGCGTCACCATCGTATCACCACAAAGCCAGATCATCAGGGACCGTATTACCGAAGAAATGGGAAGGGGTGTCACGGTGTACAGCGGCAAAAAAGGTTATGGCAAACGCGGCGAAAGCGACGCTGAAAATGACATCCTCTTTACTGTGGTCACCCGGCTGGAAGTAGGCAAATTAAAATCCATAGTGGACGCCATTGACCATAAGGCTTTTATCATCCAGCACAGTATCAACGATATACAGGGCGGAATGGTCAAGCAAAGAGGCCTTCATTGACAGCAATTAATTTTTTCTTTTATCAAAACCTTGCAGACTGGTAATACCAAAATAAGTTATGTACATTTACTCCCTAAAATATCCTACATGAAACTTTTTGTAGCAGGCCTCCCATACGATCTTTATGATGATGAGCTGATGGAGATCTTCGAAAAATTTGGCACAATTGCTTCCGCCAAAGTTACCATGGATAAAGAAACAGGTAAGAGCAGGGGCTTTGGATTTGTGGACATGCCCAATGATGAAGAGGCCAGGGAAGCTATTGAACACCTAAACGATATCTCCCTTGGCAAAAAGCCATTGGTGGTAAAACAGGCCGATGAGCGTGGTGGTTCAGGCGGTGGACAAGGCGGTGGCGGATTCAGGGGCGGCCATGGTGGTGGTGGCGGTGGATTCAACAAAAGAGATGA